>NZ_JBSXNM010000041.1:0-57682 GCF_056857655.1 Paracoccus sp. L-17
CCATGTTGGTTTTGGTCATCGGGGTCTCCGTAGGGTTCGTGGTTGAAGCGTCGAAACTCCACCTCGACCATACACCTCGATGGCCACCCGGGATTGCACCGATGAAGGCGCAGAAATTACACCACGTCCTCGGACGCTAACTCCTGCATCGTAACGATGTTCTCGACCTCGGACGAGGCCTTTGCCTCCTGCAGGGCCAGGGTGACGATCAGGATACCCTGGTTCGGGATCGTTCTCGCCTGACCCTTCAAGGTGGCCAATGCACTGGAAGCGCGGTTCAAGCTCTTCAAGACCCGCACGGTCTCCAGATCCATGAGACCATCGACATGTTCGATAAATCTGTTTTTCTTAACATGACACGCAGCATATGTTCGCTCAGGCCGGTTTGCGCGAACATGAAAAGAACATGCCTCGCGGAAATGAGACCCGCACCCGTGCCGGAAGGAGAGGCGCATGTTGTCCGACGCTTCCAGCACCACCCTGCCCCCTTTCCGATCTCCGGTTCATCCCCGCACGTGCGGGGAACAGGAGCAACAGCGAGTAACAGGTCTGTAACGGGAGGGTTCATCCCCGCACGTACAGGGAACAGGGCGCCAAGATCGGCTATGTCGATACGGAGAACGGTTCATCCCCGCACGTACAGGGAACAGATGCAATGCGGACATCGGTTTTGGCGATCCCGCGGTTCATCCCCGCACGTACAGGGAACAGACTTCTCAGAACTCCTTGTCAGGAAACGATATTCACGATGTCCCCGGATCCACCGGCATTTCCGACCCTTTGCGCAGCCTATTTCCGGGGGGAAAGGGATACCAGCTTCAACCCGTCGAAATCGACGGGCAGGCGGTTGCGGCCCGGCGTAAGGAAATCGGAACCCTGAGCCTCGGCAGCACTCGAAGGTATCGAGGTCGCGACCATGATCCGCTAGGGTCAGCTGACGCCCGGACTGTGCCCGTTTGCCCAATTCGCCGCGCTGGCCGCATAACCGGCCGAAAACAAAGGCATCATCTGATCGGCGCCGGAGTTTGCGACAAAAGCCATCGGGACGGGGTCTGATGCTCGTGTCATCAGTCTCGGATCGGCCCATCGTCCGGCGACAGAGCCGTGCCGCCCATGGACATGACCGCGCCCAGCGGATCGGTCACGGCGGCAAGCGCCAGACGGGTATATTCGTCGCAGACCTCGACTTCAGACAGCGGGCCATCGGAATCGAACCAGGCGGTCACCCCTGACAGCAGCGACAGGATGCCATAGGCCGCGACGCGAGCATCGGCGCGCCGCATGATGCCGGTTTCGATCCCTTCGCGGATGATGCCGATCAGGACATGTTCATAGATGCCGCGCAGTTTCGTCACGCGGGCATGGTTGTCGGGGTTCAGGCTGCGCAATTCGGAATAGCAGATGAAGACTTCTCGATGACGGCGCAGATGATAGGCCAGATGAAACCGCACGAAGGCCAGGAAACGGGGAAGCGGCGGACCTGCCTCGGGAACATGGCGGCGCAGGCTGGTCAGCAAATCGTCCATGTGCAGGCAGATCAGATCCAGCAGAAGATCCTGCTTGGTCGCGAAATGGCCGTAGAGGGTGCTTTGCCCGATGCCCGCCTTCCGTGCCAGAAGCCGCAACCCCATTCCTTCGTAGCCGCGTTCATAGATCAGTTGCAGGCCGGCCGCGCGGATCTGGTCAATTGTGCGCTGGCGCAGCTTGCCATCCTCGGCTGAAACCTGCGGCAGGCGATCAATCGTTCGCATTTTCCATCGACCCTCCGCCTCCCGACTTCCTTATTGACAGTAATTGGCCCCGCAATCTAGCGTCGGATCGATCAAGTGATCGCCGCGTGGGGCGCGGACATGACCGGTGGGAGGGAGATCAGTCTTGCAGGGACGGGCGATGTCGGCGGCGGAACTGCCGGACTTCGCATGGCGGGTGCCACGGCATTTCAACATCGGTGAGGCGGTCTGCGATCACTGGATCGGCCGCGATCCGGGCCGGGTCGCGATCATCGAGGTCGACGAGGATGGTCACAGCACGCGGCACAGCTATCGCGAACTTGGCCAGCGCGCAGCCCGCCTGTCGCATGTTCTGGCGAGGCACGGTATCGCGCTGCGACGGACGGATGCGCCCGGCGACCGGGTCGGCGTGCTGTTGCCGCAATCGATCGAGACCGCCGTCGCTCATGTCGCGGTGACCCGGATGGGCGGCATCTCCTTGCCGCTGTTCACGCTCTTCGGTCCCCAGGCGCTGTTGCATCGTATGCGCGATTCCGGGGCCCGTGCAATCGTCACCGACGCCGCGCGTCTGGAACTTCTGGCCGGCATTGCCACCGACCTGCCCGACCTGACGCTGATCCTGTGCAAGGGCTTGCCGCCTGACGCGGCCGCGGGTTTCGGAAAGGTCGCGGTCCTTGATCTGGACGATGCCTGTGCCGTCATGCCCGATACTTATCCCGCCGAGCCGACCCTGGCCGACGATCCGGCCATGATCATCTATACCTCGGGGACCACTGGCAGCCCCAAGGGAGCTTTGCACGCACACCGGGTTCTGCTGGGTCATCTGCCGGGAGTCGAGGTCAGCCACAACCTGATGCCGCAGCCCGGCGACCGCTTGTGGACGCCCGCGGACTGGGCCTGGATCGGGGGTCTGCTGGATGTCCTGATGCCAGGGCTCTATCACGGCATTCCGGTCGTCGCGTGCCGGTTTCGCAAGTTCACGGCCCGCGCGGCCTTCGATCTGATGCGCGATCACGGCGTTCGCAATGCATTTCTTCCGCCCACCGCGTTGAAGATGATGCGCCTGGAACCGGACGCCGGAAGGTGGAACCTGACGCTGCGGTCGGTCGCCAGCGGAGGCGAGCCGCTGGGCGCCGAACTGCTGGAATGGGGCCGGCGGGTCTTTGGCACCACGATCAATGAATTCTACGGCCAGACCGAATGCAACATGACGGTTTCGTGCTGCGATGCGGTCGAGCCGGCGGTCCCGGGTGCGATGGGTCGTGCCGCGCCCGGCCACGACGTCGCGGTGATAGACGCGGCCACCGGCAACGTCTTGCCCGACGAAACCGAGGGAGAGATCGCGGTGCGTTGGCCTGACCCGGTGATGTTCCTTCGCTATTGGAACAATCCCCGGGCGACAGAGGCCAAGTTTCTCAGCGCGCCATCGGGACGCTGGCTGCTGACCGGCGACCGGGGCAGGCGGCGTGCCGACGGGCGGCTGCACTTCGTCGGCCGCGACGACGACGTGATCTCGTCCGCCGGCTACCGGATTGGCCCGGCCGAGATCGAGGATTGCCTGCTGCGCCATCCCGCTGTGCATCTGGCGGGCGTGGTGGGGCAGCCCGACCCAATCCGAGGGCACATCGTGGCGGCGTTCGTGACGCTGACGCCGGGCCATGTGGCCAGCGCCGACCTGGCCGACCAGATCTCGGACCATGTGCGGCGGCATCTGGCGGCCTATGAATATCCGCGCGCTGTTCATTTCATCGACGAGATGCCGATGACCACCACCGGCAAGATCATCCGCGCCGAATTGCGTGCCCGCGCCGCGCTGTCGGCGCAGGCGACAAAGCCCGCCGATGGCTGAGCCGATCCTGTTCCAGGTCGATGGCGCCATCGCCACCGTCACGCTGAATCGCCCGGCTGCCCGCAATGCGATCAATGCGGAGCTGAACGACGCGATGACTGCAGCCTTTGACCGGATCGAGGCGGATGACGATATCCGCATCGCGATTCTCGCTGCCAGCGGTCCGGCCTTTTCTGCCGGCCTGGATCTGCGGGCCTTTTCCGAAGGCAAGGCCGGCGCGATTCTGGACGGGCCTTTCGGCTTTGGTGGTCTGGCACGGCGGATGCGCAAGAAACCCCTGATCGCCGCCGTGGCGGGTCCGGCGCTGGCGGGAGGGTTCGAACTGGCACTGGCCTGCGACATGATCGTGGCCGGACCGGGGGCGCGGTTCGGCCTGCCGGAACCGCAGCGCGGCCTGATCGCGGGCGCGGGAGGGGTGTTTCGGCTGGCCGCCCGCATCCCGCAAGCCCGTGCTGCCGAGATTCTCTTGTCTGCGCGCGCTTTCGATCGGGACGAGGCGATGGAACTGGGTCTGATAAGCCTTGCATCCGCTGACGATCCGTTGCCCGACGCGCGGGCCCTGGCGCATCGGATCGTCGCCAACGCCCCCTTGTCCGTGACCGCGACGCTGGCTTTGCTGAATGCCGCCCGGAACAGGGACGAGGCGGAATTGTGGCGCCGCAATGACAGCATCTTCGCGCCCGTCGCCGCCTCGGCCGATGCGAAGGAGGGTGCCTTGGCCTTTGCCGAAAAACGGCCCGCCAGATGGCGCGGATGCTGATAGGGTTCGAATTGCGCGACGCCCTGAAACCGGCGGACCGCATCAACGCAGGGGGAATTACCACATGCCGCTGATCCGCCTTATCGACTCGATAAACGAGGCTGTTGGCCGCGTCGTATCGGTCGTGGCCGTGCTGTTTGCGGGAATCATCATCTATGATGTCGTCATGCGCTATGTGTTCGGGCAGCCGACGCGATGGGCCTTTGACCTGACCAAGCAACTCTACGGGTTCTACTTTATCTTGCTTGGCGGGTATGCCCTTCGCCATCAGGCCCATGTGCGCGTCGATCTGGTCACGGCGCGCTTGCGTCCCGCCCTGCGCCGCTGGGTCGAGATTGCGGGCTACATCATCTTCTTCCTGCCCTTCGCCTGGGTTTTTGCCCGCCGCAGCTGGGATTTCGCCATGACCTCGTGGCAACAGGGAGAGGTGACGTATGGTGCCGTGCAATTGCCGGTCTATCCGCTGAAGATGGCGATGTTCGTGGCGGCGGTCCTGCTGCTGCTGCAGGGTATCAGCGAAATTCTGAAACTGGCCCTGCGCAAGACCGACGATCTTCAACCGATGGAGCCGCTGGATGTCCGGTGAAACGATTGCGCTGGTCATGTCCGGCCTGCTGCTGCTGGGCCTGTTCATGGGCCATCCGCTGGCGCTGGTGCTGGGCGGAACGGCGGTTCTGGGGGCACTGATCGCCGGAAAGCCGATGGTTCTGGGCATCGTCATCAACCGGATCTTCGGAGACGTCCTGGACAATTACGTCCTGATAGCGATCCCGCTCTTCGTGCTGATGGCGCGGTTCCTGTCCGACAGCGGCGTTACCGACAAGATGTTCGAGGCCCTGCGCCACCTGATGGCGCGGGTGACCGGCGGGCTGGGCCTGGCGGTCGTGTTCATCTCGATCCTGCTGGCCGCGACGACCGGCATTATCGGCGCGTCAATTACCGTGATGGGAATGATGGCCCTGCGCCCCATGCTGCAATACGGCTATGACCGCCGCATGGCGTCCGGACTGATTGCGGCCTCGGGCTGTCTGGGCATCCTGATTCCGCCCTCGATCATGCTGATCCTGATGGCATCCTATGCGCCCGGCCTGTCGGTGGGCCAGTTGTTTGCGGGTGCGATGATTCCGGGTATTCTTCTGGGAATGATGTATGCGGTCTATGTCGTCATCATCGCCTGGCTGAAGCCCGAATGGGCTCCGCCGATCCGGGACGAGGAACAGATCAGCCGTAGCGCGATGTGGCGGATGCTGATCGTCGAAGCGGTGCCGCCGCTGATCCTGATCCTGGGCATCTTGGGATCGCTGCTCGCAGGGATCGCCACCGCGACCGAGGCCAGCGCCATCGGGGCCGTGTTGGCCCTGCTGATCGTGATCGCGCGTCGCCGGTTCGGATGGGCGACCTTCTATTCGGCGCTGTTGGAAACCGGCCGGACATCGGCGATGATCCTGTTCATCGTCGTGGGGGCCACGGCCTTCACCGGGGTCTTCAACATCACCGGCGGGCTTCGCGCCAGTCAGGATCTGATGCGCGGACTGGCCAGCGATCCCTATACGCTGATCGCGGCGATGCTGGTCGCGGTCTTCATCCTGGGAATGTTTCTGGACTGGACCGGGATCGTGTTGTTGTCCTTCCCGATCTTCCTGCCTCTGGTGGCCGAGATGAACGTCGATCCCTTGTGGTTCGTCGTGTTGATGGCGGTGGTGCTGCAGACCAGCTTCCTGTCGCCGCCCTTCGGATATGCGCTGTTCTACATGCGAGCCATATCGCCGCCGGAGATCACGACCGGCGACATCATCCTGGGCGTCCTGCCGTTCATCATTCTGATCGTCATGATGTGCGCGCTGATAATCGTGTTTCCGTCGCTGGTCACCTGGCTGCCGGCGGCGATCTATGGCGGCTGACACGCCGCCACCACTTTTTTTCAATGGGAGAGGAATACATGAAAAGACTTCTGACAAGCGCCGCGTTGACGGTTGCAATGGTGGCACCCGCGATGGCCGAGAAATGGACCATGACGTCGGTCTGGCCGTCCAGCCTTGAACTGATCGAGATCGACAAGCACTGGGTCGAGACGGTCAAGAAGCTGGTCGATCCCGACAAGCTGACGATCGAATTCTATGACGGCGGCAGCCTCGTTCCGGCGGGCGAAGTCTTCGGTGCCGTCGAAAGCGGCACGATCCAGGCAGGCGCGGACTGGCCGGGCTACTGGGCCGGGCGCGATGCCGCATTCTCGCCGCTGGCTACCACGTCGAGCCTGTTCAACGCCGTCGATTACATCAATTGGATCACCGAATGGGGCGGCCAGGAAATGTATGATGAGACCTATGGCAGGTTCGGCATGGTCTATCTACCCTATGGCGTGACCAACAACGAATCCGGCTTTCGCACGGTCAACAAGCCGATCAGCAAGATCGAGGATCTGCAAGGCATGCGGCTGCGCCTGTCCGGCCTTGAACAGGGTCGTCTGCTGGAAAAGCTGGGCGGCAGCCAGGTCAGTATCGCCGGTGGAGAGATCTATCAGTCGCTTGAACGCGGCGTGGTGGACGGAGCCGAGTTCTCGACCCCCAACGTCGATTTCTCGGGGGGTTTCCAGCAGGTCACCAAATACTGGTCGACGCCGGGCTGGCACCAGTCATCCTCTGTCTTCGGGGTGATGATCAACAAGGCGGCTTGGGACGCGCTGGACGAACAGACGCAGGAACAGCTGCGCGTTGCCGCCGAATCCACCATGCTGTGGAGCCTGTCATTCACCGAAAAGCGGGCCACCGAAGCCTATGCAAAGTTCCAGGATGCGGGGATCGAGATCACGCGGATGGACGATGCCTCGCTGGAGAAGATTCAGCAAACCGCAAACGAGACCATTCAGGAGGTCGCCTGCGAGAACCCGACCGCAGCCAAGGTGTATGCCAGCCAGATCGAGTATCTGGAAAATTATGCTCTGTGGCGGGACGCCTCGGTTCCGTTCAACCTGGGACGCACGCCGAAGGGACCCGATCTGGCTGCCATTCAGGAATGCGCCAAGTAGCCCTTCCCGTGAACGGGAGGCGCTCGGCACACCGGACTAAATGCTCCGGCGTGCCGAGCGTTGCACCGGATCGATGACGGTCCATGCGGCTTCAGAAGAGGTAGTCCCGGATTTTCGACCGGCTTTCCGCCGGGTCAAGCTATCGTATCGGTTTCATGATCGGCCTCTTTGCCTATCTGCGCCCATCTCGGATCGGCTATGGCATCGGTCGAGGGAGTTTCGCAAAACAGGACCCACTGCCCTGCCAGGGAGTGGGTCATTCCTTCGGTGCCGGACGCCACCGGACGGAATAAGGTGCCTTGAGATATTCGCTTGTCGACGAGTCAGCGAAGCAACAAGCGTTGAATCATGTGCAGCGAAAAAATTCCTGCTGCACACTTGCGCTAGAGTGCAGCAATTATAGCTGTGATGCACACAGACTTGAGGGCGCCCATGACCGTCATATCCGATTCTCGAATCGCGCAGGTGGCCTATCAGGACCTGTGGCGCATGCATCTCGACGAAACTGCTTCCGATCGTAAGCATCCGGCGTGGATCGCACGCGGTCAGCGCGCGCGCTCGCGGTCCATTTCGATGAGCTCTCTCAGGTTTTCGATACCGGACGGGGTGAATGCGATGATGCTGCTGTCGCCAGGGCCATGATCATGCGGCCTCGGCGAGGGACCGGGTTTTCCAGTTCCAGGGCAGAGGTTCAGGCACGCGCGAGACGGGCATGTCAGGCAGCCGGGTGAGAACATCGGCGTGCAGGGTCTACGGGTCGATGTCGTTCATTTTGGCCGTGACGATGGGGGTATGCATGGCGGTGGCCCGATCACCACCGCGTTCGGAACCCGCAAAAAGCCATGACTTTCTGCCCAAAGCCACGCCGCGCAGGGCGCGTTCGGCCGCATTGTTCGTCAGGCAGATGCGCCCGTCATCGAGGAATGCCGTGAAGGCCTGCCATCGGCCGTCTTTCTCGAACATGGAGTTGATGGTCATGTCTCGGAAGTGGTGGAAATTGTTTGGCGGCGCAATCTCCGGGTGACTTGAACCCACCCAACCGGCGGCTGGCACCGCCAGGGAGATTACGCCATGACCAAGATACCAGACACCGACACGCATGCGCTACTGCCCGGTGCGACGGGCTACGATCCGATCGAGGATCGGCTTCGGCAGAACATTCGGGCGACCATCGAGACGCTCTTTGAGGAAGAATCCGAGGCCTTCATCGGGCGCTGCCACTATGGCCGCGGCGGCGGATCAAAGAAGGGCTGCCGCCACGGACATCGCGACCGCCGGCTCACCGCCACATTCGGCACCGGGACGGTGCGCGTGCCGCGCGCCCGGATCGAGGACGATGCGGGCAAGATCAGCGAATGGCGCTCAACCCGGCGCCGCCCGCAGCGCCCAACCACGACATCTCGACCGACACGGCCAACCCACCCTCATTCCAGGTGCTGGACGACACCCGCGCAGGGGCGAGCAATACGCTTGGATACGCTGGTCCCGAACTGGCGGCGGCCCAAGCCGCCGCCTATCCCGACATCGCACCGCTCGCAACAGACCTGCCCGCAGATGCGGCGTATCTGCGCGCTCTCAAAATCGCCGAGGACATGGGCTGGGAAATCGTTGCGAAAGACCCCGAGCGCCTCTGCTTCGAGGCAACAGCCCGAACCCCTGACTTCTACTTCGCGGACGATGTCGTGGTCGTCGTGACGTCACGGGAAGGCGGAAGTCGCGTCGATATGCGCAGCGTCTCAAGGGTCGGGCGCAGCGACCAGGGCGTCAATGCAGCCCGTATCCGCGCCTTTCAGCAGCAGTTCCGCGACTGATCACCGGACTTCCTGATCACCGCTTCATTCAGCCCGAACAATCTTCAAGGTTCGTTTGCCTCGGGTCGAGACCCGATCAGGTCCGGCAGAGACTGCTGGCCGCGATGGCGACGGCGGTTTCGAAGTTTCGGGCACGCTTGTCATGGCGGGTGGCGATGCGGCGCCAGTCCTCACACGGGCTTTTCTGGGTCAAGCGCTTCTTCGTTCGGCTTTTCATTGCGGTCGATCCCTTCGCTGAGCTTGGATGCGGTTCCTGAAGGACGGGCTGAGACCTGGGGAAGCGAGACAGCGCGATTGCAAATCTCAGGCAGGAACACCCCGAGGCCGGCACGACCGAAGGCCGCGGCCCCGTCGGTGCGCGCACCAACACGCTGGCGACGGCGGGGCCGCGGCCAGTGCAGCTTCGTACGCCGGGTCGGATGTCGATGGCTTCAGGCTGCGGGCCTCCGCCCGGCAAGGTCCCGGCGCGCGAGTCACGCGATTTCCCCGCGTCGGCGCATCGCCTGGCGCTTTCTTCGATGCCCTTCGATCCAGGGACGGAGCCCGATTGCATGACGCGGCCCGATGGCCCGGGCACGATCAACCTCACATCCGGTCGCCGCCAGGGACGGCTGCACCAATATCCCGCGTGCGGCGGGCGGGGCTCGGAGGGGGCGACACCCTTCTTGTTAACGGTCCTGTTGTCAGGCCACGGACTGGTACGGCTCGCCCGCCTGGACCGATCCGGGCTGATCAGGCCCGGGCCGGTATTCGACGCATCAATGGGGACGGCAGGCTCAGGGGGTGCTCGGCTTCATGGCGGCACCCTCGATCATCACGCCCGATGTGACGTATTTCCACAGCGCCACCAGCAGCTTCCGGGCCAGCGCGACGATCGCCGTTTTGCGCAGGCGACCGCCATTCTGCTCGACGCGCGCGCGAAACCAGCGGGTGAGCGCCGACTGCGGCTGGTGCCCCAGCCAGAGCCAGGCGAGTTGGATCATCGTGGAGCGCAATCGCGGATTGCCCGCCTTCGACACACCCTGCTCGCGGCTCACCGCGCCGCTCTGCCATGGCGTCGGAGCCAGCCCCGCATAGGCCGCTACCTGCCTTCGGTTGTCGAAATGGCGAAACAGCCCCTCCGACCAGAGAAGTGCGGCGAACTCCGGGCCGATGCCCCTGATGTCCAGCAGCATCTTCGCCGCCGCGGGCGTCTCGCCATCCTGCGGCTCCTCGGCGAGCGCGGCATCGCGCTCGGCCTCCACCGCCTTGATCTGCTCGAGCAGGAGTTCCAGCCGGTCGAGCTCGCGGAGGATCTGCGCCTTCAGGTGGGGCGGCAGATCGCGGCCGTCTCCGGTGCGCAGATCCTCCAACCGCGCGCGCCGGTCCCGGCGCAGCGGCTCGTAGCCGCGGATGCCCTGCGCGAACAGCAGGCCCTTGATGCGGTTGACGTGCTCCACGCGCTCCGCGATCAGCACCTTGCGCTCGCGCGTGATGCGCCGGCGATCCTCGTCCTCGGGGCTCGGTGCGCGGACCATGGCGCAGACCCGCGGCTCGCCGCGCTTGAAGGCGAGCAGGGTCCGGACCAGCGTCTCGCCATCGAGCCGGTCGGTCTTCGCCCGGCGCCTTCGTCGCGACGTGGCAATCGAGGCGGGATCGACAACGTGGCTCTCGACCCCCTCGTTCACCAGCGCGCGGTGGATCCAGAATCCGTCGAGCCCGGCTTCCTGGATCACGATGATCGGGAAATGGCGCCCCGTGCGCGCCTGCGCCTTGTCCCGCAGCTGCGCGAACCGGGCCAGCAGGCCCGCAATGTCGCCGCCCGGGATGCCGTGGCGAGACATCTTCTCGCCGCCGCCCGGCAGCAGCGCGGTGACGACCCAACTCGAACGGCTGAGTTCCAACGAGACGAAGATTGCGCCAAGATCGGTGCGGACGGCGGTCGGTTCGGCGGGGCGGTCGGCGATTTTTTCCATGAGCGTCTCCAGAGTGGTCGGTCCGATGAACAACCCCACTCTGTCAGCGAGCCGGACGCCGTCCACCTGCCCATGGGATCTTGTTGCGGCGAAAGGCGCGCCGATGGCCGGAACCTGCGCCCCACCCTTTTCCGCCGCGCGCGCGGAGCCAAACGCGCACGGCAATGCTGTCCATGCTCAAGTCGTCGGGCAGTTCCGGCCATGCCATTTCAATCGGCTGATCGGGTCTTGACGCTAGCCTTCATCCAGCGACGCGAACAGATCCGGGTTTTCCTCGCCCTCGACCATCAGATATCCCGCCAGACCCTTTTCCGCCCGCGACAACGCATGATCGACCAATACGAACCGTCCGGGAACATCGCATGTGAACTCGACCATCGCCGAGCCGCCGGCCGGCACCGTGACGGTCTGGACATCCTTCAGCGGCGGTGTCTCCAGCGATCCGTGCACATAGACCCGATCGAAGATTTCGCCGATGACGTGGAAGGACGACGTATAATTGGGCCCGCCGACACCGAAGAAGATGCGCACCGTCTCGCCGACCTTGGCCTTGAGAGGATAGTGATCGGTCAGCGCGCCGGTATGGCCGTTGAAGACGAAATATTCGGGACGCTCGTCGACGAGCTTGTCGTAGCTTTCGGTCAGCAGGCCCGGGGTGCCGATGCGTTCCTCGGTATAAAGTTCGCCCTGCATGACATAATATTCCCGATCGACCGGCGGCAGCCCGCCTTCCGGCTCGACCAGGATCAGGCCATACATGCCGTTCGAGATGTGCTGAGCCACGGGCGCGACCGCGCAGTGATAGACGTAGAGCCCGGCATTGAGCGCCTTGAACCTGAAGCTGTAGCTTTCGCCCGGCCCCGGCGAGCCGAGCGCCGCGCCGCCGCCCGGTCCGGTTACGGCGTGCAGGTCGATATTGTGGGCAAACCAGCTATCCTCGTTGTTCTTGAGATAGACCTCGACGGTATCGCCGACCCGGACGCGCGCGAAGGGACCGGGCACCTTGCCGTTGAAGGTCCAGAACCGGTAGCTGGTATTGCCGTCAAGATGCGCCTCGATCTCGATGGTCTCGTATTCCAGACGGATCGTCGCGGGCTCGGTGCGGGTGATCGGCGGCGGGACATTGGCCGGGTTCTCGCTGATATCGGCCATGCTGGGATGGGTCGGGTTCGCGGTATAGAGCCGGTTGCCCAGCATCCCCGGAGCCAGCCCATGCCCGGCCGTCTGGGCCTGTCCGGACCGGACGGACTGCGCGGCGGCGGGCGAATATGCCAGAACGCTTCCCGCAGCCAGGCCGGCCGAGCCGACCAGAAGGCTTCGACGACCGACGCGCAGAGCCTCGTCCCCCGCCGATGCGGCATGGGCTTTCGGGCCCGCGGCCCCTGCCTTGTCGCTGGATATTGTCATGGCGATTTCTCCTTTCCGTGTTGAAATCGGGATGGCCCCGAAGGGCCGCATTGATCAGAAACGGTCCGCCTGGCCGGCCACGAAGACGCGGCCTGCAGGTCTTGATCCATCACAGCCGACCGGCGGCGGATCATCCGTCCGGGGGCGCGGCCTGAAGGCCGTCGCGGTCGCGAGGGGTCCGGATCGGCGGCGCGGACATGCTGTGGACAAGGGCATCCGCGATGTTTCGGCGCACCAGATCCAGGATCGCCGCCGCATCGCGGGGATCAAGGCCCAGGGCCTGGGCTGCCTTCCGGGTCGGCTGGCCTGCAAGATCGACCCGGCGAAACAGCTCGCATGCCATCGTCCCGATCCGGAACCCGACCTCTTCCCCGCAATCGCAGAAGACGTTTGTCAGCAGTTCCGCGACCACCGCGCGGTCGGCCGGTGTCTTTCCGATGGCCTGATTCGATCCGCACAAGCGCGACGGCGTCATTCCTTCCTCCCGCATCAGCATCGAAATGATGACGCCGCGAAAGGCGCTTGGTTACAGGCCGGCCGTCACAGGGCCAGCAATTCATCTTCGCAATCCGTGTCTTCCACGGGATGCGCGCAGCCCGAAGGCGGGCAGGAACAATCGTCGAAGCCGTGGCGACAGCAGGGTCCGCAATGCGCCAGCAACGCCTCGCCTAGCGCGACACGGGCGCGGTGCAGCCGGACGTTCAGGGTTCCGGGCCGCAGCCCCAGATCCGCGGCAACCTCGGCCCGCTGGGTCTCGTCGATGTCGATGCGCCGGATCAGATCGGCGTCGGCCGGGCGCAGTTCGCCCAGCAGCCCCTTGATGCATTGGCAGAGGACATCCATCCCCTCGACGCCATCCTCGACCACCACGGCCGATTTGGCCTCCAGCGCCATCGCGCTGTCGAGGCGCCTTGCCCGGCCCGCCTTCCGGAAGTGATCATTGAGGGTCGAGCGCAGCACCGCATAGAGCCAGGCGTCCATCCGCTCGGCCTCGCGCAATTGATCCCGACGCGCAAGAACCCGGATGCAGAATTCCTGCAGGACATCCTCGGCATCCGGGCGGTTGCCCAATCGCTTCATCAGGAAGCCCAGAAACGTCTTTCGGCTGGTGATCAGCGTCCGCTCCAGCCGCGCGTGGTCACGGCTGGCATGGTCGCGAACGAGGTTTCCGGATTGGTCCATGATCGCTCTCCTTTCTCGCGCGGCTGGAAAACCGGCTATGCGAACAGGACAGGACATTCGCGCGCGCATTTGTTTCGCGCTATGATGTAGATCAAATGCAGGGTGCCAAGACCGGCCAAAAGGCAGAAAAACGAGATATAGGCATAGCGCAGGAACAGGATGTCCACCACGACCACCGCGACGATGGTCAGCGCGAACCAGCGCATGTGCAGATAGGTCGAGATCGCCGGCGGCACGATGATCAGGAAAAGGTAGATCGCATAGGTCATCCAGCGCGGCATCAGGTAGTCAAGCAGCATGGTGCCGTCGTAGGCCAGCGAATCCTGATTGACCGTCACCTCGATCCAGCCGGGATTGACCAGATGCGGCACATAGAGCGCCAGTCCGAAGGCAAGCCCCGCGACCGACATGGCAGCCATCCAGGGCCGGCGCCGGCTGCCGGGCGGCTCCAGCACCCAGGAGGCCAGCGGGATCCAGAACGGCCACATGAACCAGGTGAAGAAGATGAACCCCAGTGCCCCCAGCAGGGTCGCGCCCGGATCGCCGGTATTCACCCCCCACCAGACGTTGCCCTCCATGAATTGCTGAAGTCCGGCAAAGACCGGCATCAGCGCCACCGGCAGATACCGCGGATTGATCGCCCAGGCGCGCGTGACGGCATGACCGCCACCCACCACGAGAAAGGCGCTGGCAGTAAAGCTGACGGTCTGGGAAAGGCACATGGCGAAAATCTCTCCGTGACGGGTCGCGCAACGCCCGTTCACGGTAGCAGGCCTTGCGGCGATTGCCACTGCGCCTGCCGTGCCTTCGGGCGGCGGTCCGGCGCGATGACGTGCAAACGGCGGATCGCCCTCGGGCCGGCCGCACCCTTGATCCCCAGCCGCGTCTTCAAGATTGGCTCGTGCGGATCCGGCCACCGATCAAGTCCGCCAATCCGGCATTGCCCGGTCAAGGATGCCGGCAAAGCTGTCACTTTTGTAAGAACCGGGTAAAAGTGACGGTCGGTGGATATCATATCCTTCCCCTGGACGATGTGCCGACGAGGAAGAAGCAGATGCCGACAGCAGAGCGGAACGTCCTGGTGCTGCAAGGCGGCGGTGCCCTTGGGGCCTATCAGGCCGGCGCCTATGAAAAACTGGCCCAAAGCAGGCTGGAAATCGACTGGGTCGCGGGAATTTCCATCGGCGCCATCAACGCGGCGATCATCTGCGGCAACCCGGTCGAGACGCGGGTCGAGCGGCTTCGCAGCTTCTGGGAACAGATCACCTCGGATCTGACCTACGCCCCCTGGATGTGGGGCCCGAAGCCGCGCCGCATCTATTCGGAAATTGCCGCCGCCGAAGTGGCGCTGGCAGGCGCGCCCGGCTTTTTCCGGCCGCGCCCGCTGCTGGCGCTCTGGCCGTTCGCGGCCCATCCGGCGCTCAGCTTCTATGACACCGCGCCGCTTGCGGCGACGCTGAATGAGACGGTCGATTTCGACTATCTCAACGAAAAGGGTCCGCGCCTCAGCGTTGGCACGACCGATATCGAGACCGGCAACTTCGCCTATTTCGACAGCACCGAGATGCGCCTCGACATGCGGCACATCATGGCCAGCGGCGCCTTGCCGCCGGGTTTTCCGCCGGTCGAGATCGACGGCCATTTCTATTGGGACGGCGGCCTCGTCTCCAACACACCGCTGCAATACGTGATGGAGAACGCCGGCACCGAGGCGCTGTGCATCTTTCAGATCGACCTGTTCAGCGCCCGCGGTGATCTGCCGGTCGACATCGCCGATGTCCAGCAACGCGAGAAGGACATCCGCTATTCCAGCCGGACCCGCCTGACCACCGATCGCTACCGCCACCTGCATGACATCCGGGCTGCGGCCGAACGGCTGGCGGCGAAGCTGCCGAAGGAGATGCAATCCGATCCCGATCTGGCCCTGCTGCGCGACGCCGGTCCCGATTGCCCGGTCACGCTGGTCCATTTCATTCACCGCAAGGAGGGGTTCGAGCGCAATTCCAAGGACTACGAATTCTCGCGGCTGTCGATGACCGAACACTGGACGGCGGGGATCGCCGATGTCGGCCGCACGCTGGCGCACAGGAAATGGAAGAGCCGCGAGATCGGCAAGGACGGCCTGCAGGTCTTCGATCTGGGCTCACGGAACACGTGAAGGGAAACGAAATGAAACCGAGCGATGTCGCCAAACAGGCTTTCGCCATGCCGCTGACAAGTCCCTCCTACCCAAAGGGCCCCTACCGGTTCATCGACCGCGAGTTCCTGACGATCACCTACCGCACGGACATCGATGCATTGCGGGCGGTCGTGCCCGAGCCGCTGGAAATCACCGACCCGCTGGTCAAATACGAATTCATCCGGATGCCGGATTCGACGGGGTTTGGCGATTATACCGAAAGCGGACAGGTCATCCCGGTGACGCTGGACGGCGTTGCGGGCGGCTACGTCCATGCGATGTTTCTGAACGACGAGGCGCCGATTGCGGGCGGTCGCGAAATTTGGGGCTTTCCGAAAAAGCTGGCCGACCCCGCGCTGCGGATCGAGAAGGACACGCTGATCGGCACGCTTGATGTCGGCTCGGTCCGGGTGGCGACCGGCACGATGGGCTACAAGCATCGCGAGTTGGACAAGAACAAGGTGATCAAGGCGCTCGAGGCGCCGAATTTTCTTCTCAAGATCATTCCCCATGTCGATTGCAGCCCGCGGATCTGCGAACTCGTCCGCTACTACACGACCGACATCGCGCTGAAAGGCGCATGGGAAGGCCCCGCCGGGCTGGAACTGCACCATCATGCGCTGGCGCCCGTGGCCGCCCTGCCGGTTCTCGAGGTGATCTCGGCCGTTCATCTCTTGACCGATCTGACCCTCGGATTGGGTGAGGTCATGCATGACTATCTGGAATGATCAGGATGCCGTTCCTGCATTCGCGTCCGGTCTTTCGCAACCTCGACGCCCCCGCAAGGCAGAGGTTTCTCGGAGAAGGGTTCCGTCCATGAGACGCCGCTTGAAATGGTCCGGCCTGATATTTGCCGCCACGACGCTGGGCGCGATCCAGGCGTTTGCAGAACCTTGCCAGCCCAAGGACCGTCCGCTGGCGGCGGGATACAGGATCGGCACCTATTCGGTGCCGTCCATCGACATGAACCCGGCCTCATCCGTCGTCGTGCTCGAGCCAGAGACCGATGAACCTGTATCGGGCCGGCCCCTGCTGGTTCTTCTCCACGGGCTTGGCGGCACAGGCTGCGACTGGGTCCGTCTGGGCCAGGTGGATGCGACACTCGCCGCGATGCCCGATACGGGCGCCCGGCCGATTGTCGTCATGCCGAGCCTGGGAAACAACTGGTATGTCGATGCCGGCCCCGGCCGCGACGCGGAAGCGGCATTTGACGCCATAATCGATTGGGTGGATGCGAAATGGCGGATCGATGAACGCCCCCGGGCCAACTCGATCCTGGGCCTTTCCATGGGTGGATATGGTGCGCTTCGCCTGGCGATGGCAAGGCCCCGTTTCGGCTCGATCGCGGCTTTGTCACCCGCGATCTGGCAGAACGTTCCGCAGGAAGATCTGAATCTGCCGGCCGAAAAGCTCAATCTGATCCGCGATGCGGTCTATTTCGATGTCGAACCCGACGGGATGTTCGAGACCGGTATCGATCTGCCAAATCCGGGACCGCACTTTTCCGGCGCTTTCGGCGATCCCTTCGACGGCCGCCGCTTCAATGCGTTGAACGTGTTCACCCTGCTGAATGACAAGACAAGGCCCGAAACGATGCCCCGTCTCCTTCTTGCCATTGGCGACCACGATTCGCTTGGCCTCTGGCGGGGAACATTTGCGCTGTATCAGACGCTGAAGGCAAGAAACGTCGCTGTTCACCTGCGGGTCGCAGAGGGCGATCACAACTGGAAATTCTGGCGTTCGGCGCTTCCCGACGCGCTGGCCTTCCTTGCTGCGGGCGATCCTCCGCTGCGCTAGGCATGTGGGAGCCGGGGGCGGGGGCGGGCGTTGTGGACATATCTGGAAACGGTCGCGGCGCATCCTTGTCGCCGCGCCATTGGAAAAAGGAAGACGTGAAATGAACCTCAAGGACAAGGTCTGCATCATCACCGGCGCGGCCAGCGGCATCGGCCACGGCATCGCCGAACGCTTCATCGCCGATGGCGCGAAGGTCGTCATCGCCGATCTCAAGCTGGACGCCGCGCAGAAGACGGCCGACGCGCTGACGGCGCAAGGTCCCGGTACGGCGATGGCGGTCGAAATGGACGTGACCGACGAGGCGCAGGTCAATGCCGGCATCGAGGCGGTCGTCACGAAATGGGGCAAGATCGACGTCCTGGTGTCCAATGCGGGAATCCAGATCGTCCACCCGTTGCAGGACTTTCCGTTCGCCGACTGGAAGAAATTGCTGTCGATCCATCTTGACGGCGCATTCCTGACATCCAGGGCCTGTCTGCCGCATATGTACAAGGCCGGATCGGGTTCGATCATCTTCATGGGCTCGGTCCATTCCAAGGAAGCCTCGCCGTTGAAATCGGCCTATGTCACCGCCAAGCACGGGCTTCTGGGCCTTGCGCGCGTGATCTCGAAGGAAGGCGGCGAACGTGGCGTGCGCGCCAATGTGATCTGCCCCGGCTTCGTCAAGACGCCGCTGGTGGAAAAGCAGATCCCCGAACAGGCGCGCGATCTGGGCATCTCCGAGGACGAGGTCGTCAACCGCGTGATGCTGGGCGAGACCGTCGATCAGGAATTCACCACGATCGCCGACGTCGCCGAGGTCGCCCACATCTTCGCCGCCTTTCCCACCAACGCGCTGACCGGCCAGTCGCTTGTCGTCAGCCACGGCTGGTACATGAACTAGCCCCCGAAAGGACAGGAGAACCGGACGGGCGGCGCTTTTCCGGCCGGGCCTCGTGGTCCGGCGCCGCCCGAACCGACACCTCGGGCGATCCTGACGGGCCACAATCGCCATCGCGAAAAGGACGCCTTCCGGCTGGCCGGACACGCCGCCGCTGCGAGGATGCCGATTGGCCGCGATCGGACAGACCCCTCCGGGGTTGAATTTCCCGGCAAACGATAGTCCGCTCGTCATGTCGGCCCGGGCGGCGAAGGATGAGGTATGGCATGATCGACCCGGTTTCCACCCGGACTGCCGGAAAGTCCGTCTGCCACGTCTGCGGACGATCCTTTCCGGCGCCCAGGCTGCGCCCATGGATTTCGGTTCGTCCGGGCGTGTCCGAACTGATCGCCGCCACGGCGCCCGGCTGGGGCGAGGGCAAGCAGATCTGCCAGCCGGACCTTGCACGGTTCCGACGGGATTATGTCGAACGGCTGCTGGCCGACGAACGCGGTGAACTGGCCGATCTTGACCGGCAGGTGATCGCCAGCCTCGAAGCGGGCGAACCGGTATCGCGCAACCCCGAGAACGAGGCAGAGGACACCTACACGTTCGGCGAGAGGCTTGCCGACGGCGTGGCCGAATTCGGCGGCAGCTGGACCTTCATCCTGTCCTTTCTGGCGGTGCTGATCTTCTGGATGCTGCTGAACGTTCTGTTCCTCGGCGCCAGGCCGTTCGATCCCTATCCCTTCATCCTGCTGAACCTCGTCCTGTCCTGTCTGGCCGCCCTTCAGGCGCCGGTGATCATGATGAGCCAGCGCCGGCAGGAGAAAAAGGACCGTCTGCGGGCCGAGAACGATTATCGCGTCAACCTCAAATCCGAACTGGAAATCCGGCAATTGCACGAAAAGATCGACCATCAGCTTGCCCACCAATGGGAAAAGCTGGTCGAATTGCAGCAGATCCAGATCGAACTGCTGGAGGAAAACGCCGATGGCCGCCGATGATAAAGGATGCTCAACGCTGTATCCCGGTGAACCGCTGCCGCTCAAATCATCCGGAGGGATTGACCTTGAACTGCGCGGGCATGTTCTTCGTCTTTCAAGGCCGGTACCGAACCGGGCCGCAGGAATTGCATGGAAAAACCCGAGATCCTGAGGCGGTTGCGGGACTGGGCTGGTCTGGTAAAGCGCGATGTCGTGGCGCTCTACCTGGCGGCCCGCGATCCCCGTGTTCCGTGGCTTGCGAAGGTTGTCGCCGTCGGCGTCGTCACCTATGCACTCAGTCCGATAGACCTGATCCCGGATTTTATTCCGGTGCTGGGCTATCTCGACGATGCCATTCTCGTTCCGCTTGGGATTTTGCTGGCTGTCCGCCTGGTGCCGGGTGACGTGATGGACGATCTCAGGGCCAAGGCGGACAGACTGGCAGCCCTGCCCAGAAGTCGCGCGGGTGCAATCGCGGTCGTTGGGATCTGGGCTGCCGCCCTTGCTGCCATCGCCTGGTGGATCGGCCCCTTCTAGAACCGTCGCCAAGGGCGATTTCCTCCGTTCTGGGGCCGATCGCCCCCGGCCCGCAGCGCCCTGAAAGCAGGCGGCGAGCAGAAGCCCGGCCTTACAAATTTGCAATATGGCGGACAGATCCCGCGCAGATCCGCGATCTATAAACATCGGTGAAAGGGCAATCGGCCGCTACAGTTTCCGGTCATCGTTGCGGTTTCAACCTGTCCTAGATGGTTGCGCAGAGAAACCGGGACGCAGCCAGGCAAGCCCCGGCAGAAAGGAAACAGAATGACGAACCGTCGAAAAAACCTTGTGACGACCGTTCTTGCGGCAAGCACCATCATGGCGTCGCTGGCGATCCCGATCAGCAGCGTCGCGCAGGGTGCGCCGCTGGCACCGCGCGAGACCGCCGTCGCCCCCGAGACCAATCCGCCGGGCGACATTCCCGACAATCAGGTCTTCATCGATTATACCGCGCCCGCAGGTTTCTCGATGCAGGTGCCCGAGGGCTGGTCGCGCAGCGACACCGCCACGGGGGTCAGCTTCGCCGACAAATACGGCACGATCGACATCGCCACGGCCAAGGCCGACAAGGCGCCCACGCCGCAGTCCATCCAGCAGCGCGAAGTCCCCGATCTGGTCGCCGGCGGGCACGCGGTCGAGGTGACCGATGTCCGGGCCATGACGCTGCCCGCCGGGGAAGCGGTCGCGCTGGACTATCTGTCGAACTCTGCGATCAACCCGGTCACCAACCGCCGGATCCGGCTGGAAAACCGCCGCATCTATCTGTTCCATGCCGGGCAGGAGGCAATCGTCACCTTTTCGGCCCCCGCCGGCGCCGACAACGTCGATGCGTGGAAGATGATGGCGGAATCGCTGCGGTGGCCGTCGTGACCCTGCTTGTCGCCGAAGACCTGTTCCGGTTCTACCATGTCGGCGACGCCGAGATCCGTGCGCTCAAGGGCGTCAGTCTGCAAGTTCGCGCGGGCGAGATCGTGGCCCTCACCGGTCCTTCGGGCAGTGGCAAATCGACGCTGCTGTCCTGCCTGTGCGGGCTGGACGACCCCGATGGCGGCACGGTCGAGATCGACGGCCGCCGAATGACCCGGCGGCCCGAGGCGGAAAAGGCGGCGATCCGGTCGTCGTTGCTGGGCATCATGGCGCAGCGCGACAACCTGTTCGCGCATCTGACAGTCGCCGAAAACGTCGCCTTTGCCCTGTCTCGCAGACAGGGCGCGGAGCTGCCCGAAATCGGGGCCATCCTGCAATCCGTCGGCATGAACGCCCGCGCGGCCGCCTATCCCGCCACCCTGTCGGGGGGCGAGATTGCGCGCGCGGGGCTGGCGGTCGCGCTGGCGCTTGATGCGGCCCTGCTGGTGGCGGACGAGCCGACCGCAGAGGTCGATGCACAGACCGAACGGCTGATCCTGGACATGCTGGTCGCACGCAGCCGCGCCGGTCGCGGGGCGTTGATCGCAACGCATAGCCGCGCGGTCGAAGCCATCGCCACGCGCGTCCTGCACCTGCGCGACGGACGGCTGTCCGCGCGCCCCGCGCCCGATGGCGGTCAGGCGGTCTCGCCCGATGCAGAGCGGGCGGCCAGCCCGACCTTGCGCGCGCCCCTGCGATCCTCCGCCGGGGACAATGCCGCGCTGATCGAGGCGCGGCATGTAAGCCGGATCTACCATCCGGGCGGCGATCCGGTCCATGCCGTCGAGGATGCCAGCATGGACCTGCACCGGGGCGCCCGGATCGCCGTCACCGGCCCGTCGGGCAGCGGCAAATCCACTCTGCTGAAGATGCTGGCGGGGATCGAACGGCCAAGCTCGGGCGGGTTGTCGTGGTTCGGCGCGGCCAAACCCGACATGCTGCGCCCCCGCCGGATCGGCGTCGTGTTCCAGGAACCCAGCCTGATCGCGTCGCTTACCGTGCGCGAGAATGTCGAACTGCCGCTGCAATTGGCGTCGTTCCTTCCCGCCCGCCCGCATCCGGGCGCCGATGATGCGCTGCGCCTGCTGGATCTGTCCGATCTGGCCGACAAGCTGCCCGACGAATTGTCGGGCGGGCAGATGCAGCGGGTCGCCTTTGCCCGCGCCCTCGTCACCAATCCCGAAATCATTCTGGCCGACGAGCCGACCGGACAGCTTGACCAGCCGACAGGGCGCGCGGTGATGCAGGCCGTCCTGAAGGCCCTCGACCAGGCTGATGCCGCGCTGCTGATGACGACCCACGACGCGGCTCTTGCCGCCACCATGCCGACCCGGTTCCACATGGATCACGGCCGCCTGGTGAATGCCGCCTGAAAGGAGGCCCGACATGTTCCCGCTATGGATCAAAGGCGTGCTCAAGCACCGCCTCGTGCAGATCGCCCTGGCCTATTCGGGCGTCGCGATCGCCATCACCCTGGTCGCGCTGATCGGCGTCTTCTCGGTCATCAGCGCCTCGACGATGACCGATCGGGCGGTGTCGCAGGTCGTCGTGGACTGGCAGGTCCAGCCCAGGCCCGGAACGGACAATGCCGGGATCGGGGCGGCGTTGGCCGCCCTGCCCGACCTTCGCAGGGTGCAGAAGGTCGGCTATGGCGATGTCTCGGCGCTCAGCGCGAATACGGGCGGCACGGTCCAGACCACCGGGGCGGCCAAGGTGCTGGGGCTGGATCCCGGCTACCGGACGGATTTCCCGGAACAGATGCGTCTGCTTCTGGGCCGCTATGACGGCCCGCTTCTGGCCCAGCAGACGGCCGCGAACCTGCATGCCGGGATCGGCGACACCATCATTGTCAAGGCCGCCGGCGGCGACGTTCCGGTGACGATCGCCGGGATCGTCGAACTTCCCAATGCCGACGCGCTGTTCCAGACCGTCGGCGCCCCCGCCGGGGCCGGGCCGACCGCCCCGCCCGACAACGTCGTCATCCTGCCGATGGCTCAGTGGACCAGCCTGTTCGCGGCCGATCCGGCCCGGACGACCACGCAGTTCCATGCCGGGTTCACCCATGCCGCGCTGCCCCGCCAGCCCGATCAGGCCTATATCCAGGAGGCCCGCAGCGCCCGCAATTTCGAGGCCGGGATCGCGGGCGCCGCGCTGGTCGGCGACAATCTGGGCGCGCGGCTGGATGCGGTGCGGGGCGACGCGATCTATGCCCGCGTCATCTTCCTGTTCCTCGGCCTGCCGGCGGCGATGCTGGCGATCCTGCTGACCGTGTCGCTGTTGTCGGCGGACCGTGAAAGCAAGGGCCGCAGCGAGGCGCTGCTGCGGATGCGCGGACTGGACCGGGGGTCGATCCTGCGGCTCGTCGCGTCTGAAGAAACGATCGGCGCGGTCGGGGCCGCTGTCTTCGGCGCGCTGGCCGCCCTGGCGCTGGCGGTCGTCCAGTTCGGCGGCGCGGCGCTGGCGCCTGCCGCCCTGGCCTGGATCGGTCTGGCCGGGCTCGGCGGTTTCGCGATCGCCCTTCTCTGCGGTCTGCTGCCCGCCCTGTCCCGCTTGCGCGACCAGACCATCGTCGGCGGCCGGAGCTATTTCACCAGGGGCAAGGTGCCGCTGTGGCAGCGGCTGTGGCTGGACGTGATCTGCCTGGCCGCCGCCGCCGTCATCTTCCTGCGATCGGCAAGCTCCAACTACCAGGTCGTGCTGGCTCCGGAAGGGGTCACGGCCACCGCCGTCGATTACACCGCCTTCCTGTCGCCGCTGCTGTTCTGGACCGGGGCGGTGCTGCTGACGATCCGGCTGACCTCGTGGCTGATCGGCCGGTCTTCGGGCGGCCTGGCGACGATGATCGGCCGCAGCGGTCTGGCCTCGGGCACGGCGCCCAGCATCGCCGCCAGCCTGTCGCGGCAGAACCGGCGGCTTGCGGGCGGGATCGCGCTGGTATCGCTTGCCTTTTCCTTCGCCTTCGCCATCGCGATCTTCAACCTCACCTATAACGGCCAGACCCGGGTCGATGCCCTGCTGACCAACGGGGCGGATGTGACGGTGACCGGATCGACCTCGACGCCGGTCGAGCCGGTGGTGACAAAGGTCGCGGCCCTTCCCGGCGTCGCGGCGACCGTGCCGATGCAGCATCGCTTCGCCTATGTCGGCAACGACCTGCAGGACATCTACGGCATCGACCCCGCCACGATCACAGATGCCACGTCGATCGTCGACGCCTATTTCGCCAATCGCGATGCGGCGGCCACGCTGAAGGCGCTGGCCGCGACACCGGACGGCGTTCTGGTGTCGCAGGAAACCGTGAACGATTTTCAGCTCGCGCTTGGCGATACCGTGAACCTGCGGCTTCAGGATGCCACCACCCACCAATACAAGGCGATTCCGTTCACCTTCGTGGGCGTCGCGCTGGAATTTCCGACCGCACCCAAGGATTCCTTTCTGGTCGCCAACGCGGCCTACATCGCCGCGCAGACCGGCACCCCCGGCCACGAGGTTCTGCTGATCCGGGGCAAGACCGATCCCGGAACGCTGGCCGCTGATATCCGCAACACCCTGGGGCCGGCCTCGGGCTACAAAGTCTCGGATCTTCAATCCGCGTTCCACATCATCGCCTCCAGCCTGACCGCCGTCGATCTTGGCCGGCTGACCAATGTCGAGATCGCCTTCGCGGTCCTGCTGCTGGCGGCGGCGACGGGAATGCTGCTGTATCTGGGCTTTGCCGAGCGTCGCCGGGCGGCGGCCATTCTCTTGGCGCTCGGCGCGTCGGGATCCGAGATCGCGGGATTTCTGTGGAGCGAGGCGCTGATCATCCTCGTTCCCGGCGCCGTCATCGGCGCGGCGATCGGCGTCGCCGCGGCCGACATGCTGGTCAAGCTTCTGTCGGGCATCTTCGATCCGCCGCCCGATGCCCTGTCCTATCCCGTGACGGCCCTGGCCGGGTTCGTCATCGTCAGCATCCTTGCCACATTCGCCGCCGTCCGCATCGCGCGGCACCGGCTGTCGCGGACCCGTGTCGGGTAGACCCGGCGCTGGCGATGCGGATGGTGGTCCCGCCTATCGCGCCCTTCGCCGCGACAGGCGGGTTTCCAGTTGAACCATCGCGTCATAGATCAGCACCGCGAACAACCCCACGATCAGCCCGCCCTGCAACACATAGGCGGTGTTGTTCGTCAGCAGCCCCGAGATGATCACCTCGCCCAGGGTCCTGGCCGCGACGGTCGAGCCGATCGTGGCCGTGCCAAGAGAGATGACCACCGACAGCCGGATGCCCGTCAGGATGACCGGCAGCGCCAGCGGCAATTCCACCCGGACCAGCCGTTGCCGGCGGTTGAGGCCGATCCCGCGCGCGGCCTCCATCGTGGCGGGCGGCAGGGTCAGAAGCCCGGTCATGGCGTTCTCGAAGATCGGCAGCAGGCCATAAAGGAACAGCGCCACGACCGTCGGCCCGGCGCCGAAGCCAAGCGAGGGCACCGCCAGCGCCAGAACCGCGACGGGCGGGAATGTCTGGCCCATGTTGGTGATGGTGCGCGACAGGGGACGGAAGGCCGCCCCCGCCGGCCGCGTGACCAGGATCGCCAGCATCACCGAAACCAGCGTCGCCGCCGTGGATGCCAGCGCCACGAGGCCCAGATGGCTCAGCGACAGCGACAGCAGCGACGAGCGATCGTAGATGACCGGCCCGCCCTCGGGCGCGAAGGGCGCGAAGACCGGCGTGAACCAGACCGGACGCAGGACCAGGGCCAGAAGCAGCGCGATCAGCGCCCCCCGCAAGAGGTTCTGCCACCTCATGTCCGGCCTTCGGCCCGCGCACGGATCGCGTCCAGGGTGATCCTCTGCTGGCCGGCCCCGTCGCGGGTCACCGGCAGCGCCTCGCGGCCGGTCCACAGGCAGATTGCCAGGGCGTCGCGCAGGCTGGTCTCCGCCGCCACGGCCTCGCCCTCGGCGGATCCGTTCTCGACCACATCGGAGACCGGGATCAGTGACAGCAGGCGCAGCGGACGTTCGACGCCGCCGACCATTTCCGCCACGAAATCCGTCGCCGGCTGCCGGATGATCTGCGCCGGCGTGCCGTGCTGGACAAGGCGGCCCTTGTCCATCACCGCGATCCTGTCGCCCAGATGGATCGCCTCTTCCATGTCATGCGTGACCAGCATGATGGTCGATCCCAGGGCCTGCTGGATGCGGCGCAGATCCTGCTGCGCGCGCGCCCGGATGATCGGATCCAGCGCCCCGAAGGGTTCGTCCATCAGCATCAGATCGGGACGCGAGGCCAGGGCCCGCGCAACGCCCACCCGCTGCTGCTGCCCGCCGGACAATTCATAGGGAAAGCGGTCGCGGAACCGGGCCGGCTCCATCGAGAACAGGTTCAGCAATTCGTCCACGCGGGCGCTGATCTTCTGGCGGGGCCAGCCCAGCAATTCGGGCACCGCGCCGATATTGCGCGCGACGGTGTGATGCGGGAACAATCCGTGACCCTGAATGGCATAGCCGATGCGCCGCCGCAGCACGTGTTTGTGCAGGCTGGACGTAGGCTCGCCATTGATCCGGACCTCGCCCGAGCTGGGCTCGACCAGCCGGTTGATCATGCGCAGCAGCGTGGTCTTGCCGGATCCCGACGTGCCCACGATGACGGTGATCGTGGCTTCCTCGACCGTCATCGAGACGGAATCCACCGCCGGGCGCCCGTCATAGAGTTTGGTGATCCGGTCGATTTCGATCATGATCCGCCCTCCGGTATCGGTCGGGCCAGTTCGACCAGGATGTCCATCACGATCGCCGCCACGAGCGCCAGGGCGACGGTGGGCAGCGCGCCCAGCAGAATCAGGTCGGTTGCGGTCTGGTTCAGGCCCTGGAAGACAAAGGTGCCAAAGCCGCCGCCGCCGATCAGCCCGGCGATCACCGCAAGGCCGATATTCTGCAACAGCACGATCCGCATCCCGGCAAGGATGACCGGCAGGCCAAGCGGCAGGTCGATCCGAATAAGGCGCTGCCGTTCCGTCATGCCCATGCCGCGCGCCGCCTCTTGCGCGGCTGGCGGAGTGCTTTGCAGGCCCGCGACGGTATTGGCGACGACGGGCAGCAGCGAATACAGCACAAGCGCCAGAAACGCGGGGGCAAAGCCGATGCCGGCAATGCCCATCGCGCGCGCACCCGGCACGCTGTCGCCGACCCAGCCCAGCAGCGGGATCATGATCCCGAACATCGCCAGCGAAGGGATGGTCTGCAAGAAGCTCAGCACCGGCAGCAGGGCGGCGCGCAGCCTGGCGCGACGGTAACATGCCAGGCCCAGCGGCAGGCCGATCACCGCCGCCGCCGCCAGCGAACCGAACGCAAGGCCAAGATGGCGCAGCGCCGCATCGCGGAACGCGCCCTGCCGGCTGGCATATTCCTGCATCACCGACAGGTCCGACAATGCCCCCGATCCAAGCAGCAGCGCCAGCAAAGCCAGAACCGCGGCAAGCAGGCCCGCCCGTGCCAGCGGGCCCGGTGAAAGGCCGTTCAGCGCGTCCGCCGCCAGAAGCGCCAGGATGACCAGCAGCGACCAGAATCCGGCACCGGGCGAGACGCGCGCGTATTGGCCCGCGCCCGCCAGCAGCGTGGCGGCGCCCTGCGACAAAAGCCAGGGCAGCGCCGCAAGCCCCAACGCGGCGCCCAGCAGGCGAAGGACCGGGCGGATCTGCAGCACGCCAAGCGCCAGCCCCGCCGACAGCGCGGCCAGGCCCGGCAGCGTCACGCCCGGCCCGGCCGATTGCCAGATCGGAACCCCCTCGCCGGCCACGATACGGTTGGCCGCCAGCGTCATGAAAGGCGCCAGGAACGCGCCCAGTCCAAGCACCATGAACAGAAGCCCCGGCGCCGACAGCGCCGGCCAGCCGACGCGCGTCTGTGTCGCGGCGCGGATCAGTCCAGCACTCCGGTCCGGGTCAGGTAATCGCGCGCCACGGCCTCGGCAGGCTCTCCGCCGACCTGGATGCGGCCGTTCAGATCCTGCAGCGTCTTCAGATCAAGGCCGCTGAAGATCGGGTTCAGGACATCCGCGATGGCCGGGTATTCGCCCAGCACCTCTTCGCGGACGATGGGCGTGGGCTGATAGACGGGCTGCACGCCCTTGTCGTCCTCCATCACCACAAGCCCGGTCGCCCCGACGCCGCCATCGGTGCCATAGACCATCGCCGCGTTCACGCCCGACGTGCCCCGTGCCGCGGCCTGAATCGTCGCAGCAGTATCGCCGCCCGACAGGATCACCGTCTGATCGGGCGACAATTCGAAACCATAGGTCTTCTGCATCGCGGGCAGCACCGCGGGCGATGACACGAACTCGGTCGAGGCGGCCAGCTTGACGTCACCGCCGCCGGCGACCCAGGCGCCGAAATCGGTCATCGTGGCCAGGCCGTTCTGCTCGGCCACCGGGCCCGTCACCGCGATGGCCCAGGTGTTGTTGGCGGGCGCCGCGTCCAGCCAGATCACCTGGTTTTCAGCCGCGTCCAGTTCTGCCGCGCGGGCATGGGCGGCCTCGGGGCTTTTCCAGACATCGCTGTCGGCCTCGTTGAAGAAGAAGGCGGCGTTGCCGGTATATTCGGGATAGATGTCGATCTGACCCGCCAGCAAAGCCTCGCGCACGACCTGCGTGCCGCCCAGTTGCAGCCGCCGTTCGACCGGCAGTCCCGCATCCTCCAGCGCCAGCGCGATGATATTGCCAAGAAGTCCGCCCTCGGTGTCGATCTTCGACGAGACGGTGATATTGGCCAAGGCGGGGCTGGCCAGCGCGCCCGCCAGTCCGACAGCCGCAAGAACGAGATTGGTTTTCATGGTGAGGTAGGCTCCCTAAAATTGCCTGCGCTTGGGTTGGCCGAAACCGTGGACGTGAAACCGTGACGGATTCAAGGCCGCTGCGGGGTCGGCGGGTCTGCTCCTGCGGGGCCCTTGGCCGGCATGACCGGCCGAGGGCGACGAATCGTGTCGTATTGAACGCCCGGACAGGGGCCCGGTTCCCTTGCCGTGCAGGGCTGGCGCCAGCGACCACGCCAATTCCCGCGGCCGGCCGCCAAACCGTTTGCCTCCCCCGGTTGCTTTTGCTTTAATCAAGGGAAATCAGGCCCCGCCGCTGCCATTCTCCGGCACAAGGTTCCGGAAATGCCAGCGCGCCCTGCCCCGTTCCGCGACCGACAGGAAACCCCTTCATGACCGATACATCCCCTGGCTTTGACACATTGGCCGTTCACGCGGGGGCCGAACCGGATCCGGCCACGGGTGCAAGGCAGGTTCCCATCTATCAGACCACCTCCTACGTGTTCAAAAACGCCGATCACGCGGCGCGCCTGTTCAATCTCGAGGAACAGGGCTACATCTATTCGCGCCTGACCAACCCGACCGTGGCCGCCCTGGTCGCGCGCGTGGCCGCGCTGGAGGGCGCGGTCGGCGGCGTCGGCTGTTCGTCGGGACATGCCGCCCAGATCATGGCGCTGTTTCCGCTGATGGGGCCGGGCTGCAATATCGTGGCCTCCTCGCGGCTCTATGGTGGCACCATCACCCAGTTCGGCCAGTCCATCCGCCGGTTCGGGTGGACCGCCAGCTTCGTCGATACCGACGATCTGGACGCGATCAAGGCCGCCATCGACGACAAGACCCGCGCGCTGTTCTGCGAAACCATCGCCAATCCCGGCGGCTATGTCACCGATCTGGACGCGATGGCCCGGATCGCCGAGGAGGCGGGCATTCCGCTGATCGTCGACAACACCACGGCCACGCCCTGGCTGTGCCGGCCGATCGACCACGGGGCCACGCTGGTCGTGCATTCCGCGACGAAATATCTGACCGGAAACGGGACCGTGACGGGCGGAATCCTTGTCGATTCCGGCAATTTCGACTGGTCCGCGTCCGACAGGTTCCCGTCGCTGTCGCAGCCGGAAAGTGCCTATCACGGCCTGACATTCCACAAGGCCCTGGGGCCGATGGCCTTCACCTTTCACTCGATCGCCGTCGGCCTGCGCGACCTGGGCATGACGATGAACCCGCAAGGCGCCCATTACACGCTGATGGGAATCGAGACGCTGGGCCTGCGCATGGAACGGCACGTGAGGAACGCCATGGCGGTGGCCGAATGGCTGGACAGGGATCCCCGGATCGAAAGCGTCAATTATGCGGGACTTCCGTCATCCCCGTCGCATGAACGGGCGCAGCGGATCGTGCCCAGGGGCGCGGGGGCGCTGTTTACCATGTCGGTCAGGGGCGGCTATGATGCCTGCGTCCGACTGGTCGACAGCCTCAGGCTGTTCAGCCATGTGGCCAATCTGGGCGACACGCGCAGCCTGATCATCCACCCCGCCTCGACCACGCACCGCCAACTGAGCGAGGATCAGCAGATCAGCGCAGGCGCGGACCCGGATGTGGTGCGGTTATCCATCGGCATCGAGGATCTGAAAGACATCATCGCCGACCTGGATCAGGGGCTGACCGCCGCCACGGCGTAGACCGGGCCACCGCGACGCGCAGGATGGGGCGATCGTCGCACTCGATGCAGGTGGCACGCAAGGCGGCGGTTCCGGCGGCCGGACATGCCCCCGACCGCGCCGCCCGGCTGGCTGGCCGGCCGCGACGGCCTTGCGCGCGCGCCGGATTGCCGGCGCTGATCGGGCCTCGCCGGCTCAGCCGATTGTTGCGCCGGCCGCGACACCGGTGCCATCGACACGGATCCGCAGCTCGCCATCCTCGCCGTCGCGATCGACGGCGATGCGGCGGGTCTTGCCGTCAAGGCACAGGGTCGCCTCATAGCCCGGCCATTCGTCGGGCAGGCGCGGATCGACCGCGAAACCGCCGGGCCTGCGGGCAATGCCCAGAACTCCCTCGACCGCCGCGCGATACATCCAGCCAGCCGATCCGGTATACCAGGTCCAGCCCCCGCGACCCAGCTTGTCGCGCGCGCCGTAGACATCGGCGGCGACGACATAGGGTTCGACGCGATAGACCTCGGCGGCGCTCGGGTCGTGCGAATGCGTGATCGGGTTCAGCGCGTCGAACAGCCCATGGGCGCGGTTGCCGTCGCCCGACAGCGCCAGCGCATAGACCATCCAGGCCGCCGCATGGGTATATTGCCCGCCATTCTCGCGGACGCCGGGCGGATAGGACTTGATATAGCCCGGCTCGCGCGGCGTGTCGCGGAAGGCCGGCGTGAACAGCCGCATGATCCGCGCCTCGCGGTCGAACAGATGCGACAACGCCTGGGCGACACCCTGCTGCGCGCGATCCTCGCGCCCCGCGCCCGAGATCAGCGCCCAGCTTTGGGCAATGCTGTCGATGCGGCATTCGTCGCTGTCGGCGGATCCCAGCGGCGTGCCATCGTCGAAATAGCCGCGCCGATACCAGGCGCCATCCCAGCCGGCCTTGTCCAGCGCCGCCGCGACCGATTGGCGATGCGCCGACCATGCCGCCGCACGCGCCGCGTCGCCGCGCGCCTCGGCCAGCGGCGCGAAGGCATCGATGGTGGCGCACAGGAACCAGCCCAGCCAGACGCTTTCGCCCTGGCCGGCCTCGCCGACGCGGTTCATGCCGTCATTCCAGTCGCCGCCCAGGATCAGCGGCAATCCGTTGCGGCCGGTGCGCGCGACCGCCAGATCCAGCGCCCTGGCACAATGGTCATAGAGCGGGGACCGCAGGCCGGAGGAATCGGGCACGAAGAAGCGGTCATGTTCGCCCTGCTCCAGTTCGGGGCCCGAAAGGTACTCCACCGGCTCGTCCAGGATCGCGCGGTCCCCTGTCGCGGCAATATAAAGCGCGGTCACATGGCCCAGCCAGACCACATCGTCCGAGATCGTCGTGCGCACACCGGCGCCCGTTCGGGGCAGCCACCAATGCTGCACATCGCCGCTGGTGAACTGGCGCCCGGCCGCGTTCAGGATCTGCCTGCGACACAGGGACGGGTCCTGCAGGATCAGCGCGCTGGTATCCTGCAACTGGTCGCGGAACCCGAACGCCCCCGATGCCTGGTAAAAGGCGGTCCGCGCCCGGATCCGGCAGGCCAGCGCCTGATAGGGAAGCCAGGTGTTCACCAGCAGGTTCAGCTTGTCGTCCGGCGTGTCGATCTGCAGCGTTCCCAGAACGCTGTCCCATTCGTCCCGCGCGGCGTTCATCGCCGCATCGAACGCGCCGGGGCTGCGCGCGGCGGCAAGCACCCGGGGCAGCGTTTCGGCGTCGCCATTGGCCAGGATCAGCGTGGTCTCGGCGGTCTCGCCCGGCGCCACGGACAGCGGCCAGCGGATGGCGGCGCAGGGATCGCCCGCCGCCTCGACGTCTTGCGCGCCGCCGCCGCCCTGCGCGGCAGGACGGGGCCATGATTCCAGCGCCGCCGGATAGGAAATCGCGCCCTCGCGGCCCAGAAAGGCAGTCCGGGAACCGCAATGGGCGTCCACCTCGCGATCGCAGGCCAGCGCGGTGATCCGATCGGCGAAATCCGCCGAATAGGGATTGCGCCCGATGGCGGCCGCAAGCCCGGTATCAAAGCCGGTCCGGACCATCGGGCCCGCAACCGCCGCGTCGGTGCCAAGGACAAGCTGGGCATAGGCGACGCCGCGCAGCCGCAGGTGTCGCCTGGTCCGGTTGGTGACCCGCAGCCGGGTCAGCCGCGCCGGAACGTCGCGGGCCAGCGTCATCACCGCCTCGACCACGACCCAGCCATAATCGGCGGTAAAGCGCGAATATCCCAGACCATGCGCCGCCTCGAAGACCGCGTCGCCCGGCTCGGACGTGGCCAGGAAGGGGCTGGCGACGCAGCCGGTCTCGGGGTCGTGGACAAGGATCGTCTCGCCCGGCGCATTGATGACCGGATCGTTCGTCCAGGGCGTGATCCGGTAATCGCGAGAATTGACCGCCCATGTGTAGGACGCCCCTTCGGCCGAGACGTGGAAGCCGAAATCGTCACGCGCGATCACGTTGATCCAGGGATGGGGGGTCTGCCGGTCATGGGTGATGCGCAGCACATATTCGCGACCGTCGGATGCGAACCCGCCAAATCCGTTCCAGAATTCCAGCTGCGAACGGGACGCAGGCCTTGGCCGGGGATCGTCGCGCCGTCGTTCGCCACAGCCCCGAAGGCGCGCCGGAGCCGGCGGCGTCTCGCGCAGCCGCGCCAATTGTTCGAAAAGCTTGCCGTTGCGGGTGTGCAGCATGATCCGCGCCGCCGATATCAGCGTGTCGAAGCTGCCCTGGCTTATCTGATCGCGACGCACGGCATGGGCATGATGGGGGCCGGACTGGCCGGCCGCGTGGACGGCGGCATCGACCAGGGTCTGAATTCCGTGCTGCAGATCCTGGGCATAGCTGGTCGGGCGTTCGTTGAGGATCACCAGATCATGCAAGACGCCCCGGCTTTGCAGGAAGGTATGCATGCGCATGGCATTTCGGATGATCGGAAGATCGGCCTCGTTGTCGATCCGCAGCAGCAGGATCGGAACATCGCCTGAAATTCCCATCGGCCACAATTCGTTCTGCCGGCCGATGTCCCGGCGCCGCTGCGGCGTCGCGGCAAGACGCAGATCGGGCCAGATCAGCAGGCTTGCGAATTGCCGGTACAGCTTCGCCTCATCCAGCGAAACCCCGAGATGGCGCAGCTGGACCTGCGAATAGGTCCATGCCAGCCGCAACTCGTGTTCGAAACAGCCGGGGCGGGTAAAATGGGTGGCCAGCCGGGCGCAGTCCTCGGCGCTGTCGGCGATCAGCGTCCAGAAGGTGATCGAGGCGGATTTGCCGGCCGGCACGCGGATATGCCTGCGAATGGCGAAGATCGGATCCAGCGTATGGCCCTGGCGCCCCGACAGGGTCGCGCCGCTCTTCATCGCGGCGGCGTCGGCCAGGCTGCGACCGCGGCCAAGAAAGGCGCGCCGGTCGGTTTCGGCCTCGGCGGCCGGGGTCAGCGCACCATCCGGCCCGGTCACCAGATGGGCCATATACAGCGACTGGCCGCGCGGATCGCGGGGCCGGCGCCGCGCCATGATCAGCGCGCCCTCGTCGCGGATCTCGGTTTCGACGAACATCTTGGAAAAGGCGGGATGGGCCCGGTCCGAGGCCGGATCGTCCAGCACGATCTCGCCATACGAGGTCACCTCGATGGTCCGGTCGCGCCCCGACAGGTTGCGCAGGGTCAGGCGGCGTCCATCGGCATTGCCTTCGGTCGCCGCGATGATTTCCAGCCGGCTTTCGATCGCGTTGGCGGTCTTGAAGAATTCGGCCTTGTGATCGGAAAAGATCACCGTGCTGCGTTCGTCGGCCCCGCTGCACGGGGCGTGGGTCGCCGACCACCATTCCCCCGACTGGATGTCGCGCATGAGCAGATGGATACCGCCATCGTCCCGGGTCGGATCGGCGGACCACCGGTTCAGGGCGATATTGCCCAGCATGGCGCGCCCGGCGCCGGTCGAGGACACGAACATGGTGAAGGCGCCGGTCGACATCAGGGCCACCTCGCGTTCGGCCCGGCCCGGATCGTTGACCACGGTCAGGGTATCGCCGCTGCTCAGCAGCGTGTCCCGCCCCGGTCCGAAAGCCGTGGTCGCGCGCGTCACCGGCGTGATGTCGCGCGGCGACTTTTCCTGCAGCAGCAATTCGGATGCGCGCACGACCGGATCGGCGTGGAACCTTTCGCGATGAATGCCGTCGAGAACGGCGTTTCCGATCGCCAGCATCGACATGCCGTGATGATGGGCCATGACGTTCTTCACGACGCTGTGATTGGCGCCCTCGCGCTGGCGGCGTGGCGAGAAATCGACCGCGTCATAGAACCCGAAGCGGCCCTCGGCGCCCAGTTCGCGCAGCGCGGCCAGGTTCCTGATCGCCGCCTGCGGGTCGATCTGTGCCGCCAGGATCGAGGCATAGGGCGCCACCACGTAATCGCCGCCCGAACGCTTCAGCGCCAGGTTGGGAACGCCGAAGGCGTAATATTGATAGTTCATGTCCCGGTCGCGGGCGTTGAACGCGCTTTCCGAGATGCCCCAGGGCAGGCCGTGCGACCGCCCCCATTCCATCTGGATCGCGACCGCCATCTTGTCGGCGAGGTTGAGGATGCCGCCCTGACGTTCCTTCAGCAGCAGCGGCGGCATCAGGTATTCGAACATGCTGCCCGACCAGGACAGAAGCGCGCCGCGATGGCCGACCATCGCGAAGGGCCGGCCCAGACGCGACCAATGTTCCTTGCCCAGATCGCCCTTGGCGATGGCCAGGAAACTGGTCAGCCGCGCCTCCGAGGCCAGCAGGTCATAGCGGCTGCCGTCAAGCGCCTGCGCATCGGTGCGATAGCCGATCGACATCAGCGACTTTTCGCGATCGACGAACAGGCTGAAATCCATCCCGAAGGCAAGGTTGCGCGCCCGCTCGGCCAAAAGCCGGGTCTGCAGGACGAACTTGTCCAGCGCCTCGGGCCGGGTTGTGACCGGGTTCAGGACATCGGCGGTGTCGCGCACCAATGCCGTGGACCAGGCCAGGATCTCGGCCGCGTCGCCGCGCGGGGTCGCCGCGTGCAGATCGCCCGCCAGTCGCCGGATGGTCGCGGCGCGGCTGATCAACTGCCCGGCCGCGACCGGATCGGCCAGCGATCCGGGCAGGCTGTGCGCCACCGACCGGGCATAGCCGTCGATCGCCTCGCTCATCGCGCCGTGCAGGTCGCGCAGCGCACGGCGATCGTCGCGCAGCAGCTCCAGCTCGGCGCGCAGGATGTCCAGCGTGTCGCGCAGCCCCGCCGTGGCGGGCACGCGCACCGAAGGCGCGTGCGCCGCCCAGCCCCGCAGACCGGAGGACAGCGCGATCAGCATCCCGGCAAGATTGCCGCTGTCGACCGAAGACAGATAGGGCGCGGGCAGCACCGACAGCGTTCTGGTGTCATACCAGTTGAAGAAATGCCCGCGAAACCGCTGCATCCGTTCAAGCGTGGCGATGGTGGCCTCGATCCGTTTCAGCGCCGTGTCCAGGCCGATCCAGCCGAAATCATGCGCCGACATGACCGACATGAGATACAGCCCGATATTGGTCGGCGAGGTGCGTTCGGCCAGTTTCGGGGCTGGCAGTTCCTGATAATTGTCGGGCGGCAGATGGTTGGTCGTCTGGTCGACGAATTCGTCGAAATAGCGCCAGATGCGGCGGGCGATGCGCCGCAACTCGGCCTTGTCCTCGGCCGAGATCTGCAACTGGTCGACCGTTTCCAGCGACCGCGAGGCGCGAAAGGTGATCCAGGGCGCGGCGATCCACAGCGCGGCGAAAATCACCGCGACCGGAAGGGCGGATGGATTGACCGCGGCAGAGGCCAGGATCGCGCCGCCGCCGATCAGGGGCGACACGATCATCCGGCGATATTCGGCCGCAAGCCGGGGGTCGTCCCTGTCGCCGATCAGCTGCGATGGCGTCCATTCCAGCAGGTTGCGCCTGCTGACGGCCAGCCGCCACAAGGTCCGGAAGATGGCGTCCGCCGTCGACCAGGCCCGATCCGCGACCGTGGTCAGCCGCAGCCCGAACTGGGTGAACGAGATGCGGGCGTCGCGCAGCACCTGGTGGATGTGATACCCCCATGACACGCCATACTGGCGCCGAAGGACGTTGGTATCGATCTGAAGGATCGGCACCAGCACCATCAGCAGGATCAGCGCCAATTGCCACAGCGCCGCCGCCGATCCCGGCAGCAGCAGCCAGCCCGCGACCGAGGTCGCAAGCCAGCCCGGCGCGACCAGGGACCGGCGAAGATTGTCCAGCATCTTGAACCGCGCCAGCCCGTTCAGTCCGTTTCCCGGCGTGACGATCAGCGGCAGCAACTGCCAGTCGCCGCGCATCCAGCGATGCTGGCGGCTTGCCTCGTTCGCGTAGCGGGTGGGGAAATTCTCGACCACCTCGATATCCGATACCAGCGCCGCGCGGGCCAGGCTGCCTTCCAGCAGGTCGTGGCTGAGAATGGCGTTTTCGGGCACGCGGGCGGTCATCGCCGCCTGAAACGCATCGACGTCGTAGATGCCCTTGCCGGTGAAGCTGCCCTGACCGAACAGATCCTGGTAAAGATCCGAGACGGCGAACACATAGGGATCAAGCCCCCGGTTCGCGGAAAATGCGCGCTGGAAGACCGAGGCTTCGGCCCCGGTCGTCAGGGAGGGCGTGACCCGCGGCTGCATGATCGCATGGCCCCGGATCACCAGACCCTTCTCGTCGCTGACCGGAAGGTTGACGGGATGGGCCATCTTGCCGGCCAGGGCCGCGACGGTGTCGCGTGGCAATCGGGTGTCACTGTCCAGCGTCACCACATAGCGCACCCCCTCGGGCGGGGTCGGGCCGGTCGCCAGAAAGCTGGTCCCGGTCTGACCGCGCAGCAGCATGTTCAGCTCGGTCAGCTTTCCGCGCTTGCGTTCCCAGCCCATCCAGACGCGGTCCGTCGCACTCCACTGACGGCGCCGATGCAGCAGGAAAAAGCGCCGGACCCCGCCGTGGTTGTAATGTTCGGCCAGCGCGTCGATGCGCTGGCGGGCGTGATCCAGCAGCGCCTGATCACGCGGAAGCGTTTCGGCATCGGCGTCGGCCCAGTCGCTGAGAAGCGCGAAGAATATCTCGGTCTGCGGATTGGCAAGGTAATGCGATTCCAGCGTGTCCGCCAGTTCGTCGATGGCGTCCATGCTGGTGATCATGCAGGGGATGACGACCAGCGTCCTCGCCTCGGGGGGAAGGCCGGTCCGGAAATCATAGCCCGCAAGGCAACGCGGCGCCAGCCATCGCGCCGCCAGAAATGCCAGGGCCTGCATCGCGGTCTCGCTGGCCGGGACCAGCGCCAGCGCCAGCAGCAAGCCGACCTGCCACCGGGGCAGGCCGGCGGGGATCGTCCAGGTCATCACCGCCAACAGCAGGACGGTCAGGACCAGCAAGGGCAGTTGCAGCGACAACCATCCAAGCCGGCGTATCAAGATGCCCAGCATTTCGTAGGCTGTCCTGCGGCACCCTGCCAGCCGCTGCAGCCGGAACCGGTCCTCGCCGACCAGCAGGTGCCCGACCTCGACGCGCCCGTCCAGCCGCGGCTCCCGGAGGATGCCCCGATCGGCGGCACCTTCGGAATCGCCGGCAGCGGTCTCCAGCGCCAGCCGGGCGACCTCTGTCTCGCTCAGCCTGGATCGGCGCGCCGTCCGCTCGACCGCGGATCGATAGGCCGCGCGGGTTGCCTGGTCCAGGCGGACGAATTCGGAATCCCCGACCAGCATCCTGTCGACATGGCTGACGCCCTCGAACCATGTCAGCCAGTCGATATCCCCCATCCGGCGCAGGCTGCTGATGACGTTGCCGACGGTGACGTTGCCGGCCGATTGCTGGGCGTATTCCCGCTGCACCGCGCGTTCCAGCGCCGGCTGTCCGCCCCATCGCCGTTCCAGCGCCGCCAGCGCCGCCTGCGCGTCCGCGGTGCCCTCGCGAAGGCGATACAGCAACTGGACCGCGACGGTATCCCGGAAGATCAATTCGCCCCGGCCCTCGACGATGGCCGAGATGTTGTCGGGATCGCTTGCGACCAGATCGGCGATGGCGTTGGCGGTATTGCGGTACCGGCGCGCTGTCACCACCCGGTCGGACATCCGGCGAAGATTTTCGACCAGAACATAGCGCAGAAAGGTCGGGACGGCCCATAGCTCGGCGATATCCAGCGTCGAGACCGACTGGAAACCGCGAAGAAAGTCGGACAGGTCGTCGGCCTTGACCTCGGAATTGGTCAGCGCGACGAAATACCACGCGATCAGCAGACTGCGCGGCGCCTGTCCGCCCCCGGACAGCGCCACTTTCCGCTGATGGCGCAGGAACGAGCGTCCGAAACCCTGGCGCAGCTGGCGCAGGTTCTCTTCGACCATGTGGTAATTGTCGATCAGCCATTCCGCCGCCGGCGTGATCAGTTCGTCGCGTTCTGCCGCCATGACGGTATCAAGATAGTTCGTCCGGATCGCATCCTGATTGTCGGTCAGCCGCCGGATCGGGGCGGCCGGCGCATCGTTGAATTCCGGAAACCGCGTCGCCGCCAGTTCCCTGCCGGCTTCGAACAGCGATTTCGCGGTCCATAATTCGACCCGGATCGGCGCCGAACCATCGGGCGACCGCTGGTCCGCGGTCCACGAACTGGGCTTGATCCGGCTGAACAACGACGAGTCTCCCTTCAAGGCCGGCAACACCAGAGGAACGGTATCACAAGACGCGGCCGAAACAGCGCCGGAATCGCGGTTGCGCGGCAGACGGGCCGCATCCGGCATTCACCCGCGTGGAGCCGATCGGATATTGTCGGGCAGCCAGGTGGCGAGGTCGGGAAAGAGGATCAGGACGAAGACCATCAGAACCATCAGCAGGAACATCGGGAACGCCGCCTTGGAAATGAAGCTCATCTCGTGGCCCGTCATGCCTTGCAGCACGAACAGGTTGAACCCGATCGGCGGCGTGATCTGCGCCATCTCGACGACCACGACGATGAAGATGCCGAACCAGATCATGTCGATCCCGGCATCCCTGACCATGGGCTCGACCACGGCCATGGTCAGCACCACCGAGGAGATCCCGTCCAGGAACATGCCCAGGATGATATAGAACACCAGCAGCACCATGAGAAGTTCGAAGCGCGACAGGTTCCAGCCCGCGATCAGGTTGGCCAGCCCGCGCGGCAGCCCGGTAAAGCCCATGGCAAGCGACAGGAACGCGGCACCCGCAAGGATCAGCGCGATCATCGCCGATGTGCGCGTGGCCCCCAGAAGGCTTTCGGTAAAGCTTTTCCACGTCAGCGATCGCTGAAGCGCGGCAAGGGTCAGGCCGCCAAGAACGCCGAAGGCGGCGGCCTCGGTCGCGGTGGCGAAACCCAGATACATCGAGCCGATGACCACCAGGATCAGACAGATGACCGGCAGCAGGAAGCGTGAATTCACCACGCGGTCGCGAAACGACATCGGCGCGTCCTCGCGCGGGGTCCAGTGGCGCGAGGTTTGCGAACGGATCGCCACATAGGCCATGAACAGCAGGGCCAGCACCAGCCCTGGCAGGACACCCGCGAAGAACAGCTTCGATATACTTTCGTTGATCGTGACGCCATAGACGATCAGCGTCAGCGAGGGCGGGATCATCAGGCCCAGCGTCGCCGCCCCGGCCAGCGTGCCGATCACCATCGATTCCGGATAATTGCGGCTGCGCAGTTCGGGGATGGACATCTTGCCGACGGTGGTCAGTGTCGCGGCCGATGAGCCGGACACCGCGGCGAAGACCGCGCAGCCGACGATGTTGGTATGGACAAGCCCGCCCGGCAGCCCCGCCATCCAGGGCGAGAGCCCGCGGAACATGTCTTCCGACAATCGGGTCCGGTAGAGGATCTCTCCCATCCAGATGAACAGCGGCAGCGCGGTGAGGGTCCAGGATGACGAGGCCGTCCAGATCGTGGTCAGCATCACATCGCCGACCGGACGCGAGGTGAACAGCTCCATGCCCACCCAGGCGACCCCCATGAGCGCGAGCCCGACCCAGACGCCGCTGCCCAGAAGCGTGAACAGGACAAAGAGAAACAGGATGATGATGTAGAGGTTTTCCATCGCGCTACTCTCCGAAGCTCTGGTCGGAAAGATTCTGCCTGATCCGGTGCTTGCCGGTGGCGATGACGTGGATCAGGTGATCGGTCAGGGCGATGGCCAGGATGACGGCACCAAGCAGCATCGCGCTCTGGGGAATCCAGAGGGGGGTGGCATCCTGTCCCTGGCTGACATCCCCGAACTTCCAGGACCAGTAGACGAAGCGCCATCCATACCAGACGAAATACCACATGACCGCCGCGCCGATCGCAAAGCACCAGACGTCAAGCCATCTGCGAACCTTCCGGGGAACGGCGTTCAGCACGATGGAGACGCGGATATGCGCGCCGTGATTCAGGGCATAGGCAAAGGCCAGAAAGCTTGCCGCGGCCATCATGTATCCGGCATAGGCGGTCGCGCCGATCAGGACGCCGCCGGTCCAGCGGGCGGCCATCTGGGCCACGATCAAGGCGAGAATGCCGATCAGGCACAATGCGGCAACGCCCCCCGCCAGATTGTAGATTGCATCGCAAACCGTTCTGACGCCGCGCAACTTTCCCACGATCATTCCCCCGTCCAGGTGCAAGAGGCCACGGAAGCGCCGGACGACGGCGAAGGCCGTCCGGCGAAAGGATCACTTTTGCATGGCCCGGAACTTGTCCACGATGGCCTGACCGGGTTCGCCCGCCGTCTCGAGCCATTCCGAGGTCATGGTTGCCCCGATGTCCTTCAGTTCCGCCTTCATCTGATCGCTTGCCGGCTCTACCGTCATGCCGCCCTCGCGCAGCCCGTTCAGCGTGAACTGGGTGTATTCCTTCGCGCGCCAGGTTCCCGCATATTCCGCCAGCGCGCCACAGGCGTTGATCACGTTCCTGTTCGCCTCGGAGGTCTTGGCCCAGACGTCCGAGTTGATCAGGACGTAGTTGCGCGGCAGCCAGGCGTCCACCTCGTAGAAATAGTTCAGGCTTTCCCAGACCTTGCGGTCGTAGCCGGTCGCGCCGGAGGAAATCATCGCATCCGCCACGCCGGTGGCGAAGGCCTGACTGATCTCGGCGGCCTCGATCTGGACCGGAAGCATGCCCGTCAGTTCGGCCAGCCGCGCGGTCGCGTTGCTGTAGGACCGGAACTTGACCCCCTTCATGTCGGCGATCGATTTCGTCTCGTTCTTGAAATAGAGACCCTGCGGCGGCCACGGCACCGAATAGACCAGGGTCATGTTCTGCTTGGCCAGCAACTCGGTCAGCGCCGGTTTCGCGGCTGTCCACAGATCGGCGGCCTGATCGAAGGAGGTGGCGAGAAACGGAATGGAATCGACGCCGAACAGCGGATTTTCATTCTCGTGCGCCGACAACAGGCGCTCTCCGATCGGAACCTGGCCGGTCTGGACGGCGCGCTTGATGTCGTTGCCCGCAAAGAGCGAGCCCGAGGGATGCGTCTTGATCTCGATTTCGCCACCCGTTCCGGTCGTCACGCAATTGCCGAATTGTTCGGCCGTCACCGAGTGGTAGTTGGTCGCGGAATAGGCCAGTGGCATGTCCCAGACTTCCGCGAAACCGGGGGCCGCGACGCCGGCAAGTGCGGTCGCGGCAAGAAGCGTGGTCAGTTTAGTCATGTCGATCTCCCTGCTTTTTCTATAGTTTCAGTCCTGTCGTGCGTTTCCGGCCATCGCGAAACGTGCCGGAGAGTAAGGGCCCATGTCGATATTGGGGCGCCTGCCCGAGATAAGCTGGGCCAGCAGACGGCCGGTTTTTGGCCCACCGGTCAGTCCGACATGGTGGTGACCAAAGCCGAGATAGGCGCCGCTGACGGTCGGCGACGCGCCGATGATCGGAATGGAATCGGCCGGTGCCGGACGGTGCCCCATCCATTCGCGCGTTTCCTGCGCGGCAAGGCCGGGAAAGGCCGCGACGGCCTGCCGCCTCAGCAGGGCAAGGGGCGCCCGGGACGCAGGCGGCTCCAGTCCGCCGAATTCCACCGTGCCCGCGACCCGCAGCCGCCCCTCCATCGGCGTCGCCACGAATTTTCCCGAGGCTACCATGACCGGTGCCTTCGGCGCCATGTTCGGCGCGACGAACTCGACGTGATAGCCGCGTTCGCTTTCCAGCGGAACGTCGATGCCCAGCTTGCGGGCCAGCGGGCGCGACCATGCGCCGGTGCAGAAGACCGCCGTATCGCAGGGCAGGATTTCGCCTGTGGCGCGCAGACCGGTCACGCGCCCGTTCTCTTGCACGATGTCGCTGACATCAGCCCTCAGGACGCGCCCGCCGAGGGATTGGAAATGGGCCGCCAGGTCCTTCACGTAGCGGCCCGGGTCGGTTATGCGGCCGTGACCCGGCAGACGCACGGCAAAGCCCAGATCCTCGGACAGAGCCGGGTCGAAATCCCGCAGCGCGCGGCCTTCCAGCTCGTCCCAGGCAAAGCCGTTCGCCGCACGGATGCCCCAGCCGAATGCGTCGGCCTCGAAATGCCTGCGATCCCTGTAGGCATAGAGATAGTCACATGGGGTGATCCGGTGCCGGGCCGGGGTTCCCGCGGCCAGTTCCTGATGGTCCGACAGGCTGGCGCCGAGGATCGGTGTCAGCGCGCGGGCGATGCGGCGCACGTCCGGATCGTTGGCATGGCCCATATATCGGCGAAGCCAGGGCAGAAGCCTGGGCACATGGCGCCATTTCAGAAACAGGGGTTGTTCGGGATGGAACAGCATGTGCGGGGCCTTGCGCAGCAGGCCCGGAACGGTCACCGGAACGACGGCACAGGCCGCAAGCACACCGCCATTGCCGAAGCTGGTGCCTTCTCCGGGTCCGGCACGATCCACGAGCGTGACCTCATGCCCGTCGCGACGAAGCCAGATCGCGGCCGAGACGCCGACGATGCCTGCGCCGACAACGATGATATGACGCGTGCCCTGCGTCATGCGGCGCGGCCGATGCTGGATCGCAGGGCGAATCGTTCCAGGATTTCGGCCGAAGGCGACATGCCCAGCCCGGGCGCATCCGGCACCACGACGGCACCGTCCCGCAGGGGAAAGGGTCCGTCGAGAATGTCCTGCCTCAGGTAGTAATGCGCCTGATAGAATTCGCAGCCCAGCGTGATGGCGGGGGTGGCGGCGATCATGTGCGCCCCGGCCAGATGGGCCAGTCCGGTCTCGAACATGTCGCCGCCATAGGCCGTCAAACCCGATGCTGCCGCCATCTCGGCCTTCTGCCGGGCGCGCGAAAGGCCGCCGGCCTTCATGATCTTGACGGAAACCCCGTCGCAGATGCCTTCGCGGACGGCCCGCAGCATGTCCTCGGGGCCAAAGACGCTTTCATCGGCCAGCAGCGGCACGTCGATCGCATCGCGGATCCGCGCCATCAGGGTGAACTGGCCGGCGCGCACCGGTTGCTCGATGAAGCCCGGCGCCATTTTCGCGACATCGCGGACCCGCGCCACGGCGTCTTCCGGGCCCAGCCCCTGGTTGAAGTCCACCCGGATCTCGATGTCGGGATGATCGGCGCGGATCCGCTCCAGCCGCATCATGTCAAAGCGATGCCCGCGCACGCCGGCCTTCAGCTTCACGATGCCCACGCCGTCCGCGGCCAGCCGGTCCACGAGCGCCAGATCGGCCTCGAAATCCGGGTCCGCAAGCGAGCAGGACAAGGGGATCGTATCGCGGCACTTTCCGCCCAGCAGCGCCCAGACCGGCACGCCGGCGATCCGCGCGCAAAGATCGAGCAGCGCGGTTTCAAGCGCGGCCTTGGCTTCCGTGGCATGGGCGACCGCGCCCGCGGCATCGGCCATGATCGCGCCCACATGACCCACCGGCCGATCCAGGACATGCGGGCGGATATAGCGGTCCAGCGCGGCAAAGCCTGCCTCGGCAGAGCCGGTGAACGGCGCCCAGGTGGCGGCTTCGCCGTAGCCTCGTTCGCCGCCCTCGGCCGTCAGGCGCAGGATGACGCTTTCGCACGACCCCGACACCGCGCCAAGACCGTGATCGCGCCGCGAGACGACGGGCAGCCGCAGATGCCACAGATCGAAGCCGGTGACGCGCTGAAGAAGATCGGGGCCGGCCCGGACGATGACCTCCGGGCGGTCCGGATTGTCTTCGTCTGCGTCGTCCTTCGGGCCGGTGCTGGGTCGCATGGCTTCGTCCGACATCACCAAGAACCTCGCGTTGCCGTGCCGGCCCGTGCCCCGTCCCGCTGCACTTTCGCGGGGCACCATTCCCGTTGCGCGAATGCTGCGGGACATTTGAAGACCGCGCGCCCGGATGCGTCAACCTGAAATCCGCAGCCATCCCGGCCCGCCAGCGCCGGTTCCCGGCTTGGCGCGGCCCCTGGGGGTATCATCGGGGGCGGCATCATTGCTTCACCAGCAATCGGCGGGGCGATTGCGCGAAACACTCGGCGCCTGTCCCGGTGACCGCGAAGGTTTCGGAAATGGTCATGCCATAGCTCTCGCGCCAGATCGAGGGGATGCAGTGAAAGGTCATCCCGGCCTCGAGAACGGTCATGTCCCCGATGCGCAGACTGGCCGTCAGCTCGCCCCAGGTGGGCGGATAGCCCAGTCCGACGGGATAGCCGATCCGGCTGTCCTTCTCGACGCCGTGCCTGGTGATCACGCGCTGCCAGGCCTCGGCCAGTTCGCCGCATGTGGCGCCGGGACGGACGGCGGCCAGGACAGCCTCCAGCCCCTCGGCGATGACGTCCGACAGGCGCCCGAGCTCGTCGGGCGGCGTGCCAAGATAGATGCAGCGCGACAGGGGGCTGTGATATCGGTGCCGAACGCCGCCAAGCTCGATATAGAAGATGTCGCCCTCGGCCAGCGGATCGTCCGTCCAGGAAAGATGCGGGGCCGAACACATCTCGTTTGCCATCGCGTTTGGCGGCTTGCAGGGAAAGGTGCCGCCGAATTCCGGCAGCCCCGAAGTCGTCACGCGATAGACCTCGGCCATGACGTCGCATTGGCGCACGCCCGGTTCCGCGGCCTCGAAGGCGGCCCGTTGCGCCGCGGTCGCGATCTGCCCGGCCTGGCGCATGTAGGTCAGCTCCCGCTCCGACTTTACCATGCGGCAGCGGTTCACCAGGAGAAAGGCGTCCTCGAAGCGGGCCTTGTCCAGACGCGCGCGCAGGATGTGGTCCCAACGCGCGGTGTAGTAGTAATCATCGGTTTCAACCCCGATGCGGCCCTTCTCCAGCCCCATCGCGATCAGCGTGTCGGCCACGAAGTCCATCGGGTGAAGACTGTCCGATCCGACGAACCGGTCGGGATAGGGGACGACATTCTCGGCGGCAAGATAGGCGGTGAATTTCGCGCCGACCGCATCCATCTTGCGGCCGATCCAGACCGGTTCATCCAGATCCGCGGCGACAACGACCATCTGCGGCGTGTAGAACGACCATCCGTCATATCCGGTCAGCCAGTTCTGGTTGGCCGGTGACGCGACCAGCAACAGGTCGATGTCCCGGTCGGCCATCGCGCGCTTGACCAGCCGAAGGCGCGACAGAAACTCGGATCTCTCGAAAAGCGGCATGATCTGACTCCTGTTGCGACATTCGGGTTTCGGGCGGCCGGTCGGTGTCATCTGTCTCCAAGATCGAAAGCGCGCGTGATGTCGCGATCCAGCAGACCCTTGCGGATGCGTTGGCTGGGCGTGCGTTCGAACCGCTCGACCCGTTTCCAGTATCGCGGCACATGCGGCCGGGGCAGGTTCTCGCGGCTCCACGCGGCCAGTGCCGCCGGATCGTAGTCGACCCCCTCGCACAGCAGCACATGGCACAGGATATCATGGTCCCCGATCCGCGATGGCACGCCGGTGACGGCAATCTCGGCGATGTCGGGATGGGCGGCCAGCGCCGTCTCGACCTCCCAGGCCGAGATATTCTCGCCCCGGCGGCGCAGCGAATCCGTCGTCCGCCCCAGAAAGTAGAGATGTCCGTCACGATCCCGCCGGGCCAGATCGCCGGTAAACAACCGGCCATCCTTCAGCAGTTTCGCGCTCGCCTGCGGATCTCCGAGATATCCGGGCGTCAGCAGCCCGGCCTGACGTTCGCGCACCACGATCTGGCCGGTGGCCGCGCCGTCGAGGACATGGCCCGAGGCATCGTGCAATTCGACATCGAACCAGGGAACGGGCGCGCCGATGGCCCCTTCGGTGCCGTCCAGGTTGATGGTGGCAAAGCTGGATGCCTCGGTCATGCCATAGACTTCGCGCAGGGGAACCCCGAAACGGGACTGGAATGCGCGCCGGATATCGGCCCGGCAGCCGCCCCCGAAGCCAAGTGTCACGGCGTGGTTCCGGTCCCCGGCCGATGGCGGCGCCCGCAGCAGGATCTCGGGGATGCCGCCCAGATAATGGATCCGGGTCACGTCGTGGCGGCGCACCTGATCCCAGAACCGGCTGGCGCTGAACCGGGGCACCAGCACCAGCCGCGCCTGACAGGCAAGCGCGGCGATCAGCAGTTGCGGCCCGCCGATATGGTGCATCGGCTCCCACATCAGATAGCCGGCGCCGACCGAGCAGTCGCTGGCGATCGCGCAGCCCGCAGCCGAGGCCAGAAGCATCCTCTCGGTCACGATGACGCCCTTGGGCGGTCCGGTCGTGCCCGAGGTGAACAGGATTGCCCGATGCGCATCGGGATCGTCCGGCGGTTCCAGGGCCGGTGGATCGGTGGGAACGCCGCCCCAGCCGCTTGCGTCGAATTCCACGATCCTGCCTGTCTGCCCCGTGTCGGCGGCGCGCAGATTGGCCACGGCCCCGGCACCGGCCAGGATCAGCTTCGGCGTCGCCACCGCCAGCGCATGGACCAGCGACGGTCCGCGGGCCTCGGGCGACAGCGGGATCCAGACGGCGCCGGCCAGGGCCAGCGCCAGGACCAGCGCGACATGGTCCGGACCGGGGTCGAGCATCGTGACCACGCGGTCGCCGGCGGCGATGCCCTGCGCGCCCAGATCGGCCGCTTGCTGCAAGGCGGCCGCGGCGAGGGCGCCGACGCTGATCGCCGCGCCCCGATGGATCAGCAGCGTGCTGTCGGGTGCCGCAAGGGCGCGGTCGCGCAGCAGGGTGCCAAGGGTGCCTGCGAAAGGGGGCTGCAACGGGGCGGGGGGTGCGGACATCTGTTCAGCCCTTGCCGCGTTTGCCCAGAAACTTTCGCGTCCCGGCATGCATCTCGCCGGATTCGAAGGACAGCCGGTGATACCGCTTTGCCGCGGCGATCGCTTCATCCAGTCCGGGCTCGAGGACTTCGAAAAGCCGTTGCTTGATCAGGCTCATCGCTGTCGGGGGCTTCGCGCCAAGCTCTTGCGCCACGGCGATGGACCGTTCCAGCACCTGGTCCTGTTCGACGATCTCATGGATCGCGCCCAGGCCAAGCGCCTCGTCGGCCTTCATCAGTCGCCCGCTCAGCGTCAGTTCGACCGTCCGGGACAGGCCCAGCATCTCGCGCATGATCCAGGGCCCGGTGATGCTGGCGATGCCAGAGTTGATTTCGGGCTGCCCCATGCGGACACCCGAATGGCCGATCCGGATATCCGTCAGAAGCACGAACTGAAAGGCCGACCCGGCCGCGACACCGTTCAGCGCCGCGACCACCGGCACCCGCAGCGATCCAAGCGCGCGGTAAAGTCGGGCGAAGCCGTCGATCCATTCCTCGGCCCTGCCGGTATCGAATGTGCCCAGCTCGTCCAGATCCTGCCCGGCGCAGAAGGCCCGGTCGCCGGCGCCGGTCAGCACCACCGAGCGCACGCCGCGATCCGAAGCCGCCGCCGTCAGCCGTTCCACCAGCCGGGCGCGCATCGCTTCGGTCCAGGCGTTCAGGCGTGCCGGGCGGTTCAGCGTCAGCACCAGACACCCCTCCCTGCGGGTTTCCATGATGTCGTCGTCAGCCATCGGGCTCGGGCTCCTTCCTGCGGGTCGTCGCGCTCATGCGGGCGCTTTCGGCGCGGTGCTGAAATCGCGTGGCCGCAGCCCCGCGTGGAACCATGTGACCAGGGAATAGATGTCGTAGACCGGCAGTCCGGTGGCCGCCCGGACCGCGGTGCTGTAGGGCGACATGTTCGTGCATTCCAGGACGATGGCGCCGACTTCGGGATGTCGCGCGACAAGGTCTTGCGCAGCCGCGACGACATCCGCGCAGGCCAGCGCCAGATCGAGATCCTGCTTTTCGGCCCTGATGATGGTGCGAAAGAACTCGGTGCCGTTCTCGGTGCCGCGGATCGGAGTATCGGCCGGCACCCCTATGCCCTCCAGATGCGCGATCGTCAGGCCCGGCGCATTGATGGTCACAATCCCTGCGCGCCTGCCCGGTGGCAAAGCCGCATCGATCCACGGCACCTGCATCATCGCCGAGGTTGCGACGGGCACCCGGACCGCCTCGACCAGTTCCTTCTGAAAGATCGAAAGGAAGCCGCAATTCGTCGTGATGCCCTCGGCGCCAAGATCGACAAGATCGCGGGCGGCAGCGATGAAGTCGTCCAGAAGACCACGGGCTGCGTCGCAGACCACGCGGTCCGGGGTGGCGCCCCGCACGATCCGGTACATCACCGGGAACGGCCAGGTCAGGGCGTTGCCCATCTCTCCGTAGACGCGCGGAAAACGCGCCTCCAGCATCAGGATGCCAAGGGGCGCGCCATAGATGGCCTTGCCGCCCGTCGCGAGATGGGTTCCGGGCGCGCCGAACGGTCGGATCGGGTCGGACATCAGCGAAATCCCTTTGCGCCGAAGAATGCAGGATCGTCGCCCGCAACCAGCCGGGTCGCAAGCCCTCGCCCGCGCGTCCGGCCCAGAGGCCGGTCAGCGGCCGCCGTGACATCAGCCTTCATCCCGTCCTCCTTTCGCTCAGCCCCCGCCGATCGCGCGATGTTGCCGTCTCGGCCCGGTCGGCCAGACCCTCATCCCATCCACCGGCGCACCGGCGCGTTCGATTCCTCCAGCGGCTGCACGACCACATCGACAAGCGTCGGACCGTCATGCGCCACCGCTTTGGCCAGCACGGATTCCAGATCGGCGGGGTCTTCCACCCGCCAGGATTTCACCCCATAGGCGGCGGCCACCGCGGCCTGATCCACGCCGCTGAAATCGACGTTGTAGTAGCGGCCGCCCTTGTCATCCTTCTGGCTTGCCTTGATCCAGCCGTAGCTTGCGTTGGAAAAGACGACGAAGGTGATGGGCGCGCGCGACCGGCAGACCGTCTCCAGTTCGCCGCAGGTGAATCCGAACGACCCGTCCCCCATCAGCGCGACCGTCTTGCCCGATGGCCGGCCGAACCACGCGCCCAGCGATGCCGACAGCGCATAGCCAAGCGCGCCATGCGCGCGGTTGGTGATGAAACGGCGACCCGCCAGCGATTGTCGGTAATAGGCCGATGCATAGGGACACGACGTTCCGGGATCCGAGACGACCGTCGCATCCGGGGCAAGCACCTTCATCAGGGCGGCGATCACGCGCTCGGGGCGGATCGGTCGGGCGTCCTCGGCGGCGATCCTGTCAAAGATCGCGAATTTGCGGCGCTTGATGTCGGCCACGGCCGCCGCACCGCCAAAGGTCGCGCCGCCCTGCCCGCGGCGGTCAAGCTGGGCATTGGCCATGGCCAGCGCCACCCGCAGATCCCCCACGACGCCGACCTCGGTCGGAAGGTTGGCCCCGATCGCCATCGGATCGACATCGAAATGGACGATCCGCGTGCCCGGCGACGGGGCCTCCCAGCGGGCGGTGGTCGTCGAACCCGCGCGGCACCCCATGAAAACGACGAGATCGGCCGATTGCATCATTTCCCAGGTCTCGTCGGTGCCTCCGTTCGAGCCCACGACGCCAAGCGCGCAATCATGCGTGTCGGCCAGCGAGCCCTGACCCGAAATCGACGTGGCCACGGCGATGTCCAGACGCCCCGCAAGACGGTCCAGTTCGTCCATCGCGCCGGAAACGACAACGCCACCGCCGCAGACGATCAGCGGTTTGCGGGCCGAAAGGATTGCATCCACCGCCGCTTCGACGGCCTCGGCCTCGGGACCCGTGCGATAGGCGGGATAGGTCGCAAGCCCGCGATCCGCCCAGATGTCCGACGAATCCACCGGATCGTATTGAATATCATAGGGCAAACCCAGATGCGCCGCACCCGGCCGGCCCGTCGTCATCGCACGAAACGCCGCCCGGACCATGCGGGGGATGTGTTCGGCCTTCCGGATGACGGTATTCCACTTGGTCAGGGGGCGCATCAGGGCCTCCTGATCCACTTCGGTCAGCGGGTATCTGCCGTAGGTCGAGACCGAAATATCGCTGGTGATGGCCAGCGTCGCGATGGAGCTTTCGGAAGATTCGATCAGTCCCGGCAGGATATAGGTGGCGCCGCCGCCCGATGGACCTTCGCAGATGCCGGGGCGGCCCGTCACCCGGGAATAGCCATCGGCCATGTACCCCGCGCTGCGTTCGTCGCGGGTCAGGACATGTTCGATATCGTGGTCAAGCAGATGCATCGCGTCATAGAACGGCAGGCTGGTATCGCCGCATAATCCGAAGATGTGCCTGACATCGTGGGCCTGAAGCATCCGGACCATCGCCTCGGCACCATTCAGCTTGTTGTCCAGGACCGTCCCTCCGCTTCCACCCGCCGCGCCGCTTGAAGCCTTCGTTGTATACATCTATGTCTACAAGACACCATGCACAGCCGGTTTCATCGGGTCAAGCCGCCCTCTGCGGGCATGGCGCCCGGGGATGCTCTGATGCCATGCGTATCGTCCCCCTCGGGCGGCGGATCCCATCTTGCCGGGCCGGCTGCGCTAGCCGGTCGAAAGCGTGTAGACATGCCCGTAGGCCGCCTTGATCGCGGCAAGGATGTCTTCGTTGCGATGCAGAATGTGTTCTCTCATTCCTGCCATCGCCGCCCGGTCATCGCGGGCCTGCATATGGTCGAGGATCCGGCGGTGTTCGGCCTGTGTGCCCTGACGCCGGCCTTCCATGGCGATCCAGCGGATAAGGTGAATACGGTCGTTGAGGTTGCAGAGGGTCTGTCGCAGCACCTTGTTGCCCGCCAGCTTGGCGATGGTGTCGTGAAAATGCAGATCCAGCTCGATCAGCCTGTCAACCGACGCATCGGGCGATTCCGCCATGCTCAATTCGAGAAAATCGGACATGCGGGCAAGGTCCGCGTCCGTGGCGCGTTCGCAGGCCATTCGGACCGTGGCGCATTCGATTTCCAGCCGCGCCTCGAACAGGTCGAAAACGACCTCCGGCTCCAGGCCGGGAATGGAAAGGCCGCGGCCGCTGCTGACCAACAGCCCCTCGGCCGCGAGGCGGTTCAGGGCTTCGCGCAACGGCGTCCGGCTGATCCTCAGCTCGTCGGCCAGCAGATTTTCGTTTATCTTCTGGTTCGGCATGAACTTGAAACGCAAAAGCCGGTCGCGCAGCATGTCATAGGCGCGATGCGATGCCGAGGCCGTGACCTTGCCTTTCGACGGCTTGCTGGGTGTGGTCATGGCGGCGCCCCTCGCATCTGGCGGTCATCTGATGTCTTCTGCCGATCGCGGAACAGGCAGGATGATCCATCGCGGCGTCTCTGTGTCGGTCCGAAGCGCGGACCTGGCCGGCCCCCGGTCATCGCCCGTGGCGATCCGGTCCCCGCACCTGGAAGCCGAGACCTAAATTGACGCGCCCTGGTTGTCGATAGGCTGCCGCGCCGGTGCCCCTACCCGGCCAGCACCCGCACCTGTGCGACCGAGGCATCGGCGCGGCGCACCGCCATCTGCAACCGGCCCAGCAGATGCGTGCGCACATAGGTCGCGTGAAAGCGGCTGGGCGCGGTCAGGATCAGGCATCCGGCCTCGACCCCGCCATCGGCCAGCCCCGCCAGCCAGGCCTGGAACAGGGCCGGATCCTCGGCCGCCAGGATTTGCCGCGCCCTGCCCCACAGATCACCCGCCGGCGCCGTCCGGCCGCGCCGGAACGGCACCACCGTCTCGTCATGCGGATCGCCGGCCGGCAAGGGATCGCCCGCCTTCGCGCCCCCTGCCCTTTCGACGAAATCCGGCCCGATATGGTCCCAGACCGGGCGCGTATCCAGCATGATCCGGTCCAGATCCAGCCCCAGCACCGAAACCCGGCCGCGCACGCCCTGCCGCTTGACCACCACCCAGCCAAGCGCGCGCAGCCGCGCCATGTCGCGCTTGACGGTGCGTTCATCCACGCACCACAGCCGCGCCATCTCGCGCTGGCCCATGGTCAGTTCGTCGCGCTGCCAGTTATATCGGGTGGTGATCAGCGCCATCAGCCGCAGCACCAGCCGCTGCCGGTTCTGATCGCCGGCCAGCGCATGGGCCATCATCGCGGAAAGAAGATCGTATTTCCTCGCCGCCGCCTCGCGGCCAACGGGACGTATCACCTGCATCGCTGCCCTCGCCCGCCGGTTCGCCCGGCCTGATTCGCGCCTCTCGGGCGATGCGTCGGGTCCGGTTGGTCCGGACATGATCCGATGATCTTGTGTCACCGCAAACGCTTTTCGCCATCCTTGCCGTATTTGCGTCCGCATTTCCGATTCTGTCAAGCATCTTCATCATCCGTTGCCTTTCCGGCCCTGTTTCGAACAGAAAGAATGGTAGGACTTGGTATTGGGGGACGCCCTGAATGTCCCGCAATCCGGCCGGGATGTCCCCCAATCGCTGGTGTTGCGCCGCGCGGCGTCCCCCAATCCGTTGCGCGCGCGGCGCAAGGCGCAACGCACGCCGGCCGGCCGATTCGCGCAACGGGGGCGGGTTTGCGCTAAACTCCGGCCCCAGAAGAAATGCCTTTTGCCAAAAGCGCAAATCCGGCGTAAAAGCGGAACTGACAGTGATTTGCGTCCGGACAGACAGGCACAACATGTATACCCACGACGACCTTGCGCGGCTGCAAAGCCAGTCGCTGAAGATGCAGGGCTGGATCCGCCGGCAGACCTTCAGCCCCGAGCTGGAAAAGACCCTGCGCCGGTTCTCCAGCTGGGAGGTGGCCGAGCTGATCTTCCGCATCAACCAGTCCACCTTCCGCGGCAAGCTGGCCGCCGACCCGAACCTTCCCCTCGGGGAAGTCGAGGAGGACGGGCGCCAGCGCTGGTTCAGCCTGGACGAGATCAACGAATTGCGCCGCCGCATCCGGGTGGGCAAGAAATCCCTGCTGCCGCCGCGCCCGGCCGGCAAGCGCGCCTTCCGCGCCGCCATCGCCAATTTCAAGGGCGGCGCCGGCAAGTCCACCGTGGCGCTGCACTTCGCCCATGCGGCGGCGCTGGACGGCTATCGCATCCTGGTCGTGGATTTCGACCCGCAGGCCACCCTGTCCCATTCCATGGGCCTGACCGATATCGGCGAGGATCACACCGTCTGGGGCATCATGGCGCGCGACCTGGAACGCGAGACCGACCGCATGAACGCGGCCTCGGCCGGCGCCGAATCGGGGACCGCCCTGCCCCATCGCAAGCTGCCGGCCTCGATCCGCGACATGGGCCTGGGCTCGCTGCGGCCGTCCGACTTCATCAAGCCCACGGCCTGGTCCACGATCGACATCGTGCCCAGTTGCGCCAATGCCGCCTTCGTCGAATTCGCCAGCGCCCAGTATCGGCACCTGAACCCGGAATGGACCTTCTTCGGCGCGGTGTCGCGCTTTCTGGATGCGCTGGCCGACGATGCCTATGACCTGATCCTGTTCGATTGCCCGCCCGCGATCGGCTATCAGTCGATGAACGCGGTCTTCGCGGCCGACATGCTCTATATCCCGTCGGGCCCCGGATACTGGGAATATGACAGCACGACCAGCTTCATCGGCCAGCTGGCCGAGGCGCTGGAAGACCTGTCGCACGGCTTCGAGGACTTCCCCACGGGGAAGATCGCGCTGCCCAAGGCCTTTGCCGATGTCCGTTTCCTGATGACCCGGTTCGAGCCCTCGAACGACCTGCACCGCGCCATGTTCGACGCCTTCGGCCAGGTCTTCGGCGACCGGATGGCGCGTCACCCGATCGAGATGACCCGCGCCGTCGAACAATCGGGGCGCTTTCTCAGCTCGATCTACGAAATCGATTATCGCGAGATGACGCGCGGCACCTGGCGCCGCGCGCGGGCCAGTTTCGACCAGGCCTACGAGGAATTCAGAACCCATGTGCTGACCGCCTGGGAGCAGTTGGAGACCGCCACATGAGCCGCAAACGCCGCATGTTCGAGATCGAGATGCCCGAGGACAACGACCCGGCCGAGACCTTCCCCGTGGGGAAGGCGGATAGGCCGGCCCCCGCCGCGCCGCGCCGCGGGCCGATGGCCGCCGCCATCACCGAGACCGCCGAATCCAGCCGCGACCGCGCCCGCATCGCAGCCGGGATCCGGGCCGAAAACGATGCCCTGGCCCAGGAACATGTGCGGCTGAAACGCGCCGGCCTGATCACCGACCTGATCCCGCTGGAGACGATCGACACCCACAAGCTGATCCGCGACCGGGCCAAGGGGGGTGATTTCGAACTGGCCGAACTGGTCGCCTCGATCCGCGATATCGGCCTGTCGAATCCGATCCGGGTCGAGCCGGCGGCCGAGGGGCGCTATGAACTGATCCAGGGCTGGCGCCGCCTGTCGGCCTATCGCGCGCTGCTGGAGGAAACCGGCGACGCCGAGACCTGGGGCCGGATTCCGGCGGGGATCGCGGCGCGCGGCGACGGGCTGGACCAGCTTTACCGCCGCATGGTCGACGAGAACATCGTCCGCAAGGACATCTCTTTCGCGGAGATGGCGCAGCTTGCCGTCCATTATGCGATGGACCCGGCGACCGAGGAACACGACGCCGAAAAGGCCGTGGCGATCCTGTTCAAGTCCGCCGGCTACCAGAAGCGCAGCTATATCCGCAGCTTCATCCCGCTGGTCGAACGGCTGGGCGAGGTGCTGCTGTATCCGCAGGAGATTCCGCGCGCCCTGGGCCTGGCGCTGGCGCAGCGGCTGGACGAGGTGCCGGGCACGGCGGCGGCGATCAAGGCCGAGTTCCAGGACTGGGATACGCGGTCGGTCCGCGACGAGCTGGACATCCTGCGGCGCTTTGCGGGGCAGGGGGGTGACGAGGGGCAGGACGGTTCGGACCGGGGCCGGAAGGCGGCGCCGGCGCCGGTGCCCGCGCAGCCGGGCAAGGCCAAGACCACCTTCCAGATCGCCCGCCCCCAGGGCAGCGCCAAATGCACCGCCGCCAATGGCCGGCTTGAAATCCGCCTGCCGCGCGACTTTTCGACCGTGGACCGGCGGCGGCTGGAACGCGCGGTGGCGGCGCTGCTGGACCAGATCGAGTGATCTTCCCCGCGGGGAAGGTGCACGCAGATTGGGGCCGTGGGGCAGGGGGCTTGCGCGCGCCGGCCGGACAGACTAGATTGCAGGCCAGTTTAATGGGGATGCGATCATGCGGGAAATCGGCGCCTTCGAGGCCAAGACCCACCTGTCGGAACTGCTGGCCGCGGCCGAGGCGGGCGAATCGGTGCTGATCACCCGCCGCGGCGCACCGGTGGCGCGGCTGGTTCCCGCCGGCGGCGACCGCGATGCGGCCCTGCGGCGCCTGTCCGCCCTGCGCGACCGGCTGGCGGCGCGCGGCGTGACGCTGCGGTCCGACGAAATCCTGTCGGCGCGGGACGAGGGCCGGCGCTGATGCTGATCGTCGATGCCTCGGCGCTGATCGGCTGGCTGATGCCCGACGAAACCGGCCCGGATCTGGAGCCCGCCCTGCGCGCGGCCGAGGATCCGGTCGCGCCCTGGCTGATATGGGTCGAGTTGCGCAACATCCTGATGGTCAGCGAACGCCGGGGGCGGCTGCCGGCGGGCATGGCCGACCAGATCGCGGAGACCATCGACGATCTGAACATCCGGCTGGACGTGACGCCCTCTGGCCCGGTCGTGATGGACCTGTGCCGCCGCCACAATCTGACCGCCTATGACGCGCTGTATCTGGAAGCCGCCCTGCGTCATGGCGGCCGGCTTGCCAGTCTCGACCGGGCGCTGTTGCGCGCGGCCGAGGCGGAAGGCGTCGCAACCCTGGCCTGAGCCGGTTCCGCAAGCCGGCAGGGCAGGGCGCCCCGACCAGGACCGATCTTGCCGCGCCATGCCGGTTCAGAGGCCCGGAGGGCAAGCCGGGCGGGATTCGGGTTCGGGTCATCGCGGAACCTGCTTCAAGACCGATAAGCCGACCTTATCGGGGGTGATGGCGCAATAAGATCGTTACGTCAGTGCGCCGCAGATAGGGGCTATTTTGCGGATATCGGTGATCCCGAAGAAGACTGGTTGATTCCCTGCAGCGCCGTGATCCGGCCCTTCCACCCTTGCTGCGGGCGGATCACCACCCGCTCCCGAATCTCGGGGCCTGGCGCGCGGCTGAGGCTACCTGCGCGGTGGTACTCGCCCACGCGGCCCGGGCCATCGGCAGGCTGGAGGCCTTTTGGCGGCGCTGGAAGACGGGGCCGCGCGCCGGCCTGATCGCCCGGTTGGCGCTGCGCGAGGTTCGAGGCGATGCTCTGGGCCGCCGGCACGCCGATTGCCCAGGACGTGCTGATCCGCGACCTGGCCGATGCCCCTGCGGCCACCGATCTCGACGCAGAAACCCCGTCAGACGGCCTCCGCCGGAGGGATACAGCCATCGCCGCCGGTTGGACGAAGCGTTCGCAAGCGCAGGTCAGCCGGGGGTTCTCGGGCGGTTGGAGCTACGATGTGAAGGTTTCTGGGTCGACGGGGACAAGCGCGCCCTTGAGGACGAGGATCGCGCCGCGGGGGAACGATAGCACGCCGACCGCGTCTTCGCGTCGTGCCGGCCGGTCAAGGCGTGCTTCTGCGCGCTCAACTCAATAGTTCCACATCGTGCCGTCTTCCAGCCGGACGACCGGGTGGCTGCCTGGGGTTTCGTCGTATCGTCCGGCCTCATCCTCGTCAAAGTCGACGCCAAGGCCAGGCGCTTCGCTTACATGCATCAGTCCGTTCTCCATCCGGTGCTCCGAGGGAAACAGCGCGTTGCATTCGGACGTGCCGAGCACGAGGTATTCCTGGATACCGAAATTTGGCGCCCAAGCGTTCAGATGCGCCTGTACCGCCATGCTGATCGGGGAATGACTGGGCGCGCCGTGAAATCCGGTACGCACGTTGTGCAGCCCCGCCAGATCGACAATCCGCCGCACATGGGTGATGCCTCCTGCATAGGTGACGGCGACACGGATGAAGTCGATCAGCT
>NZ_JBSXNM010000042.1:0-255000 GCF_056857655.1 Paracoccus sp. L-17
AACGCGCGGATTAGAGTATGATCAGCCGTCGCACATTGCCCCGGCATCCTGCCCGCCGCATTCATAATCGAGCAACCCGCCAGATCAATTCGGGCGGCCGTCGTGTGTTGCGAGCAAGGCTTGACTGCGGTCATTAGAGAAGTTCTATCTGATCATCGTCGCCGGTTTCGTTCTGGGCCCTTTCATTCCCCTGATCATCCAGAGCCTTGCCTTCCGGTGGGCCTGGCCCGACATGCTGCCCGGCACCTGGTGGCTGGAGCAGCGCGGCAAATCCATGATGCCGCTGGCCTGGGATTATGTCCTGTCGCCCTACAGCCGCATCTGGGAAGCAACGTTGAACACCGTGGGCATCGGACTGGCCGTGACCGTGATCTGCCTTGCGATCAGCCTGCCGGCGGCACGGGTGCTGGCCCGCGAACGGTTCCGCGGCAAAAGCGCGTTCGAGTTCTTCCTGTCGATGCCGCTGATCGTGCCCGAGGCCGCCATCGGCATCGCGCTGCTGATGATGTTCATCCGGCTGGACCTGGCGGGCAGCTATTTCGGCATCATCATCGCGCACCTGATTCCCACGATCCCCTACATGGTCCGCATGCTGACCGCCGTCTATCAGGGGCTGGGACGCGATTTCGAGGAACAGGCGATCATCCTCGGGGCCAGCCGCTGGCAGGTGCTGCGTCTTGTGACGCTGCCGATGCTGCTGCCCGGCGTGGTGGCCGGGGCGCTGTTCACCTTTCTCGTCTCGACCAACATCTTCCTGCTGACCTTCTTTCTGGGTCAGGGCAAGATCATCACCCTGCCGACGCTGCTGTTCTCGAAGATCGCGGGCGGCACGCTGGATGCATCGGCGGCAGGGATCACCCTCATCGTCACCTTGCCGGGGATCATCCTTCTGATCATCTCGGAGCGCTTCATCAAGGAAGAGGCGTTCGGCAAGGGGTTCGGCAATTAAGGAGCCCGTCACATGACCATCCCCGAACAGGTGCTTGCCCGTTTCCCGCGGCTGGACCCCGATTTCGTCAAGGCGCGCCTGCAACGGCCAGAGAATCCGGCGCGGGTGATCATCGACACCGACACCGCCAACGAGATCGACGATCAATATGCGCTGGCCTGGGCGCTGTTGTCGCCCGACCGGCTGAAGCTGGAGGGCGTGACCGCCGAACCCTATTCCTTCGCGCATCATCGCGAGGGCATGCTGCGCAGCGTCCGGATCCTGAAGCGCGGCGGGCCGGGCAATGCCGAGGAAGAAAAGTTCATGGGCGGCTTCGCCGGCTGGGCGCAACGCATCGTCGAGACAGGCACCGACCCTGAATCCATCAAGTTCGTGCTGCCCGACGAGGGCGCCGAACAATCCTATCACGAGATCATCCGGGTGTTCGGCCATTGCGGCGTCGATCCCGACGGCATGGTCCATCGCGGATCGCCGGCCTATCTGGACGATTTCGACAGCCCGCTGGACACCGAGGCGGCACGATTCATCATCGACCGCGCACGTGCCGCACCCGACGAGCCGCTGTATATCCTTGCGATGGGCGCGCTGACCAACATTGCCTCGGCCCTGTTGATGGCGCCCGACATCATCAACACCATCGTCGTGGTCTGGACGGCGTCCTTCCCGTCCTACGCGCCGTTCTGCAACGCACCGTCGCTGAACCTCGTGCAGGACAGGCTGTCCTCGCGGCTGCTGTTCGATTGTGGCGTGCCGCATGTCTATCTGCCGGGATACCATGTCGGCGCGCAACTTCGGATATCGCTGCCCGAGATGGAACGGTTCGTGAAGGGCAAAGGGTCGATCGGCGACTATCTGCACCATCTTTACACCCACAACCCGCTGCACGAGAAATACGTCATCACCGAACCCGAGACGAAGACCTGGGTTCTGTGGGACATCATCAATGTCGCATGGCTGTTCGACGCAACCTACGTCTCGACGCACATGACCCGTTCGCCAGTCCTGGATCCCGAACTGTACTGGCAGCATCCCGCGGGTCGCCACCCGATGCTGGAAGCCTATGACGTCAACCGCGATGCGATCTTCGAAGACTTCTACAGGGCGCTTGAGCGCGCGCCCTGACGGATCGGGATCCTTCACGGTTCGGCGCCGCGTCCCTGGTTGCGCGACGGGCAGCAATTTGCCAGGTTCAACGCCCGGTGCCCTAGGTCCCGCTCCATTCCGGTTTGCGCTTGGCCAGAAACGCGCCGACGCCCTCGCGGAAGTCGCGGCTGCCATAGATGCGCGCGATCACGTCGCGGTCATCGGGGGCGGCATCGGCCAGCCTTCCGAACAGGTCGCGGCAGGCGGCGACGGTCAGCGGCGCGGCCTCGGTCAGCCGGCGGATCTGGCGGTCGGCCTCGGCCTCGATCCGGTCGGGCGGCACGCAGGCGCCGGAGAATCCCAGACGGTGGACCGTCTCGCCGTCCAGAAACTCCGACAGCAGCAGCATCCGACGCACCGGACCATCGCCGAAGGCACGGACAAGCCGGGCGATATTGGCGGCCGACAGCGTGTTGCCGACCGTGCGGGCGATCGGCACGCCGAATTTCGCCTCGGGCGTGACGATCCGCAGATCGCAGGCGGCTGCGATGGCCAGCCCGCCGCCGACGGCCGCGCCCTCGATCACCGCCAAGGTCGGCGCGGGCAGATGCGTCAGCCGGGCCAGCGTGGCATCGATCCGGTCTTCGTAGGCGACGCCGTCCGCGCCGCTGTCGAAGGCGGTGAATTCGGAAATGTCGGTGCCGGCGACAAAGGCCCCGCCCGCGCCGCGAAAGACGATGGCGCGCAGATCGTCGCGGGCCTCCAGCTGGTCGCAGACCTCGCCCAGCCGCGCATACATTGCGAAGGTCATCGCGTTGCGGGCGGCGGGCCGGTCAAAGGTGACATGCGCGACCGGGCCCTCGATGCGCAGATGGACATCGCCTTTTCCGGCGGCATCAGCCATTGGCGACCTCGATACCCAGTTCGCGCAGCAATTCGGCGCGGTGTTCGTCCAGCAGTGGCGGATGGCGGCGCACCCGCTGGGGCGTGCCACGCAGCTTGACCGGAAAGCCGATATTCCTCACCTCGCCTTCGATCGGGTGGTTGATCGGCATGACCATGTCGCGCGCGTCGGCATGTTCGTTGCCCAGAGCCTCGGCGTAATCGAGGATCGGGCCGGCGGGAATCCCTGCATCCAGCAGCGCCTGCACCCATTCCTGGCGCGTGCGCGTCACCAGCGTCGTTTCCAGATCCGCGATCAGCGCATCGCGGTTCTTCATCCGCAGCGCGTTCGTCGCGTAATCGGGGTGGTCCGTCAGATCCTCACGGCCCATCGTCTCGCAGAGGCGGCGATACAGGCGGTCGTTGTTGGCGCCCAGCACGAAATGGCCATCCTTGGCGCGGACCGCCTGATAGGGCGCGGCCATGCGGTTGGCGGTGCCGATCCGTCCGGGGACGATGCCGGTGCCCCAGTAATCGCAGATGTCCCAGACGGCAAAGGACAGCCCGGCCTCGTAGAGCGAGGCGTCGATGAACTGCCCCTCGCCCGTCTTCTGCTTGCCGATATGGGCGGCGAGGATCGCGTAGACGGTGAACAGCGAACAGCCGATATCGGCCAGCGGCCCGCCCGATTTCGCGGGCGGGCCATCGGGATGGCCGGTGATCGACATGATCCCGGATGCCGCCTGCGCCATCAGGTCGAAACCCGGCCGCTGCGACCACGGCCCGGTCTGCCCGAAGCCCGAGATGCTGGCATAGATGATGCCCGGATTGATCGCCGCCACCGTGTCGTAATCGATGCCCAGCCTCTTCACGACGCCGGGTCGATAATTCTCGACGATCACGTCGGCGGTCTTGGCCAGTTCCAGAAAGATCCGCCGATCCTCGTCGGATTTCAGGTCCAGCGCGATGGACCGCTTGTTGCGGTTCATGTTCAGGAAACCCAGGCTGTCATCGCCCTTCAGCCTGAATCCCATCGCGCTGCGGGTCTGATCGCCACTGGGGGGTTCCACCTTGATCACATCGGCGCCCAGGTCGCCCAGCAACATGCAGCAGAATGGCCCGGCCATGACCTGGCTGACATCCAGAACCCGGATTCCCTCCAGCGGCAGCGGTTTGTCGGACATGGCTTAACCTCCGTAGATCAGGCGGACCGGCAGCAGCGAGATCGCGGGCAGGTAGGTGCTGATCAGCAGCAGCGCCAGCAGCGCGCCGATGAAGGGCAGGTTCACCTTGGTCGTCTCCCAGATGTCGGACTTGGCGATGGAACAGGCAGCAATCAGGACCGAGGCCACAGGCGGCGTCTGCTGACCGATGGCCAGGTTCAGCGTCACCACCAGCCCGAAGTGAACCGGGTCGATCCCGGCCGCCAGCACCATCGGCATCACGATCGGCACGACCAGGATGATCGCCGCCGCCGAATGCAGGAACATGCCCAGGATCAGGAAGGCCACGTTCAGCATCATCAGGATCAGGTATTTGTTCTCGGTGACCCCGCCGATGGCGCGGGCCAGTTGCTGGGGCAGCTGCGCCTCGGTCAGGAAGCCGCCGATCAGATAGGATGATGCGACCAGCAGCATCACCACCGCCGTCTGCACCCCGCTGTCGACCAGCGACTTGTAAAGCGCGCGGACATCGAATTCGCGATAGATCACGCCCGAGATGAACAAGGCCGCCACGACAGCCAGCGCCGCGCCCTCGGTGGCGGTGACGATGCCGCCGAAGATGCCGCCCAGGATGATGACCGGCAGCAGCAGCGCCCAGCCAGCCTCCTTGAAGCGCAGCCAGACATTGGACAGCTGGAACCGTTCCTCGACCGGGAAATTGTGGCGCCGTGCCTGCACATAGGCGGCAACGGCCAGGCAGATCGCGCCGACGATGCCGGGGCCGAAGCCCGCGATGAACATCTTGACGACCGATTGCTGCGCCATCACCGCATAGAGGATCATCGGAATGGACGGCGGCAGGATGATCGCAAGGCTGGAGGCCGACGAACAGATCGCCGCCGAGAATTCCTTGGAATATCCCTTCTTGCGCATCGCGGGGATCAGGATCGAGCCAAGCGCCGCAACACCCGCCACGGCCGAGCCGGAAATCTCGGCAAAGAACATGGACGCCCCGATGACGACAAAGGACAGCCCGCCCCGCACGAAGCCGACCAGCGCCGAGGCCAGCGCGATCAGGCGGCGCGAGATCGAAGAGGCATTCATGATCGACCCTGCCAGCACGAACAGCGGAATGGCCAGCAGCGGAAAGCTGGAGGCGCCCTCGAACATGGTCAGGGCAAGGTTGGGCAGCATGTCCGCGCCCTGCACGATGACGATGGCCAGGATGGCGACGATGCCAAGCGCCACCGCGATGGGCACGTTCAGCAGCGCCAGACCGAACATTCCCACAAGCATGTATCCGATGGTCATCAGCGTTCTCCGCGATGGGCGTGGGCACGGGACGGCACGCTGGCATCGTCCTGTTCCAGCGGCGTGTTCGAGATGTCGCCAAGCGCCTCCCTGATCTCGTGATCGACAAAGCCCCCGCCCCGCGCGTCGCGCATCAGTTCGGGCAGGCGCACCGCCTCGGCGATCATGAACAGCACCGCGCCCAGCGGGATGATGGATTGCGTCAGCTGGACCGAGACATTCGGCAGCGAGACCAGCGTCATGCCCTCGAGGATCATCAGAACCTGCCAGCCGGCATAGGCCAGAAGCCCGAAGAAGCCGAAGACGCAGATTTCCGAAAAGATCGTCGCGGCGACCCGCCAGCGGACCGGCATCGCGTTGACCAGTCCGGGAAAGCCGATATGGGCGCCCTTCAGCGCCGCCAGCGCGCTGCCGAAATAGGTCATCCAGACCAGTCCGATCGAGGCGACCTCGTCATACCAGCTGAGCGCCGATCCGAAATAGCGAAAGGCCGTTCCCGCCACGATCAGGGCCGTCAGGGCCGCCACGATCAGCGCGGTGATGACCTCGAGCAGGGTCTCGAAACCCCGCCGAAGCGTGAACGAAGTCATGAAAATCTCCCCGGAATGTCGGATCGGGCGGGCCGGATGTTCCGTCCGGCCCGCCCTGGCGGCCTTTATTGGGCGGCCAGATCCTGCGCCTTCTTGATCAGTTCGGCGGCGCCATCGACCGATTGGGAGAATTCGTCGTAGATCGGCTTGCTGGCGTCGATGAAGGCGGTGGTATCGACCTCGTTCACCTCCATCCCCTCGTCGATCAGCTTCTGCAGCAATTCGGTGTCGAGGCCGGATGCGATCTCGTAGACGACATCCTGCATTTCAACGGCGGTGTCCTGCAGCACCTGCTGCACCTCGGGATCGAACTTGCCCCACGACCGTCCGGCCACGACATAGGCCGGCGTATAGACGTGGTTGCTTTTCGACAGGTATTTCTGCACCTCGTAGAAGCGCGACGGATAGATCTGGGCATAGGGGTTTTCCTGCCCGTCCATCACTCCGGTCTGCAGCGCCACGAACACCTCGGAGAAGGCCATCGGGCTGGGGCTGGCGCCATAGGCCTGGAACATCTTCACCCGCCATTCGCCGCCGGGAACCCGCAGCTTGATCCCGGCCAGGTCGGCGGGCGTGTTGATGGGCCTGACATTGTTGGTGATCTGCCGGAAGCCGTTTTCCCAGACGCCGATGATCTTGTAGCCCGCATCCTCGGCCGGCGGCGCCATCGACGGCAGCAGGATCTCGTCGCGGATCTTCTTCATGTGGTCGCGGTTCTGGACCAGATAGGGCATCTCGAACAGACCGAAGATCGGCACCATCGAGGACATGATGGTCGAGGGCAGCGCCAGATCCACGGTGCCCAGCTTGATCTTCTGCAGCATTGCCTTGTCGTTGCCCAGCTGACTGGATCCATAGACCACGACCTTGGCCTTGTCGCCCAGCTTCTCGTTCGCGCGCTTGGCGAATTCGGTGGCGCTGAGATCCATCAGCGAACCCGGCTCGCCGACATGGCCGAACTTGATCTCGGTCTGCGCGGCAGCCTGCGTGGCCATGCCCAAGGCGGCCATGACTGCGGCAGCCAGCAATCCCTTGATATTCATCTTGTCTCCTCCCTGTTTGCGTTGTTTTCGCCTGTTGGCCCGCCCCTCGTCCTCCTCTGACGGGGGCGGGAAGCACCGCTGACCGGATGATGGCAAGCAGTCCTGAACCAGATCCTTGGGTCGCGCGGCCGCTGTTGCGGCGGCTTCGTGCCTCGCCCCCGTCAAGGCTGGACAGCGCACCGCATTCGCCGTGGGGTAACCGCCATTTCGGCCGCGCGAACCACCCGATGTCCCTCCTCCGACAATCTGGCGTAATTTTGTATTATGTATAATGAATGATTCCGCAGCCGGTCAACCCGCTTCGCACCGGTCCGCAATCCGGCCGGGTTGCGGCATGGGTATTGACGCTGCCGGCGATGGAATCTGAAAGGCGAAAGCGCGCCCTGACGATGGGCGCGCGCAGTGCATGAACCGGTCCAGCCTCGTCGTCCGCAAGCTTGGGAACCAGGCGCGCAGACTGCGCCGACCCGGACCGGCGCCAGACAGCGAGGGACGTGCGATCCGTCAGTTCCCGCGCTTGGTCACCACCAGGAAAATCGTCGAGGCCGAACAGCTGATCAGAAGAAATCCGTTCAAAGCCTCGATGCCGGCGAGGAACCGCAAATGCCCGGTGGGATAGATATCGCCCAGCCCAAGAGACGAATAATTGACGAGCGAGAAGTAGAAGACATCCATGAACGAATCGACGATATCCTGTTCAAAACCCCCGATGCCCAATGCCTCACCCATGCTGAAGCCGACCGCATAGAGGCCGGCTTCAACGACATGGGCGATCCCCAGCGTATAGAGTGCCACCAGAACCCGCCCCGATCCCGACAATCCGGGGCTGTCGCCGAATCTCATCACCAGATTCATCGCGCGAAGATGAACCAGCCCGCTCAGCCCGAACAGGGCGACCGCCAGAAAAAGGGACCAGACCAAATTCTCGGATTCCCTCAGCCGGTCCTGTCCAGCACCTCGCCGTCCGGGCCTTTCGTGGCAAGGTCGGCGAGGATGGGACAATCCGGTCGGTGGTCTCCGGCGCAGGCCTCGAAAAGATGCGCAAGGGTCGCGCGCATTTCCACAAGTTCCGCGATCTTTCTGTCGATCCGCTTCAGGTGCTGGCCGGCGATATCCTTCACCTCGGCGCTTGCGCGTCTTTCGTCCTCGTAGAGCGCAAGCAGATTGCGGCAATCCTCGATGGAAAAGCCCAGGGCGCGCGCACGGCCGAGAAAGGCAAGCTTGTGCGCGTCGCTTTCCCTGAAGATCCGATAGCCGTTCTGGCTGCGAAGCGGCTTCACGAAACCGATATCCTCGTAGTAGCGGATCGTCTTGGCCGGCAGGCCGGACAGGGTGGCAACATCTCCGATATTCATGTCGTGGCCCTTTCTATTCTGCGGCGACCGGGGAAACGGTGGGCGACCCCGACCTTTCCGGACCCTTGCCGGTCTCTTCCATGACCGGACGGACCCGGCGCAGCCGCAAGGCGTTGGTCAGGACAAAGACCGAACTCAGCGCCATGGCGCCGGCGGCCAGCATCGGCGACAGCAGCAATCCCGATACCGGATAGATCACGCCCGCCGCGACCGGGATCAGGGCGACATTGTAGCCGAAAGCCCAGAACAGGTTCTGGCGGATGTTGCGCATGGTTCGTGTCGATACGTCGAATGCGTTCACGACTCCGCGAAGATCGCCCGACATCAGCACGACGTCGGCCGATTCGATGGCGACATCGGTCCCGGTGCCGATCGCGATGCCGACATCGGAATGGGCCAGCGCGGGTGCGTCGTTGATACCGTCACCGACAAAGGCGATCCGCTGTCCGTCGGCGCGCAGGTCGTCAAGCGCGGCGACCTTGCCATCGGGCAGGACACCGGCGATCACATGGTCGATGCCGGTCTCGCGCGCGATGGCCTCGGCCGTCTCGCGCTTGTCGCCGGTGATCATCGCGACCTTCAGGCCCAGATCGTGCAGCGCCGCAATCGCCTCGGCGCTGGAGCGTTTCACCGGATCGGCGACGCCGAAGACCGCAGCCACACGTCCGTCCACGGCGGCGAACAGGGCAGTGCGACCGCGCGAGGCGAGTCGCGTTTCGGCCTCCGCGAGCGCGTCGATCGAAAGCCCTTCGCGGATCATCAGCCGGTCGGCGCCGACAAGCACGTCGCGACCCGATACCGTCGCGCGCACGCCGAAACCGGTGATCGATTCGAAATTCCCGGTTTCCTGTCGGGCAGCGCCCTCGGACTGGGCGGCGCGGACGATCGCTTCGGCGATGGGATGTTCGGACCGTTCCTCGACAGCGGCGACCAGCCCCAGCACCTCGGCGCGGTCGAACCCTTCGGCCAGTTCCAGATCGGTCAGTTCGGGTCGGCCCTCGGTGACGGTGCCGGTCTTGTCCAGCGCCACGACATCGACCGAGGTCAATTGCTGCAAGGCATCGCCCTTGCGAAACAGCACCCCCATTTCCGCGGCGCGGCCGGTCCCGACCATGATCGAGGTGGGCGTCGCAAGCCCCATAGCGCAAGGGCAGGCGATGATCAGCACCGATACGCCCGCCACCACGGCATAGGACAGGGCAGGCGATGGCCCGACCAGAAGCCAGACCAGCACGGTCACCGCCGCAAGGGCCATCACCGCGGGCACGAACCACAGCGTGATCCTGTCGACCAGGCCCTGAATCGGCAGCTTGGCGCCCTGCGCGTCTTCCACCATGCGGATGATCTGCGCCAGCGTCGTGTCCGCACCGACGCGCGTGGCACGAAACTGGAAGCTGCCGGCCCCGTTGACGGTGCCGCCGGTGACCGGATCGCCCGCGGACTTGGCCACCGGAATCGGCTCGCCCGTGATCATGCTTTCATCGACATGGGCGCTGCCCTCGGTCACCTCGCCGTCCACGGCGATGCGTTCGCCCGGCCGCACGACAAGAACGTCGCCGGCGCGAATGCGCTCGATCGCGATTTCCTGCGGCTCGCCATCCACCAGGACGCGGGCGGTCCGGGCCTGAAGGCCCAGCAGCTTCTGGATCGCCGCCCCCGCACGGCCCTTGGCGCGGGCTTCCAGGAACCGACCCAGAAGGATCAGCGCCAGGATGACCGCCGCTGCCTCGAAATAGACGGCGCGGGACGCCTCGGGCAGCAGTGCGGGCGCGAATAGCGCCGTGACGGAATAAAGGTAGGCAGCCCCGGTGCCCACCGCGACCAGACTGTTCATGTCCGGCGCGCCTTTCACCAGCGCGGGAATACCCTTGGTATAGAAATCCCGACCGGGGCCGAACATCGCGATGGTCACCATCACGAACTGGATCGCCCAGCTTGTCTGCTGGCCGATTGTCCGCGCGACCAGATCATGCATTCCCGGAATCAGGATCGTGCCCATTTCCAGCATGAAGACGGGCAAGGCCAGCGCCGCCGCGAAGGCGGTCTTGCGGGCCAGCGCGCGGACTTCCGCCTGCTTGCGCTCGCCCCGCTCTTCCACCGGGGTCTCATCGGCGGCCTTCGCGGGATAGCCGGCCGCATCTGCGGCCCGGATCAGCGCGTCCAGTTCAACCGCCCCTTCCACGAAGGTCACGGTCGCGGTTTCGGACGCAAGATTGACATTGACCTCGGTCACGCCGGGAACGGCCGCCAGCGCCTTGTCGACGCGGCCGACGCAGGACGCACAGGACATGGACGAAATGGCAAGACGCACCTTCCGGGTGCGGGCGGGATAGCCGGCGCTGTCCAGCGCCTGGACCACCTGCGGAAGGCGATCGGCGGAATCGATCCGGAACTGCGCCGTCTCCGCCGCAAGGTTCACATTGACCTCATCGACGCCGGGCAGCCCCGAAATCGCGCGATCGACCCGACCGACACAGGACGCGCAGGACATGTTCTGGACCGGGATCCGCAGATTTTGTGAAGCTGGCATGGTTGTCTCCTACACTGCTGGATCGTCACATAAGGCTTCCACCTACTGGAAGGTCAAGTGTTTCGAGGCGAATTTGTTTCCCCCTTGACCTTCCCGTGCTGGAAGCACCCACCTGTCGGCGCAGACAAAGGAGATGAACATGAGCAACTTCAGCGTTCCCGGCATGAGTTGCGGTCACTGCACGGCGGCGATCGAAAAGTCCGTCAAGGCGCTTGACCCGACGGCGAAGGTCAATTGCGATCTTGGCAGCCACACCGTTTCGGTCGAAAGCTTTCTCAGCGACCGCGCCGTATCCGAAGCGATCCGCGATGCGGGCTACGAGGTGGCGGATCCGGCCGCAACCTGAGTCCTGTTCGGCGCCGGGCAGCCCGGCGCCGAAGCGGCCCGTCGATCCTATTGCGCCGCGCTGCGCACCTGCTCGACCAGGGCGCCGAGCTGTTCCTGTTCGACAAAGCCCGGAACCAGGTTGTCGCCGATCACGAAGGACGGCGTGCCGTTGAAGCCAAGCGCCTGCGTCAGCCGCCGGGAGGTCGCGATATGTTCGTCGACTTCCGGCGCGGCCATGTCGGCGCGCAATTTCTCGACATCCAGCCCGATCTCTTCCGCGATCCGCATCACCGAGGCTTCTTCCGCCCGCCCCTGCATCCCCATCAGAGCCAGATGGAATTCCTCGTATTTGCCCTGTTCGCGCGAGGCCAGGGCGGCACGCGCGGCAAACACCGATCCCTCCCCGAGGATCGGCCATTCGCGATAGACAAGCCTGACATTTTCATCGTCTTCTACAAGACCCTCGACCTCGGCCATGGCCCGTCTGCAATAGGGGCAATTGTAGTCGAAGAACTCGACGACGGTCACATCCCCGTCCGGATTTCCGAGAACCGGCGCATTCGGGTCGCGTTCAAGCAGATCGCGCTGGTTCGTCAGGACATCCGACTGCGCCTGCGACTGCGCGGCGGCCTGATCGGCTTCCAGGGATTGGATCGCCTCGATGATGATCTGCGGATTTTCGCGGATGGCCTGCAACGCCAGTTCCTTGATCCGCTCGTCGCTGGGCTCCTGTGCCGCCGAGGCAAGCGGCAGGATCGCAAGGCTGGTGGCCATGACCGCATGTCGAATGAATCGCATTTCTATGTCCTTTCCGCTAACCGGGGTCAGCATTCCGTTCGGCCTGGATCGCACGCTCGCGTTCGGGCCAGGTCGATTTGATATAGGCGATGATGTTCCAGATCTCGGCATCAGACAACTGGTCGCCGAAACCGGGCATTCCGCTGGCGAAATCCATGCCCTGACGCGCAAGAGCCGCCTTGCCGCCCAGTTTCGTATAGTCGAAAAGCATCCGGTCGGCATGATGCCATGTATGCCCCGTCTCGTCATGCGGCGGCGCGGGCAGAACGCCGTCGGGACCGGCCTGGCGCCAATCGGGCTGCCCTTCGAGATTGGCGCCGTGGCAGGCGGCGCAGGATTCGGCATAGAGCTGCTGACCTTTCGCAATGTCGACGGTTTTCGGCATCGCGCCCGTGGCGGCATCCGTTCCGCTCTGGCGCCAGAACCCGAAACCGATGCCGGCGGCGATCAGGACCAGCGCGGCGACGATTGAATATGTTCGCATCCGTCTCACCCTTCCCAGGTCATCATGCCCGCCGGGACGCGACCGGACATCTGTCGGTGAAATTGCCAATCGCCGGAATTGCCCGCGACCGAAACGAAATTGCGCGCCTCTCCAGCGCCGGTCATCGGGCGATCAGGCATCGGCGTTCTGGCTATCCCGGCCACAAGGAAACGTCCACGGTCGAATCCATCGACCGGCTATCTTCCGGACGCTGCCGTTTCCGTTCCCTTCCGATCAGCCGTGACCGCCTTCCAGCGCAGGAGGGTCAAGCCCAATCAGCCTGACATAAAAGTGAATTCCGGATCGGTTCGTCGCATTGACCTTCCCGCGCAGGAGGTCGCCAACGAGATCGGACCATCCACCGGACAGGCAGAAGGCCGGACATGCAGCGATGTCACGGAAAAACCCGGCCTCCGTCGGCCGAGATGGCGACACTGAGGACGCGGCCGCGCGCCCCGGCGCAGCCAACCCCGGCCACTGCGCGTCGGCTGGGCATCAGGGCCGCAGGTTGATATTGTCCGCCTTCCCGGGATCGTCCCGGGTTCGGGCGGAATCGTGACGATGGCCGCGCGGGTGCCCTGGCCTCCGCAAGCCGAATGGGATTGTGAACCGATCGCAATGAAAGCGAACCCGCCGAAATGACCTCCGAGAAACGACGAACGCTGCTGATTTTTTCCGGGCTCGCGGCATTGTATGCCGGCTTTCGGATCGTTCCGGGCTGGGGCGGGGACAAGCTTGTCTTCGAGAAGATGAACGACCCGTCCGGTTTCCGGCGGCTGGCGGGCGGCGAAAGTTCGACCGGTTTTGACCCGTTCTTCGGGTTGAAGCCGCAATCGCGAAGCAACCTGGCGGATGTCGAATCCAGGGTCCGGCAGAATATCTGCGCCTCTCTCTATGGCGAAACCCCGAGGGACGGCCAGCCTGTTCCGGTGGCGTTCTTTTCGGATTATTACTGCCCCTATTGCCGTGTGCTGACCAAGCGGCTTTCGGCCATCGAGGCGCGTCCCGACGCCGGCATCCGGGTGATCGTGCATGAATGGCCGCTTCTGGGTCAGGCCTCGACGCTGGCCGCGAAAGCGGCACTGGCGGCAAGAATCCAGGGGGCCTATGCGGCGTTCCATGAACGTCTCATGAAGACGCCGTTTCAGGTCACGCCCGAATATCTTCGCGTTCTTGCGCAGGATATCGGTATAGACCAGGCGAAAATGTTCGCGGACATGGACAGCGACAGCGTTATCCGTGACCTTGAAAACAGCGCGGCACTGGCCCGGATACTGGCCTTCATCGGCACGCCCGGGACGGTGATCGGCCGAACGGCGATCCAGGGCGAGGTCAGCGAAGGCACCATTCTGGATGTCGCCGCCCAGGAACAAGAGGAAGGCTGGACTTCGGTATGCCGACAGACGTGAAAAACAACATCCCGGGCCGGGTCGATCGGGTCATCCGCTGCCTGATCGTCGCCCTGATGGCGGCTTTCGTCTCTGCAACCGCCACTTGGGCCGCGGAATCGGACAGTTTCAGCAACCCGGCCATCGAAGCCCGCCTGTTGACGGCCGAAAACGGCGTCGCTCCGGGCGCAGGGACGATCTCGGCGGGGCTTTATCTTCGACTGGGCAAGGACTGGAAGACCTACTGGCGCTCGCCCGGAGAGGTCGGGATCCCGCCCTCGATCGACTGGTCGGGGTCCAGCAACGTGGCAGAGACCGAATTTCTGTGGCCCGCGCCCCAGCGATTCACCGCCTTCGGGATCGAGAATTTCGGCTATCATGAAGAGGTCGTCTTTCCGATCAGCATCACGCTGAAGAATCCGGATGCCCCTGTCGAATTGCGGGCCCGGGTCAGCCTGCTGACCTGTTCGACCGTCTGCGTTCCACAGGATTTCGACCTTTCGCTGGACCTGCCGCGCGGCAGCGGAATCGACCAGGCCTCCGCAAGCCTGATTTCGTCCTATGCGGCGCGGGTGCCGGACGATGGCACGGAAAGCGGAATCACGATCGACGCCGCATCCGTGGATGCGGAGATGACGAATCTGACACTGACCGCAAGAAGCGAGGATCCGTTCAGGACGCCGGATGTCTTTCCGGAAATGGGCGAATTCACCGCCTTCGGCAAACCCGATATACGGCTGGGCGACGGGGGGCGGCTGCTTTGGGCCCGGCTTCCGATCCTGGCGGCACAGGATGACCCTCCCGCGTTGCAGGTGACGATCACCGACGGCGAGCGTGCCGCCACAATTCAGGCGGGATTGACCGACGCGGCCCCGCCGCCGCCCTTCAGCGTCGCCGAACTGGTGCCCGGCCTGGATGAACTGGCCTGGATCGCCGTCGTCGCCTTTCTCGGCGGCCTGATCCTGAACGTGATGCCCTGCGTGCTGCCGGTGCTGTCGATCAAGCTGTCCTCGGCGGTCAAATCCGGCGGCCAGTCGCTGCCGCGCATCCGCCGCGGATTTGCCGTCTCGGCCCTTGGCGTGATGGCGTTCATCTGGATTCTCGCCGCAGCGACGATTGCCATCAGGGCTTTCGGTCTGACCGTGGGATGGGGTCTGCAATTCCAGAACCCGGTCTTTCTGGCGGTGATGCTGGTCGTGCTGGTGGTCTTTTCGGCGAACCTGTTCGGCTTTTTCGAGATTGCGCTGCCGTCATCGTGGCAGACGCGGCTGGCCCGTGCCGGCGGCGGAAAAGGCTATGGCGGCGATTTCGCGACAGGCGCCTTTGCGGCCATTCTCGCCACGCCCTGTTCGGCCCCCCTGCTGGGCACGGCGATCGCCTTTGCCCTGGCCGGGCGGGCTGTCGACATCGTGGTGGTCTTCACGGCCCTGGGGGCCGGCCTGGCCGTTCCTTACCTGGTCGTCGCCGCCTTTCCGCGACTTGTTCAAAGACTGCCCAGGCCCGGGCGCTGGATGATCGTGCTGAAGGTGGTCCTGGGCCTTGCGCTTGCAGCGACGGCTCTGTGGCTGTTCTGGGTTCTCGGCGGCGTGGCGGGCCGGCGGACCGCCCTCTGGGTCGGGCTGGCCAGCATCGGGGTGGCGGGGCTTTTGTCGCTGGGCCGGGTGCCGGCGGTGATCAGGATTCCGGGTTCCGCCGCGCTGGTCGTGTTGGCGATCGCGGTGGCGGGTTTCCTGTCCGATACGGACAGCAGGTCCGTTCCCGGCGTGGCGACCGACTGGGCCGCTTTCGACCGCGCCGCGATCCCCCGCCATGTCTCGACCGGGCAGGTCGTCTTCGTGGACGTGACCGCCGACTGGTGCCTGACCTGCAAGGCGAACAAGGCACTTGTCCTCGACCGAGAGCCGGTCGTCTCGCGCCTGCGCGAACCTGGCATCATCGCCATGCAGGCCGACTGGACGCGGCCCGACGAAGCCATATCCCGCTATCTGGAAAGCTTCGGGCGGTTCGGAATTCCGTTCAACGTCGCCTACGGCCCGAATGCGCCGGAAGGCATCGTCCTGCCCGAGATCCTGTCGACCGAGGCTGTCCTTCGCGCGCTGTCCGATGCCGGCGCCTCGCAGATCGCCGAACAGTGACCCGCCAGCCGATAGGCCGCTGATCCTGTCGGGCCGCGATCGCGGCCAGCCGCGGGCCGGGCCGGACAGTGACGGCCCGGCCTATTCCGTCAACAGCGATCGGGATTCCGGGACCGGCGTGACCGGACGGCCGCGTTCGAACCAGCTTGTCACGTTGTCCACGACCAATTGCCCCATCGCGTCGCGCGTATGGTCCGAGGCCGAGGCGACATGCGGCAGCAACATGGTGTTGGGCGCCTCCAGCAGTGCCGGCAGCGGGTGCGGTTCGTCGGCGAAGACGTCCAGCCCGGCCCCGGCGATCCGGCCCTGGGCCAGCGCCGCCGCCAGATCGGCCTCGTTCACCAGGGCGCCCCGGCCGATATTGATCAGAAACCCGTCGCGGCCCAAGGCGTCCAGAACATCCTCATCGACGATTCCCTGCGTCTCCTCGGTTCCCGGCGCGGCCAGGATCAGGACATCGCAGGCACGGGCCAGTTCGGTGATGTCGTCGAAATAATTCAGCGGCAGGTCCTGGCGGTTTCGTCCGCAATAGGCGACTTCCAGCCCCATCGCATCCAGCCGCTTCCAGATCGCCTTGCCGATCCGGCCCAGCCCGAAAATGCCGACCTTGCGTCCGCGCAGGCTGGCGGTCAGCGGAAAGGCCCCCTGCTCCGCCCATTTCCCGGCGCGCAGGTAATCCTGCGCCTGCGGCAGGCGCCGGATCGTGCCGATCAGCAGAGCAATGGTGATATCGGCCACCTCGTCGCTGAGAACGTCGGGTGTATGCGTCACCACCACGCCGCGCCCGGCCGCCGCCTCGGCGTCGATCTGGTCGTAGCCGACACCGAACGCGGCGATGATTTCCAGCGCCGGCAGACGGTCCATGAAAGACCCGTCGATCCGCGTGCCGCCCGCCAGAAGGCCGCGCACGCGCGGCCCGATCTGGGCCAGCAGCGCATCGGGGTCTTCCGCCTCCCACAACCGGTGGATCACGAATTTTTCGGAAAGCCGCTCGGAAACGATGGCCCGCAGGGGCGAGATTTGCACAAGTTCTGGCGTCATGTCGCGATCCTTTTCAATCCGCCACCACATCCTGGCGCTGCGATCCCAGCCCCTCGATGCCCAGTTCAATCACATCGCCCGCCTTCAGATAGCGCGGCGGCTTCATCCCCATCCCGACGCCGGGCGGAGTCCCGGTCGAAATCACGTCGCCCGGATGCAGCGACATGAACTGGCTGAGGTAATGGATCAGGAACGGAACCTTGTAGACCATGGTCGCGGTCGATCCGTTCTGGCGCGTCTCGCCATTGACCTTCAGCCACATGGCCAGCGCCTGCGGGTCGGCGACCTCGTCCGGAGTGACCAGCCAGGGGCCGATCTGTCCGAAATTGTCGCAGCTCTTGCCCTTGGTCCACTGACCCTGGCGTTCCGCCTGAAACGCGCGTTCGGACACGTCGTTGGCGATTGCGAAGCCTGCGACGTGATCCATCGCCTCGGCCTCGCCGACATATTTCGCGGTCTTGCCGATGATGACGGCCAGTTCGACCTCCCAATCGGTCTTTTCGCTGCCGCGCGGGATCACGATGGGATCGTCGGGGCCGCAGATGGCGCTGGTGGCCTTCATGAAGATCACCGGCTCGGGCGGCACGGCCATGCCGGATTCGGCGGCGTGATCGGCATAGTTCAGCCCGATGCAGATCATCTTGCCGGTGCCGGCGACCGGCGGCCCCAGGCGGGGCGCGCCCTCGACCAGCGGCAGCGAGGCCGGATCCAGCCCGGAAAGCGCAGCCAGATCGCCCAGCACCGCGCCGCGCAGATCGTCGATATGGTCCGACAGGTCGCGGATGCGGCCATCGCGGTCCAGAAGCCCGGGCCGTTCGGCCCCGGCTTCGCCATAACGCAAGAATTTCACTGTCCGCCCTCCTTCGGCACATTCAGATGTCGCCGGACAAACTTGCAGATTACGCGAACCGGGGCCAGAGCCGGGCGGCCTATTGCGATCCGTGCATCAGCTTGTCCATATCATCGGCGCTGACCCGGTCGATCCCGGCCTTTTCCAGCGCTTCGGCCACGATCCGTGACTGGCTCTTGCCCGAACGCGCGGCCTCGACCGCCAGCCCGCGGCGCAGATCCTCGGGAATGTCGAAAGGCACATGGTTGGTGGTCATGGCATCCTCCTGTCGCGATGTCCGCTGTCCAACGCGGTCCCTGCCGCCCCGGTTTCTAGCCCTCGCCACGCCGCAGAGCGGGCAGGCCGACCCCCGCCGCATCGAAACCGCCATCGACGGCCAGAACCTGCCCGGTGATGAAGCTGGCCTTGCCAGAGGCCAGAAACACGATCCCCTCGGCGATCTCGCGTGCCTCGCCGTAGCGGTTCAGCGGAATGGCGTCGTAATAGGCCGCGATGATTTCCGGCGCGTGAACCGCCATCGCCAGCTTGGTGCGCACCGGACCGGGGGCGATGCAATTCACACGGATGCCCTTTTCGCCCAGTTCGACGGCGAATTGCTTGGTCATGTGGATCACCGCCGCCTTCGAGGTGCCATAGGCCACCCGCAGGGTCGAGGCGCGCAGCCCCGAAATCGAGGCGATGTTCACGATTGCGCCCTTGCTGTCGGTCAGCGCCGGAACCAGCGCCTGCGAGCACAGGAAAACCCCGTCCAGATTGGTCTGCATGACCTCGCGCCAGGCCTCGTAACCGGTGTTCTCGACACGGCCGAACAGGGCCACGCCGGCATTGTTGACCAGCGCGTCCACCCTGCCAAAGACCTGCAACGCCTCGGCCGCCATCGCCTGAACCTGTTCGCGGTCCGAAATGTCGGCGGCAATGACATGCACGCCCTTCAGGGCGGCGGCGGCGCTGGTCAGTTCCTCGGCGTCCCGATCGACCATGACGACGCGCCAGCCCTGTTCCAGAAACAGCTCCGTGCTGGCCAGCCCGATGCCGCGCGCGGCCCCCGTGACCAATGCGACCTTTGCCTCATGGCTCATGACATTTCCTCCGGTTCGATGACGATTTCGACGGTGACGCCGACCGGGTTTGCACCCTCGGCCAGAACGCCCGAATGGACAAGGCCATCGGTATCGACGACCTCGATGGGCAGATGCGGGCGGCCATCGCGCAGCACCGCACCCGCGAAATGCAGTTCGGTCGCCATGCAATCGACGCAAGCGCCATCCTGAAAGCGGATATGGTCGATGCTGCCGACGCCGTGGATGCGGGCATCGGTGATCGCGTGCTCGGCGCAGAGCGAGGCAATGGCCGTCGCCACGTCCTCGCCCGGCCGCAGCCGCGCCAGAAGCCCGCCGCCGGTGCCACCGCCCTGCGGCTGGAACAGGGTAAAGGCGGTTTCGGCATCGGGCAGGGCCTCGAACCAGGCATCGTCGCTGCCGATCCCGTGCAGGACGGCATCCCTGGCCAGCACCGAATCCAGCGGCAGCAGATGGCCCATGCGATCCTGCCAGATGCCGTGGCAATGCAGGAACGTGGCGCCATCCTTTTGCCCGATGATGGCCGTGGCCGGTCCGACAAGGGTCGGCCCCTCCAGCGCGATCCGGTCCGAATACCAGGCCGCGTGAAGCCCGTCGCGCGAGAATGCCGGCAGAACGTAATGCAGCGGATCGCAGACAGTGCCGTCCAGCCGCAGCATCCCGCCCCGGCAGCCCGCAGCCTCGAAGATCGCGGCCACCGCGTCCATCACGCCCTGACCGGCGCGAACCCGGCCCGAAACCCGCCGCAGCCTCGCACGGACGGCCTGCACCCGCGCCGTGGCGCGCGGGCCGGGATGGATCATGCGGCCCTTCATGCGCGGTCCAGCAGGGATTGCGCCTCCAGCGCCTCGCGGATCAGCTTCTTGGTGATCTTGCCATAGGCCGATTTCGGCAGTTCCGGCCAGAACAGCACCCGGTGGGGCCGCTTGTATCCCGATATCCTGTCCGCCAGGAAATCCTTCACCCCGTCCTCGGTCGCGCTTTCGCCGGGGCGGCAGACGCAGATCGCCCAGCCGACCTCGCCCCATTTGCGGTCGGGCACGCCCAGCACCGCGACCTCGGAGATCGCCGGATGGGTCAGGATCTTTTCCTCGATCTCGCGCGGATAGACGTTCGAGCCACCCGAGATATACATGTCCGACGCCCGCCCGGTGATATAGACGAAGCCCTGCGCATCCATGTGGCCCAGATCGCCGGTGCGGAACCAGCCGTCGCGAAAGGATTTGGCATTCGCATCTGCGTTGTCGAAATAGCCCGCGAAGACCGCCGGGCCGATCACGCACAACTCGCCCGTCTCGAAGGGCGGCAGCGCGCGGCCCTGATCGTCCTGCACCTGCACCTCGATGCCGGTCCGGGGAAAGCCGCAGGTGCCTTCGCGGGCATCGTCATCCGCGCTGTGCAGCCATGTGGGCAGGACGGTGATGTTGCCCGTCACCTCGCCCAGCCCGAAATACTGCACCAGGACCGGCCCAAGCGCGGCCAAGGCGCGTTTCTGATCCTCGCGATACATCGGTGCGCCGGCATAGATGACGTAGCGCAGCGAGGTATGATCGAAATGGTCCAGGCTTTCATCCTCGACCAGCATCTTCAGGATCGTCGGCACCGTGAAGATGGTCGAGACGCGCCAGACCTCGACCAGTTTCCAGGCCGTCGCCACGTCGAACTTGTCCGAGGGCATCAGCACCGTCTTCACCGCGCGGGCCACCTGGGTCAGTTGATGCACCCCGGCGCCGTGCGACAGCGGCGCCACGACCAGCGAGGCATCCTCGGGCGTCAGCCCCGGCATCAGGTCGGCCAGATGGCTGGTGACGACAAAGGCCATCTGCCCATGGGTCAGCACCGATGCCTTGGGCCGCCCGGTCGTGCCGGAGGTGAAGAAGAACCAGCAGGGATCGTCGCGATCCACCGCCGCCACCTGCGGATGCCGGCCCAGATGCGCCTCGGTCAGCGCGCTTACGGAGGGGCCGAAATCGGCATCCCCGAAAGCCAGCAGGCGCAGGTCCGGCGCGGCCCCGGCGCAGGCCGCCGCGTGATCGGGGAAACGCGCATTGCAGATCATGAACCGCGCGCCCGAGCTTTCGGTCAGATAGACCAGTTCCTCGGGCGTCTGGCGGTAATTCGCGGGCACCCAGACGCCGCCCGCGCGCCAGACGGCGAACATGGCCTGCATCATCTCCATGCAGTTCTGCGACTGGCACTGCACCCGGTCGCCCTTGTCCAGGCCCATGTCCTGCAAGGCCAAGGCCAGCGCATCGGTCCGCGCCTCGAAATGGGCCCAGGTCCATTGCGCATCGCCCATGACCAGCGCCACGTCCTGCGGCACCCGCCGCGCCGCTTGCGTCAGGAAGGTGGCCAGGTTCATCACCCGTGTCGAAACCGGCGGCTGCAACGGGCTCATCTCACCCGCTCCAGGATGGAACAGTAATTCGCGACCGCCGCCCCGCCCATGTTGAACACGCCCGCAAGCGCCGCATCCGGCACCTGCATGGCGCCGCCTTCGGCCATCAACTGCATCGCGGCCATGACGTGCTGGCTGACGCCGGTCGCGCCGATCGGATGGCCGCGCGATTTCAGCCCGCCCGAGGGGTTGACCGGCAGCGCCCCGTCGAACCGGGTCACGCCGTCGCGGATCGCCCGCCAGCCCTGCCCGGCGGGGGCCAGCCCCATCGCCTCGTATTCGATCATCTCGGCGATGGTGAAACAATCATGCGTCTCGACCAGATCCAGATCATGGATCGCCAGCCCGGCCCGAGCCAGTGCCGCGGCCCATGCCCGGTGCGCGCCCTCGAAAGCGATCGGGTCGCGCCGCGACAGGGCCAGCAGATCGCCCGCCTGAGCCCGCGCCCGGAACCCGATCCCCCGCGCCAGCCCGGCGGCGGTTTCCACATCGGCCAGCACGATCGCCGCCGCCCCGTCCGAGATCAGCGAGCAATCCGTGCGCCGCAGCGGCCCGGCCACGCGCGGGTTCTTGTCGGAAATCGTGTTGCAGAAGGCGATGCCGAAATCCTTCTGCATGTGGGCATGGGGATTGCGCATCCCGTTTTCGTGATTCTTGGCGGCGATCATCGCCATCTCGTGGGACCGGTCGCCATGGCGCTGGAAATAGCTGCCGGCGATCTGGCCGAAGACGCCTGCGAAGCCGCCCTCGACATCGGCCTCCTCGGCGACGTAGCTGGCCGCCAGAAGAATGTCGCCGACCTCGGCCACGGGGGTCGCGGTCATCTTCTCGGCCCCGATCACCAGCGCCGTGCGGCCCCGCCCCGAAGCGATGAAATCCGCCGCCGCATACAGCGCGGCCGAGCCGGTGGCGCAGGCGTTCTCCGTCCGCATGAAGGGCACGCCCGCCAGTTCCGGTGTGCCCATCGCAACCAGCGCACCCTGAAAATCCTGCCGGCTGAAACCGTTGTTCCAGACCCCCGCGAAGATGCCGTCCACCGCGTCGGGCGGGATCCCGGCATGGTCCAGCGCCGGCCGCGCCACCTCGGCCATCAGGGCCATCGTGTCGGGGGCCTCGGACTTGCCGAATTTCGTATGTGCCCAGCCAACGATCAGCGGATCATTCTGCATCATTGCCGTTCCTTTCTGCCGGCGGCCAGTGCCGCCTCGATCAGCCGCGCCTCGTCGTGCAGCAGGGCCGCCAGCCGCGGCTGGCGATCGGAACCCATCCGGGCCTCGATCGCGGCCAGCGACAGCGCGGCGGCGGGGGTGCCGTCGGGCCACAGGATCGCCACGCCGATGCCCCATGAACCGGCCACGACCCGTCCCGGATTGACGGCATAGCCGCGTTCCCGCGCCAGATCCACATCGGCGCCCAGACGATCCGAGGCTGCGCCCATCCTTTGCCGCAGCGCGTCCTGCAACCGCGCCAGAACCGCATCGGCACGCGCCTTGGGCATGGCGGCCAGCACCGCCAGACCGCCGGCGCCCACCCCCAGCGGATTGCGGTCGCCCTTCTGCAACGCATGGGTGCGGATCGGAAAATCGCCGTCCTCGCGGTGCAGGCACAGGATATGATCGCCTTGCGGAACCGAGATGAAGGCAGTGTCGCCGGTCGCCCGCGCCAGACGGCGCAGATTGTCGGCCGCGTGGTTCAGCATGCCGTGCCGCGACGCCGCCAATGATCCCAGCAGAAACGCCTCGGGGCCCAGATGATAGCGCCGCGTCGCGCCGTCCTGTTCGATCAGTCCCGCACCGGCCAGCGCCATCAGCAGCCGCCGCGCCGTCGGGCGCGACAGGCCGGTTTCGCTGACCAGCCCGGCCAGCCCGCGGCCCGCATCGCCGCCACGCCCGACCAGCGACAGCAGCGCCAGCGCCCGTTCGACGGATTGCGCGCCCGACCCCGCCGGAGCGGGCTCGGGGTCGTGTCGATGCCGGGCGCCGGTCTGCATCGCGGATTACAGCGTGCGGCCGACCGCCGATTCCAGGATCGCCCAGGCCTCGTCGCCATAGGTCTTCTTCCACTCGGCGTAAAAGCCCGCCTCGCGCAGCTTGTCCTCGAACGGCTTGGGATCGACATCGTTGAAGACCAGACCCTGCCCCTCCAGTTCGCCCCGCAGATCGGCGTTCAACTGCATCACGTCCTGGCGCTGTTCCATGCCTGCCTTGTTGAAGTTCTCGGCCACGATCTGTTGCAGATCCTCGGGCAGGGCGCCCCAGGCGCGGCGGTTGGCCAGCATCCAGAACCCGTCCCACATGTGGTTGGTCATGCTGACATATTTCTGCACCTCCCACATCTTGGCGACCTTGATGATGGCCAGCGGGTTTTCCTGCCCGTCGACGACGCCGGTCTGCAATGCGGTATAGACCTCGGCGAAGTTGATCGAGGTCGGCGCCGATCCGAAAGCGGTGAACATCGAGGTCCAGAGCGGCGAGACGGGAACCCGGATCTTGAAGCCTTCCAGATCGGCCGGCCCCTCGATCGGCTTGGTCGACGTGGTCGTCTGGCGAAAGCCGTTATCCCAGATCTTCTCCATCACGACCAGGCCCGCATCCTCGATCTGGCCGCGCTCATAAGCGCCCAGTTCGCCATCCATCGCCTTCCAGACGGCATCGTAATCCGGGAAGGCGAAGCCGATACCGTTGATCGAGGCATTGGGCACCAGCGTCGACAGGATCACAGGCGACAGCAGGAAGAATTCGACCCCGCCTGCGCGCAACTGGCTCAGCACGTCGGTATCCGCGCCCAGCTGGTTCGATGGAAAGACCTGCACATCGACGCGGCCGTCGGATTGTTCGGCAATGGCCTTGACCGCCTCGGCGGCGCGGATATTGGTCGGGTGTTCCAGCGGCTGGTTGTTGGCCAGCTTCATGGTGAATTCGGCGGCATTGGCAGGGCGCAGCCGGATGAACGGCGAGGCCAGCACCCCGGCCGAGGCCCCCAGAACCAGCGAACGGCGGTTAAATTTCATGATCATGTCCTCCCTTGGATCATAGAAACGCGGTCGAGAATTGCGGAATCGCGGCGATCACGGCCAGACCGACCATCAGCGCGGCCAGATAGGGCCAGACGCGGGCCATGACCTGATCGGCCTCGGCCCCGCCGATCTTGCAGGCGATGTAGAAACCGATGCCGATGGGCGGCGCCATCAGACCGATATTCATCGCGGTCACGACGATCATCGCGTAGTGGATGTCGTGGATGCCGAGGCCGCGCGCGATGGGAAACATGATCGGCGCCAGCAGCACGATGGCGGGCAGACCCTCCAGCACGCAGCCCAGCACCAGAAAGATCACGATGCTGGCCAGAATGAAGGTCGCCGCACCGCCCGGCAGACCGGTGACGAAGGTCAGCAGATCGCGCGCGAAGCCCGATTGCGTCAGCCCCCAGGCCATCGCCGAGGCCGCGCCCAAAATCAGCAGGATCGCACCCGACATGGCGACGGTTTCCACCAGCATCGGCGTGATCCGGCGCATCGGGATGCCGCCGTAAAGCACGATCCCGGCGACCCAGGCATAGAGCACGGCGACGGTCGAAACCTCGGTCGCGGTGGCCACGCCGCCGCCGACCAGGCCGCGGATCATGAAGGGCAGGACCAGCGCCGGCACGGCGATCACCGCCGCCCGGCCGGCATCGCCCCAGGTGGCGCGGCGGACCGCCGACATGTCCTCGGCCCGCGCCTTCCAGCGGGCAAGCACCGCCAGCGCGACCAGCAGCACCATCGCGATGAACAGCCCGGCCGTGAACAGCCCCGCAATCGATACGCCCGCGACCGAGCCCAGCACGATCAGCACGATCGAGGGCGGCACCGTATCGGCCATCGCCGCGCCCGCCGCCATCTGGGCCGTCATCTCTGGCACCGAATGGCCGCGCCGCTTCATTTCGGGAAACAGCGCCGGGGCGACGGTGGCCATGTCCGACACCTTCGACCCCGAAATCCCGGAAACCAGAAACAGCGATCCCAGCAGGACATAGCTCATCCCGGCCTTCACGTGCCCCAGGAACGACGCCAGGAAACTGACGATGGCGCGGCCCATGCCGGTCGCGTCCAGGATGCAGCCCAGCAGCACGAAGACCGGCACCGACAGCAGGATGATCGACGACATCCCCTCGTCGATCCGTCCGATCATCACGAAGACCGGCGAGCGGGTGGCGAAGGTCAGATAGGCCAGCGTGCCCAGAGCGAAGCAGAAGGCGATGGGCACGCCCGCGACCAGCAGCAGCCCGACCACAAGGCCCAGAAAGATCGGCAGGTTCCAGTTGCCGATCCCCATCAGGGCGGGCTTCGCCAACCACAGCAGCCCGGCGATCGCCGCGAAAACCGCAAGGCTGACCGCGATCCGGCGCCATTCGCGGGTGCGGATCACCGACAGGACCGTCAGCACCGCCATCAGCCCGATCCCTGCCGGCAGCGCCGAGGCCCGCCACGACATCGGAATTCCCAAGGCGGGCGAGGTGACGTAGCTTTCCTCGTAGGCATAGCTGGCGGCGACCGGCAGCAGCCGCAGCAGCAGCACCGCCACCAGCGCCTGCCCCGCCACCTCGACCCAGCGGGTCAGGGGCGCGGGCAGCATCGGCAGGAACACCGTCAGCCGCATGTGTTCGTGGCGATCCACCGCCAGCGCCGCGCCGAACATCGCCATCCAGATGAATGCGATCGAGGCAACCTCGTCGCCCCAGATCAGCGGCTTGTTCAACAGATAGCGCGAGGTGACATTGGCCAGGACCGTGACGATCATCACCACCAGCAGCGCCGCCGAGGCCAGCTCGACCGGCCGCATCCAGGATTCCGCCCGCCTGGGCTGTGACAGTGATTCGACCCCGCCAAGCGCCAGCTCGGCATCCGGCTCATCAGCCAGCTGCATCCGCGATCCTCTCCCTGGCGCCCCCCGGCGCCGCCATCCACGATATGGACGGCCGTTCCCGGGGCCGGACGTTAGGCAGGGAAAGCCTGCCGGGCAAGAAGAAAATCCCGGCAAAGAATCGAATGACATGCGTCCACGATATGGACTCTGCTCAGCCCGCCATCGTCATTCAGCCCCGCCCTGCGGCCTGGCGCGCGGCCGCGACATTGCTGTCGCCGCCACCCGAGCCCGCGCTGACCGATGCCTCATTCCCGGCCGCTGCCATGCTGGGCCAGAAGATCGGCAAAGCGTTCGCCCTGGATCAGGATATGGGCGCGCTGCGCGGCCTCGGCCGCCGCGGCGTCGCCCGCCTCGATGGCGGCGACGATCCGTCCGTGTTCGGCCAGCGACTGACGCAGGCGGCGGGGCAGACGCAGTTGCTGACGGCGAAAGGGCGTCAGCCGCAGATGCAGCAATTCGGCCTGCTGGGACAGGAACAGGTTGCCCGATCCGCGATAGATGGCGCTGTGAAAGCCCTTGTTCGCGGTATAATAGGCCGAGGCGTCGCCGGTATCGGCCGCCGCCGCGCAGCGGGCCAGCCAGCCGCGCAGATCCGCAAACAGGTCGGGGTCGCCGCGTCGCGCACAAAGCCGGGCGCAGACGGCCTCCAGTTCCGCCATCACCTCGAACATCTCGACGATGCGTCCGATCGAGGGGTTCAGCACCTGCGTTCCCCGGCGCGGCTTCAGTTCGACCAGCCCCGATGCCGACAGGCGCTGCAATGCCTCGCGCACCGGCGTGCGCGAGACGCCGAAACGCTCGGCCAGGGCGGGCTCTTCCAGTCGCGTGCCGGGGGGCAGGACGCCTTCGACGATCTCGGCCTCCAGCCTCTCGCTGATGTCATCGGCGGCGCTGGCCATCACGATCCTTTCTGTTTGTGTGCATAATTATTGCTTGTGTATACACAAAAGTCGAGACAGAATGAGCACCGGGAGAATGAACAGCCGCGTCCGACGCGGCGAAACGGGGCGGGCTCCGCCCGAGGGAGGAAAGATGAAGTTCAAGTCAACCTGCGCCGTTCTGGCGCTGAGTGTCGCGATGCCGCTGGCCGCCGGGGCCGAGGTTCTGAAAGCCAGCCACCAGTTTCCGGGCGGCAAGGGCGATGCCCGCGACGAGATGATGCAGATGATCGCCAAGGACGTGGCCGATGCCGGCGTCGATCTGGAAATCCGCGTCTATCCGGGTGAATCGCTTTACAAGGCCAAGGAACAATGGAGCGCGCTGACCAGCGGGCAACTGGACATGACCTCGTTCCCGCTGGACTACGCGGCGGGACGGGTGCCGCAATTCAGCGTGACGCTGATGCCGGGACTGGTGCGCAACCACGAACGCGCCGCGCGGCTGAACGATTCGCCCTTCATGGACACGATCCACAAGCTGATCGAGGATAACGGGGCCATGGTCCTGTCGGATGCCTGGCTTGCCGGAGGTTTCGTCAGCAAGAAGAACTGCATCACCGCGCCGGACACGATTTCGGGCCAGGTGACGCGGGCGGCGGGACCGGCCTTCGAGCAGATGCTGGTCGGCGCGGGCGCCTCGATTTCCTCGATGCCCTCGTCCGAGATCTATACCGGGATGCAGACCGGCGTTCTGGATGCGGCCAATACCTCGTCGGGGTCGATGGTCAGCTACCGGCTGTATGAACAGGCCAAATGCCTGACCGCACCGGGTGAAAACGCCTTGTGGTTCATGTATGAACCGGTCCTGATCTCGAAGAAGACGTTCGATCGGCTGACCCCGGAACAGCAGCAGGCGCTGAAGGATGCCGGCCAGCGGGCCGAGGAATGGTTCGCCGAACAGGCCGCCGGGCTGGACAGCAAGATGGTGGACACCTTCGAGAAGGCCGGGGTCGAGGTCGTCACCATGTCGCCCGAGAATTTCGATGCCTGGCTGAAGATCGCTCAGGATACCTCGTACAAGAATTTCTCGAACGAGGTCGAGGGCGGCAAGGATCTGATCGACCAGGCGATGGCGGTCGAATGATCCTGGCGATGACCCGCGGAACGGGAAGCCGCGGAGGGTGGCGATGAGCGGCCTTCTGCGGCTTCTGAACGGTCTTGCCCGGCTCAGCGGCCTGCTTGCGATGATGCTGCTGGCCGCGGCGACGGTCGTGGTGACGCAGATGGTGTTTTCCCGCTATGTTCTGGGCGCCTCGACCGTGTGGCAGACCGAATTCGTCATCTACGCCACCACGGCGGCGATGATGCTGGGCAGCCCCTACGTGCTGGCGCTGCGCGGCCATGTCGGGGTCGATCTGCTGGTCGAGGCGGCCGGTCCGGGGCTGCGGCGGGTCTTCGCGCTGATCTCGGGGCTGGCCTCGTTGGGCTTTGTCGGCGCGCTGGCCTGGTCCGGTTTCGTCTTTCTCTACGAGGCCGCCTCGCGCGGCTGGACGACCGACACGATCTGGGCGCTGCCTCTGTGGATCCCGTTCTGGCCGGTGCCTTTCGCGATGGGGCTGATGATGCTGCAACTGATCGTGCAGATGCTGATGGCGATCACGGGCGAGACGCCCGGCAAGGAGGTCTGATGTCTCCGTCCATGGCGGGTATCGCCGTTCTGGTCACGATGCTGGGCCTGCTGGGCGCGGGCACACCCATCGCCTTCGCGCTTGGCTTCGTCGCGGTCGCGGCGCTGGTCCTGTCCGAGGGGTTCAGCGCCATCGGTGGTCTGTCCGAAACCTTCTTCGCCGGGCTGGCCAATTTCGGCATGGTCTCGGTGCCGATGTTCATCCTGATGGGCGCCGCCGTCGCCAGTTCGCCCGCGGGCAGGGATCTGTACGAAGCGCTGGACCGCTGGCTTTACCGGGTGCCGGGCGGCATGGTCATGTCCAATATCGGCGCCTGCGCGCTGTTTGCCGCGCTGTCGGGCAGCAGCCCCGCAACCTGTGCCGCCATCGGCAAGATGGGCATCCCGGAAATGACCAAGCGCGGCTATCCCGACAGCCTGGCCGCCGGATCCATCGCGGCGGGCGGCACGCTGGGCATCCTGATCCCGCCCTCGGTCACGATGATCGTCTACGGCATATCGACCGAGACCTCTATCGGGCGGCTGTTTCTGGCCGGGCTGCTGCCGGGGCTGATGCTGACGGTGCTGTTCATGGCCTGGGCGCTTATCGATTGCTGGCGCAAGGGGATCGCGCTTGGCGATGTGACGCGGCGCTATTCGCTGGCCGAACGGCTTGAGAACCTGCCCCGCGTGCTGCCCTTCCTGCTGATCGTGGCCGCCATCCTTTTCGTGCTTTATGGCGGTGTCGCCACGCCCTCGGAGGCGGCCGGCACCGGCGCGCTGATCTGCATCCTGCTGGTCGCGATCATCTACCGGATGTGGCGGGCGGGCCCGATGATCGCGATCTTCCGCGACACCATCCGCGAGGCGGTGATGATCATGCTGATCATCGGTGCGGCCGAATTGTTCGCCTTTGCCCTGTCCTCGCTGTTCATCACCCAGACCGTCGCCGGTGCCATCGCCGATCTGGAGGTCAATCGCTGGATCCTGCTGATCGTGATCCAGCTTTTTCTGCTGGTCGCGGGCTTCTTCCTGCCGCCGGTCGCCATCATCCTGATGTCGGCGCCGATCCTGATGCCGATCCTCGATTCGGCGGGCTTCGATCCCTACTGGTTCGCGGTCATCCTGACGATCAACATGGAGATCGGGCTGATCACGCCGCCGGTGGGGCTGAACCTCTATGTCATCAACGGGATCGCGCCGCAGATTTCGCTGCGCGACATTCTCTACGGCTCGCTGCCCTTCGTCGGGATGATGGTGCTCGGCATGGTGCTGCTGTCGATCTTTCCGCAGATCGCCCTGTTCCTGCCGGATCTGATCATGGGGCCCGCGCTATGACGCTGACGGCGCAGCTCTATGACCGCCTCAGCAGCCTTGTCGTCAGTTCCGGCTGGCGGCGCGGCAAGGGCACGCCGCCGCCGGCGCCGGATGCGCTGATCGGGGCCGCGCGCGCGCTGACGGAACTGCAATCGGAAACCCGCGGCATGGCGGTCGCGGCGGATATCCTGGCGGGCTATGCCGCGCTGGACGATCCCGAAAAGCGCATCTTCTTCGAGGGCCTGCGCGACGGTTTCGACCCCGACCACGCGGCGCTGGCCCGGGCTGCAAAGGTCTGGCTGGACAAGGGATCGCCCGCCGATCTGGAAGCCCTGTCGCGCTTGGCCGAGCCTCCGCGCCAGGAATTGCTGCGGCGGCTGAACATGGCGCAGGGCGGGACCGTCCGGCTGGTGGGGATGCGCGCCGACCTGCTGCGGCTGACGGGCCGCGACCGGACCTTTGCCCGCGTCGATGCCGATTTCCGTCACCTGCTGCGATCCTGGTTCAATCGCGGATTTCTGCAATTGCTGCGCATCGACTGGCACAGCCCGGCCTTGCTGCTGGAAAAGCTGATCGAATACGAGGCGGTCCACGAGATCCGCGATTTCCGCGATCTTCAGCGCCGGGTCCTGCCGGTGGATCGGCGCTGCTATGCCTATATGCATCCCGCCATGCCCGACGAGCCGCTGATCTTCGTCGAGGTCGCGCTGACCCGCGGGCTGCCCGATTCCGTGCAGGCGCTGATCGACGAAAGCCGTGCACCGCTGGACCCCGAAGACGCCGATACGGCCGTCTTCTATTCCATATCGAACTGCCAGTCGGGGCTGGCGGGCATCAGTTTCGGCAATCTGCTGATCAAGAACGTGGTCGCCGAACTGTCCCGCGAATTGCCCGAACTGGCGACCTTCGTCACGCTGTCGCCGATTCCCGGCCTGCGCGCCTGGCTGGAGGAACGGGCCGCCGCGGGCGAGGCCGAGGCCACCGCCCTGCTGCGCGATCCGCAGCCCGGCCCGCTGACCGCACAGACCGCGCGCTACCTTCTGCTGGCCAAGGATGCCAAAGGCCGGCCCCGCGATCCGGTGGCCCGCTTTCACCTGGGCAACGGCGCCGAGGCGCACCGCCTGATCGCCGGCGCCGACATTTCGGACCGGGGAACGAGGCAAAGCCTCGGGATGATGGTCAACTACCTCTATGACCGGCGCCGGATCGAGGCCCAGCACGACGATTTCACCGAACGCGGTATCATCGCCGCGCCGAAGCGGTTGCAGGACATCGCGCGCAAGGCCGAGATCGAGGCCGCCCCGGCCGGCAGACGGACCAAAACGGACAGCAAGACATGACGAACACGCTTTTCGACGCATTGATGGCCCCGCACAAGGGCGAGGCGCGCGATTTCCTGATCCTGCCGGACGGATCAAGCCTGTCCTATGACGACATCCATCGCCTGTCGGGCCGGCTTGCGAACCTGCTGACGGCGCAGGGCGTGAAGCCCGGCGACCGGGTGGCGGTGCAGGTCCAGAAATCACCCGAGGCGCTGGCCCTCTATCTGGCGACGATCCGCGCGGGCGCGGTCTTTCTGCCGCTGAACACGGCCTATACCCCGGCCGAGATCGCCTATTTCGTCGGCGATGCCGAACCCGCGCTTGTCGTCTGCGATCCCGCCCGCGCGGCCCGGCGCGACGACTTCCTGCCCGATGGCGGCAAGCTGATGACGCTGGACGCGGATGGCGAGGGCGACTTGATCGAGGCCGCGATCTGCCATGCCGAGGTGCAGAACCCGGTGCCACGCCGGGGCGATGATCTGGCGGCGATCCTTTACACCTCGGGCACGACCGGCCGGTCCAAGGGCGCCATGCTGAGCCATGACAACCTGCTGTCGAACGCGCGCGTGCTGGCCGATGCCTGGCGCTTCACCTCGGAGGACGTGCTGCTGCACGCGCTGCCGATCTTTCACACGCATGGGTTGTTCGTCGCCTCGAACGTGCTGATGCTGGCCGGCGGGGCGATGATCTGGCTGCCGAAATTCGATGCGGCCCAGGTGATCGAGCTGCTGCCGCGGGCGACCAGCATGATGGGCGTGCCGACCTTCTACACCCGCCTGCTGGACCGGCCCGATTTTACCGGCGAACTGGTGCAGAAGATGCGGCTGTTCACCTCGGGCAGCGCACCGCTGCTGGCCGAGACGCATCGCGCCTTCGAGGATCGGACCGGGCACCGGATTCTCGAACGCTATGGCATGACGGAAACCAACATGAACACCTCGAACCCCTATGAGGGCGAGAGGCGGGCGGGCACGGTGGGCTTTCCGCTGCCCGGCGTCGCGCTGCGGATCACCGGCGAGGACGGATCCTTGCTGCCGCGCGGCGAGATAGGCCAGATCGAGGTTCGCGGCGATAACGTGTTCCAGGGCTATTGGCGAATGCCCGACAAGACGGCCGAGGATCTGGCGCCGGATGGCTGGTTCCGAACCGGCGATCTGGGCATGATCGATCCGGACGGCTATGTGGTGATCGTGGGACGCGGCAAGGATCTGATCATCTCGGGCGGCTTCAACATCTATCCCAAGGAGGTCGAACTGCTGATCGACGAGATGCCGGGCGTTCTGGAAAGCGCCGTGATCGGCGTGCCGCATCCCGATTTCGGCGAAGGCGTGGTGGCCGTGATCGCGCGCGCCGAAGGGGCCGAACCGGACCCGGATGCGATCATCGCCGACCTCTCGGACAGGCTGGCCAGATTCAAGCAGCCCAAGAAGGTGATGATCATCGACGAATTGCCGCGCAACACGATGGGCAAGGTGCAGAAAGCCGCGTTGCGGGCCGAATATGCCGAACTTTTCAGCGGCCGTGATCAGACCAGGTAGATCGCGTTCGTCACGTCCTGGGCGCTGAGGCTCTCGCCCACGAAGACGATCCTGTCCGCGTCCAGAAGCTCGACAATGACGCCACCTGCCGTCTCGCGGATCGCGTCGCTGATGAAATTCGCGTCGCTGGTTCCGATGGCGCTTCGCGCGATCATCACCCGGTCCTCGATCGGATCGAAATCCGCCACCCGATCGACGCCGCCGCCCGGGCCGAAGATGAAACTGTCCGCGCCCGCGCCGCCGATCAGCGTGTCATTGCCCGCCGCGCCACGCAGCGTATCGTCGCCGCCGCGCCCTTCAAGCCGGTCATCGCCATCATTTCCGGCCAGATAATCGTCGCCGCCGACGCCGACCAGCCGGTCATCGCCCGAGCCTCCGGCGATCCGGTCATTGCCCGCGCCGCCATAGACCAGGTCGGCACCGGCGCCGCCCGTCAGCCGGTCGTTGCCGTCCTTGCCGAGAATCAGGTCGTCGCCATTGCCGCCATGCATCAGGTCGTTGCCCAGCCCGCCGACCAGGCGGTCGTTGCCGCCCTGTCCCAGCACCCGGTCATTTCCGCCCTGACCCTCCAGCGTATCGTCGCCATTGCCGCCCGCGATCCAGTCATGTCCGCTGCCCGCCCGAACGAAGGTGTCGAAGCCGCCCAGCCGGATGTCGTCGCCGCGACTCGTCCCCCGGACCGATCCCGATGGCGCGCTGAGATAGGTCTGGCCGTCGAAATGGGGCAGCCATGCGGCTCGGCCCGGCTGCGTCACCGCCAGATCCGGCAGCGGCAGTCTCGGCAGGCCGTTGCTGTAGTCGATATCGACATCGCCATCGGTTGCCGCAAAGTTCTGCGTGACCATCAGAACCTTGTAGTCCTGATTGTCGCGGGTGAAGTCGCCGACCTTGAGACCGATCCCGATCACCTCGGCATCGGGGTTGAGGATATTGGCGCGATGCGAGGGGCTGTCCATGAACATCCGGTGCAGGGCGCGCACATCGTCGTTCAGCCCGTCGCCCGTCGTCACGCTGCGATAGGCGATGTTTTCCGACGTCATCCAGCGCCCATCCAGATCCAGCCCCGCCGCCCGCATCCGGTCTGTCGGGCTGCTGCCGCCGCGGCCGGTATGCGAAAAGACATCCGCCGACAGCATCCAGGCCGAATGCGCGTCCGCCGATTGGTTCAGCGCGGTTTCGATGCGCAGGGGGTCCAGCCCGTAACTTGCGCGGCTCGCATTCACGAGGCTGACGAAATAGCGTTCGGCGGCGGAGGCGATCGACATCGTTCAGGTCCGTTCAGGTTTTTGTGCTGGCACAACCTTAGCGCGCATTTCGTGCGATGCTCGCCCGAATTGCAGAGAATGCAACACATTACCGAGAAGTTAACGACAACCCGCGGGAATTCCGGTTGAAATTCCTGTCCGCCCCTTGGCTCCGGCGTTCGATCACGCGCCGGTCGGAGAGGCCGTCCGATTCGCCGATTCCGGCGGAGCGGCCGTCGTTTCCCGCACCATCAGCCTGGGCTGCAACCGCGTGATGGCAGGCGCCGCGTGCCCGGCGATCCGGGCCAGGACGATTCGTGCGGCCTCCCGGCCCAGGGCGCGTTTCGGCTGGCGGATGGTAGTCAGCGCCGGCGTCAGATGCGAGGCCAGGTCGATATCGTCGAAGCCGATCAGCGACAGGTCGGCGGGCACCCGGTAACCGGCCCGGATCAGACCTGACTGAAAGGCGCAGGCCATCTCGTCCGAAAAGGCGAAGACGGCGGTCGGGCGGCTATGCGCCGGCATCGCGATCCAGTCGCGCGCCGCGGCCCGGCCCGCCTGCAGGCTGAAATCGCCCGGAAACAGCGTGATCCCGGCATTCCGCGCCTCTTGCATGGCGCCGTCCAGCCGGGCCTTGTGCAGCACATTGTCGGGCGGCCCGCCGATCAGGCCGATGCGGTCGTGACCCAGCTCGCGCAGATGCGCGACAGCCAGCCGCGCGCCCTGTCGATTGTCCAGCACCACCCGTGGCAGATCCGCGCCCTCGATCCATTCGCAGGCCGTGACCACGGGCGGCAGCCCCGCCCCGCCGGTCAGATCGGCATGGGGCACCAGCCCGTCCAGCAGAATGATGCCATCGGCGCGGGACGGATCCAGAAAGGCGCGCAGATCGCGGTGACGGCCGCTTTCGTCCAGCGTGTCGGCGACCAGCAGATCATAGCCCGCCGCCGCCAGTTCGCGCCCCATCCCGTCGAGGATCTTGGCGAAGAAAGGGTTGCCGAGGTTGGGCACCAGCGCCACGACGCTGCCCGTGCGCTGCTTGCGCAGGTTGCGGGCGGCATGGTTCAGCCGGTATCCGGTCGCGGCCACAGCCTCGGCCACGCGGGTCCGCGTCGGCTCGGCCACCAGATCGGGCCGCGAGAGAACCCGACTGACGGTCGAGGCCGACACCCCCGCAAGCCGCGCCACATCCGACAATTTTGCCCGCCCCGGCGGATTGGCCTCGTGATCCATCGCGAAAGGGTATGCGCCACCGCGCGGCGCCGCAAGAAAATGTTTGCAATCGATTGCAGGGCCGTGCAGGCTGACCATGTGGAAGGGGGGAGCCATGCAGACGATCAAGGGACCGGCGCTGTTTCTGGCGCAGTTCATCGGCGAAGCCGCGCCGTTCGACACCTGGGACGGGATCACCCGCTGGGCCGCCGGTTGCGGCTATCTGGGCGTGCAGGTGCCAACCAGCGATCCGCGCATTCTGGATCTGGACCGGGCCGAATCCTCGCAGGATTACCGCGACGAATTCCTGGGCACCGCGCGCGAAAACGGGGTCGAGGTGACAGAGCTTTCGACCCATCTGCAAGGTCAGCTGGTGGCGGTCCACCCCGCCTATGACGCCGGTTTCGACGCCTTCGCGCCCCTTGGCCTGCGCGGCGATCCCGCCGCGCGGCAGGAATGGGCGGTCGATCAGATAGGCCGCGCGATCCGGGTCAGCCGGCTTCTGGGCCTGGACCGGATGGCCACCTTTTCCGGTGCCCTGGCCTGGCCCTATCTCTACCCCTGGCCGCAGCGTGCCCCCGGACTGGTCGAGGCCGCCTTCGACACGCTGGCGGCCCGCTGGCAGCCCCTGCTGGATCTGGCCGAGGATCACGGCGTCGACATCTGCTACGAGATCCATCCCGGCGAAGATCTGCATGACGGCATCACCTTCGAGATGTTTCTCGACCGCGTGAAGGATCACGGTCGCGCCAACATGCTGTTCGATCCGTCCCACTACCTTCTGCAACAGCTCGATTACCTTCAGAACATCGACATCTATCGCGACCGGATCCGGATGTTCCACGTCAAGGATGCCGAATTTCGCCCGACCGGGCGGCAGGGCGTTTACGGCGGTTTCCAGACCTGGGCCGATCGGGCGGGCCGGTTCCGCAGCCTCGGTGACGGGCAGGTCGATTTCGGGGCGATCTTCTCGAAGCTGACGCAATACGGCTTTGACGGATGGGCCGTGGTCGAATGGGAATGTGCACTGAAGCACCCCGAGGACGGGGCCCGCGAAGGCGCAGCCTTCGTGCGCGACCACATCATCCGGGTGACGCCCCATGCCTTCGACGATTTCGCGGCATCCGGCGTGGACCGCGCCGCCATCGACAAGGCGCTTGGATTATGAGGCCGATCCGGCTGGGCATGGTCGGTGGCGGCAGCGGCGCCTTCATCGGCGCGATCCACCGCATCGCGGCGCGGATGGACGGGCATTTCACGCTCGTGGCCGGGGCGCTGTCCTCGGAACCCGGCCGGGCGCAGGCCAGCGCGGCGGAACTGGGCGTGCGGGGCTATGACGACTTCGGCGCGATGGCCCGCGACGAGGCCGCGCGCGAAGACGGGATCGAGGCCGTGGCGATCGTCACCCCGAACCACATGCACGCAGCCCCCGCCGCAGCCTTCCTGAACGCGGGCATCCACGTCATCTGCGACAAGCCGCTGGCCGCCACTCGGGGTCAGGCCGCCGAGATCGAAGCCGCCGCCAAGTCAGGCACCGCCCGCTTCTTCCTGACCCACAATTACAGCGCCCTGCCAATGATCCGCGAGGCCCGCGCGATGGTGGCCGAGGGCGCCATTGGCGATCTGCGGCTGGTGCAGGCGGAATATCTGCAAGGCTGGCTGTCTGGACCGGCGCGGGGCAAACAGGCCGAATGGCGCACCGATCCGGTTCGCGCGGGCGCCGGCGCGCTTGGCGATATCGGCACCCATGCCTGGCAACTGGCCGCGTTCGTGACCGGCCAGACGCCCGACCGCCTGTCGGCCGATCTGTCCAGCATCGTGCCGGGCCGGCCCATCGACGACGATGCCCGGATCGCCCTGCGCTATGGCTCGGGGGCCAAGGGCGGAATCTGGGCCAGCCAGGTCGCGATCGGGCAGGAGAACGGGCTGTCGCTGCGTCTTTTCGGCACCGAAGGCGCGCTGGCATGGCGCCTGCCCGATCCCGAGCGGCTGATCTTCACGCCCAGGGACGATGCCCCCCGCATCCTGACCCGCGCGCAGGATCGCAGCGCATCCTTCCGCACGCCACCCGGCCATCCCGAAGGATACCTGGAAGGATTCGCCAATCTTTACAGCGATATCGCGGCGATCATCCGGGGAGACACGACGCATCTGGACCGCGTGCCGGGCCTTGAAGCCGGCCTGTCGGGAATGGCCTTCATCGCGGCGGCGCAGGAATCCTCGGCCCGCGACGGGGCTTGGATCAGGGTGGCGGAATGACGGTGCTGGCCCTTCAGGATGTCTCCAGACGTTTCGGCCCGATCGAGGTGCTGCACCACGTCGATCTGGCGCTTGAACCGGGTCAGGTCCATGCCCTGATCGGCGAGAATGGCGCCGGCAAGTCCACCATCATGAAGATCCTCGGCGGCTTTCTGGATCCGACCGAGGGCCAGATCCTGCTGGACGGCCAGGCCGTCCGCTTCGCCAGCGGCCCGCGGGCCGAGGCGCAGGGCATCGTCGTGATTCACCAGGAATTCAACCTTGCCGCCGACCTGTCGGTCGCGGCCAACATCTTTCTGGGGCGAGAAACAGGCGGCTGGCGGCTGGACCACCAGGCGATGCGCCGAGACACCGCCGCCCTGCTGGACCGGCTCCATTCCCCGATCAGCCCCGACACGCCGATCCGCGACCTGTCCGTGCCCAACCGCCAGATGGTCGAGATCGCCAAGGCCCTGTCGCGCAAGGCCCGCGTGCTGATCATGGACGAGCCGAGCGCGGTCCTGACCCACCGCGAGGTCGGCACGCTTTACGAACAGATCGACCGGCTTCGCCGCGAAGGCGTCGCGATCCTCTATTGCTCGCACCGGCTGGACGAGGTCGCGCATCTGGCCGACCGCATCACCGTGCTGCGCGACGGCCGCGTCGTGCGGCAGGCGATGCGCGGCGAATTGACCGAAGACGGCATGGCCACCGCCATGGTCGGCCGCGAATTGCAGGATTTCTATCCGCCCAAGGGCAGCCATTCCGACAGGCCCGCCTTGCAGGTCACGGGCCTGACCGTGCCGGGCAAGGTCCACGACGTCAGTTTCACCCTGCACGAAGGCGAGGTGCTGGGCCTTGCCGGCCTTGTCGGCTCGGGTCGGACCGAGCTGGCCGAGGGGCTGGTCGGTCTGCGCGCATCCACGGGCGAGATCCGCGTCAACGGCCAGCCGGTCGCGATCCGCAGCCTTCGGGACGCCTTCGCATCGGGGCTGGCCTATCTGACCGAGGATCGGAAAGAGGCCGGTCTGCTGCTGGACAAGGGCCTGCGCGAGAACCTGACCCTGGCCAGCCTGTCCCGCTTTGGCCATCTGCGGCTGGATACGCAGGCCGAGGATGTGGCGCTGGACCGGGCCACACGGGAATTCGACATCCGCGCGCCCAGCCGCACGATGATCGCGGGCAAGCTGTCGGGCGGCAACCAGCAGAAGCTGCTGCTGGCCAAGACGATGCTGCCCGATCCCCGCATCATCATCATCGACGAACCGACGCGCGGCATCGACGTGGGCACCAAGGCGCAGATCTATGCCTTCATCCGCGATCTGGCGACGCAGGGTCGCAGCCTGATCGTCATCAGCAGCGAAATGACCGAGGTGATCGGCCTGGCCGACCGCGTCCTGGTCATGCGCGAGGGCCGCATCGCCGGCGAGGTCACGGGAAACGACATGACGGAAGACAGGATCGTGCGCCTTGCCATGGGCGTCAGGGGCGAGGCCGCATGAAACCCGATCTGCATACCCTCGGCCCGCTGATCGCGCTGATTGCGCTGGTCATTCTGGGCGCTTTGCTGAACCCGGCCTTCCTGGCGCCGGCCAACATCACCAACGTGCTGGCCCGTTCCGCCTTTATCGGCATGATCGCGGTCGGCATGACCTTCGTCATCACCGCGGGCGGGCTGGATCTGTCGGTCGGCTCGATGGCCGCGTTTCTGGCCGGCATCGCCATCATCGCGATGAACGCCGCCCTGCCCGGCCTGGGCGAGAATTGGGGCACGATCATCATCGGCATGGGCGTTGCCATCCTTGGCGGGATCGCCGCGGGATACCTGAACGGCGCGCTGATCACCAAGGCAAGGATCGAACCCTTCATCGTCACCCTGGGCACGATGGGCATCTTCCGGTCGCTGGTGACATGGCTGGCCGACGGCGGCACGCTCAGCCTGGATTACGGGCTGCGCACCCTCTATCGCCCGGTCTATTACGGCGGCATCGGCTGGATCACCTGGCCGATCATCGTCTTCGCGCTGACCGCCATGGCGGGCGAATGGATGATGCGCCATTCCCGCTTCGGTCGCCATGTCGAGGCGATCGGCTCGAACGACCGGGTGGCGCGCTATTCCGCCATCGACGTGAATCGCGCGCGGCTGCTGACCTACATGCTTCTGGGCCTTCTGGTCGGGCTGGCCACGGTTCTGTACGTGCCGCGCCTCGGCTCGGCCTCGGGCGGGACCGGCGTGTTGTGGGAACTGGAGGCGATCGCCGCCGTCATCATCGGCGGCACCGCGCTGAAGGGCGGGCGGGGCCGCGTCTGGGGCACGGTCGTGGGCGTGCTGATCCTGTCGCTGATCGACAACATCCTGAACCTCGCCGATCTGGTCAGCCCCTATCTGAACGGCGCCATCCAGGGAATCATCATTGTCCTCGCTGTCGTCTTGCAGCGGGAAAAACGCACCGCCGACGAGCGGTGATCCAAGGGAGGGAAAGGAATGAAACGCAGAAGCCTGATGAAATCCGCGGCCATCGTCGCGGTGCTGGGCCTTGCCGGCGGCGCCGCCGTCGCGCAGCAGGACGGCGAAAAGACCATCATCGGCGTGTCGATCCCGTCGGCCACCCACGGCTTCATGGGCGGGCTGAACTGGCACGCCCAGGACACGATCGACCGACTGGGCAAGGTCTATCCGAATCTTGAATTCGTGCTGTCCACGGCGGGCGACGCGGCCAAGCAGGTCAGCGATATCGAGGACATGATGGCCACGCGCAACATCGACGCGCTGATCGTGCTGCCCTTCGAATCCGAACCGCTGACCGCCCCGGTCGCCGCGGTGAAAAAGGCCGGCAAGTTCGTCACCGTCGTCGATCGCGGCCTGTCGCAAGAGGGGATCGAGGATCTGTATGTCGCCGGCGACAATACCGCCTTCGGCCGTGTCGCGGGCGAATATTTCAAGGAAAACCTTCAGCCGGGCGCCAAGATCGTCGTGCTGCGCGGCATCCCGACCACGCTGGACAACGAGCGCGTGGAGGCGTTCCAGACGGCGCTGGAGGGCTCGGATATCGAGATCCTCGACATGCAGCACGGCAACTGGAACCGCGACGACGCCTTTACCGTGATGCAGGATTACCTGTCGAAATATCCCCAGATCGACGCCGTCTGGGCAGCCGATGACGACATGGCCATCGGCGTGATGGAGGCGATCGCCGCCGCCGACCGGACTGACGAGATGTGGGTGATCGGCGGGGCCGGGATGAAGGAAATCGTCAAGCGCATCATGGAGGGTGACCCGCAACTGCCGGTCGATGTGACCTATCCGCCGGCGCTGATTTCCTCGGCGATCGAGATGACGGCGCTGAACTTCGTGTCCGGCGCGCCGATGGTCGGCCGCTTCATCATCGGCAGCCAGCTGATCACGCCGGAAAACGCGGAACAATTCTACTTTCCCGACAGCCCGTTCTGAAAGCGGGCCTTGTGGAAAAAGTGGCAGCGCCCGATGCCGGGCGGTCGCTGCCACTGACGCGGCTTCCGCCTACAGATCCATCCCCTGCCCGGTTTCCAGCAGCGATTTCATGCTGGACAGGACCAGCGGCCAGCCCTCGGTGATCCCCTTCAGCATCCCGCTGCCGGGCTGCAAATCCTCGTGGGTGACGGTCAGCCTGACCATCCGGTCCTGCTGCTCGATGTCAAAGGTCACGCGACTGAACTGGGCGGGGTCGTCCTGCTGGCTTTCATTCGCCCAACTCAGCACCAGGCGCCGGGGCGGGTCGCTTTCCAGCACCTTGCCCACCAGATCGACACTGCGCGCCGGATTCGTGCGGACATGGCGCCACTCCGATCCGGGCTGCCAGTCGTCCGAGATGTTTTCATGCCCCCAGTAGCGGCAGGCGATCTCGGGTCGGGTAATGGCCTCGAAGACCTTATCGGGCGTCGTGCGGATATAGGTGACATAGACGAAGCTGGCTGACATGTCGGTCATCGCTCACTCCTGTTCCAATTGCTGTCTGAGGTCGGACAGAAGACCCAGACGGCCCTCCTCGAACTTTCGGATCCAGCGCCCATAGACCTCGTAGAGCGGGACCGGATTGATGAAGTGCAGTTTCTCGCGCCCCCGCCTGACGGTGCTGATGAGGTTCGCGTCTTCCAGAATCCCCAGATGCTGGGTCACCGACTGGCGCGTCATCTCCATCCGGTCGCAAAGCTGGCCCAGCGTCTGGCCGTTCTGCTCGCACAGCCGATCCAGCAGGCGCCTGCGGCCGGGATCGGCCAGCGCCTTGAAGACCTTGTCGTCATCCATTCTCGATTCCGCCTCGGGACAGGAACTAATATGCAGGTAAAAACCTGCTCGTCAAGACGTGCAGGCAAAAAACTGCATGTCTTGCGCAGCGGCGCATTTCCGGCGGCGCGGCCCCGGTCAGAACCGCGCGACCTCGATCCCGGCCGCGCCCAGATGATCGCGCAGCGCCCGTGCCATCGCCACCGCGCCGGGGCTGTCGCCATGCACGCAGATCGTGTCGATCCGGCACGGGATCTGCTTGCCCGATGCGGTGATGATCGCGCCCGCCCGCAGCATCGTCTCGATCCGCGCGCCGACCTGCGCTGCATCATGCAGGACCGCGCCGGGCTGGCTGCGATCGACCAGCGTCGCATCCTCGTTATAGGCACGGTCGGCAAAGATCTCTCCGGCCCAGGCCGCGCCCAGATCCCGGGCCACCTGCTGCATTGGCGTCCCGGCCAGCACCACCAGCACGATTTCCGGATCGACCGCCAGCGCCGCACGATAGCAGGCGCGCGCGATCTCGGGGTCTTCGCTGGCCATGTTGGCCAGGGCGCCGTGCAGCTTCAGGTGTCGCACCTGCGCGCCCTGCGACCGCGCCACGCCCTGCGCCGCGCCCAGCTGATAGGCAACCATGTTGCCAAGTTCCTCGGCCGACAGGCGCAGCCGCCGCCGCCCGAAGCCCTGCAGATCGTGAAAGCCCGGATGCGCCCCGATGCCGACGCCCTTGCCCTGCGCCTGCCGCATCACGCGCGCCATCACATCGGGATCGCCGGCATGAAAGCCGCAGGCGATATTGGCCGATGTGATCACATCCAGCAGCCCGGCATCATCGCCCATCGTCCAGGGGCCGAAGCCCTCGCCCATGTCGGAATTCAGATCGACCTTCATTCGTCCTCCAGTTCCCGCCCCGCCGTGACGCCGCCAACCAGTTGATAGGACAGAAGGTCGGCAATCGTCGAGGGCTCGCGGATCAGGTTGCGGCAGCGCCCCGCCGCCTCGCGCAAGAGCGCCGCATCATCGCGCCACAGCGCATCGGCCTGGGACGCGTCGAGGCGCTGAAACCGCAATGCCGCCCCTTCGGCGGCCTGCGCGATCCGGGGCAGGTCTGCGGGGATCACCCGACCGATGCGGGGATAGCCGCCCATGGTCTGACATTCCGCCATCAGCACGAAGGGCACGCCCTCGCCGGTCAGTTGCACATCGCCCGGTCCGATCACGTCCGAAGCCAGTCCCGCCGCATGGTCCGAGGTAAAGCATCCCTTCCCCGTCTGAACCAGAATCCCCTGCCGGTTCGCCCGCTGCCCGCGCCTGAAACCGGCGGCATAGAAGGCCTCCAGCACGTCATCGGCGAACAGGCCGGTCTGCGGCCCATCCATCACCCGCAGCGTGCCGCCGCCAAAGCGCGCGGCGGGTTCGATCACCCTTGCGGGGCGGTCGGGGTCGGGATCCTCGCCGCAGGGCAGGTCGTCGCCGCTGTCCAGCAACGCGCCAATGCCGATGCTCAGATGCGCGGCGCGGCTGCCCAGCCATTCCGGCGTGGCGATCCCGCCCGCCGGTGTCAGATAGCCGTAGACGCCGCTGTCCACGCCACCAATGCGCAGAGCTTGACCGGGCAGGATCAGGTGACAGCCATGCCAGCGCAACGGCGCATCGTCCAGAAAGGCGGCCATCGGCGCACCGGTCAGCGCCACCCGCATCGGCGCATCGACGCCGAAGACGCCGCCCGCGCCGGCCATCTCGATCGCCGCCAGCGGCGTGTCCGCGCCCAGAAGCGCGGCGGCCTCGATCAGGGCCATCCGGTCCATCGCACCGCCGCATGACAGGCCCTGCCCCAGATGGCCGGGCCGCCCCATGTCCTGCACCGACAGCAGCCCGTCGGCGCGGCTGATGGTCAACCGGCTCATCGCAGGATCTCCAGCCGCGCGCCGCCCATGCCATCGGGCGTCATCAGCCCCTCGATCTCGGCCGCGCCGATCGGGGCATAGCGGATCGCATCTCCCGCCTTCAGCAGCATCGGCGTCTCGCGATCCGGAACGAAGGTGCGGAACCCGGTCCGCGCCACCTGACGCCAGCCCGTGGTCGAGGCCGCGCCGAAGATCACGATCTGGCGCACGGCGACGACGACGGCGCCGACCGGCACGTTCGGCGTCATCTCGGCCAGCCGCGGCAGGTTCCAGGCACGGGGCAACAGCCCGATATAGGGCTGGCCGGGGGCGAAGCCGATGGCCAGAACCCGCAGATCTGACTCGCAGATCTGCTGCACCGCACGATCTTCGGACATGCCCAGCTTTTCGGCCACCTCGGCCAGTTGCGGGCCGTGATCGCCGCCGAAAGCCGCCGGGATGGTCCAGCGCCGGGGCGGATCGGGCAGCACCGGACGCGCGGCCGCGATCCGTTCGGCCCGCGCCGCCAGATCGCGCGCCACCGCGCCCCGATCGGTCCGGCCCGGATCGAACCGCACCAGGACCGAAACCAGCGCCGGGGCGATCTCGACCGCGGCGGCCGGTGCGTCGTCTTGCAATTCCGCAGCCAGAACCTGCGCCGCCGCCATCGCGTCGGGATCGGGCGTCAGGCCGAAGCGGACCAGAACCCCGTCCGGCCCCGCGGGCAGCACCTCGGGCGAGCGCGCGTCGCTCATCGCGGCGCGATCCTTGCCATCGGGCGGGTGCCCTCGCGGTCATCTGGAAGGGCGGCCGTCATGCGATCTCGGGCAGGGTCTGAACAGCATAATCGTGGCGGATCTCGCGTCCTGTCGCAGGATCGCGCATCATCATGCGAAACCGTGCCGCCGGGCGCACGCCACCCCTGGCGCCGAACGTCCCGCACAGCATCGCCACACCCTCGGCGGCCAGATCGTCCAGACCGGCCCCCGCGGCCAGTTCCGTCAGCGGCCGGATCGAGGCCAGCGTGCCCTGCTGATACAGCACCCATTCCCCGCTGTCGTCGATCCAGCTTTCCAGAACGATCGCCTCCAGCCGGTCGGCGACATCCTCCCACGGCCAGACCTCGGCCGCGCAGGGCTTGGCGCAGACCTGTTTCGACAAGGCGACCGAATGCGCCTCAAGCGCCCGGTCGGTATGGTCCGAGGCAAGGCCAAGCCAGCGTCGCCCGCCCGATTGCAGCAGCAGCGGCTCGACCTCGCCGGATGAGCCATAGCCCACCACCTGGATCCGGCCTGCCTGCGTCAGCAGCGCCGCCGAGACCCGGTAATACAGCGGTGTCGCAGAAGGCGGGCTGACCCCGATCGCGGCCAGTTCCTCGATATGGTGCCGGATCGCGGAGGGGTCGCGGCCGGTCCAGCCCGCCACGACCAGGTGTTTCAGGTCCAGATCGAGGGCCTCGCCCCCGGCCGAAAATCGCATCTTCCATTTCCTTTCACAGCACCGAGGGCAACCACAAGGCCAGCCCCGGCAACGCGACCAGTGCCGCGATCATCGTCAGCATTACCAGAACATAGGGAATCACGCCCATGATCACGTCGCTCATGGGGCCGGATTTCCGCGCCCCCTGAACCACGAACAGGTTCAGGCCCACCGGCGGCGTGATCAGCGCCATCTCGATCAGCACGATCAACAGCACCCCGAACCACACCTTGTCATAGCCCAGCCCGGCAATGATCGGCACAACGATGGGGATGGTCGCGACCATCAGCGACAAGGTCTCGATGAAAAAGCCCAGCACCAGATACAGCGCGATGACCAGCAGCAGCGTGCCAAAGGGCGACAGCCCCGATCCCCCGATCAGATCGGTCAGTTGCCGCCCCAGCCCGGCCGAGGTCATGGCAAAGTTCAGAAACGTCGCCCCCGTCACCACCAGCATGATCATCGCCGAGATGCGGATGGTGCCGTGCAGCGCCTCGGACAGGGCGCGTGGACCCAGACCGTCACCCAGCAGGATCGCGATCAGCGCCGCGATGGCCACGCCGATGGCCGCGCTTTCCGTGGGCGTCGCCCAACCCGCATAGATCGACCCGATCACGACCACGAACAGCACCACGATCGGCACAAGCTGGGTCAGCGACCGCGCCCGTTCGGCCCAGGAAAAGCCGCGCGAAGGCCCGCCCAGCCCCGGCCGCACCCAGCAGATCGCCGCCGTGACCGCGATGAAGGCCAGGGCCATCAGCAGGCCGGGGACCAGCCCGGCCGAAAACAGGCGCGGGATCGAGGTTTCGGTCAGGAAGCCATAGACGATCAGGTTGATCGAGGGCGGGATCAGGATTCCCAGCGTGCCGCCGGCCGCGATGGCGCCGGAAAACAGCCGCGGATCATAGTTCAGCCGCTCGGCCTGCGGCATGGCCACGGTGGCCACGGTCGCGGCGGTGGCCACCGACGATCCGGACGTGGCCGAAAACATGGTCGCCGTCGCGATATTGGCATGGACCAGACCGCCCGGCAGCCATGACAGCCACTTGTCCAGCGCCGCATAGGTGCGTTCGGCCACGCCGCCGCGCACCAGGATTTCGCCCAGCAGGACGAACAGCGGAATGGCGATCAGGGTCGAGGAATTGGACGACGACCAGATCACCTGCCCCATCCCGCGCAGCAGCGGAAAGGCCGAATAGAACTGGCCCACGCCAATACCCAGCAGGAACAGCACGATGCCCACCGGGATCGACAGGGCCATCAGGCCCAGCAGCGCGATGGCAGTGGTCCAGATCATTCCGGCACCTCGGATCCAATGCCCAGCACGGTGTCGAAATCGTCCCGCCGCGCGGCCTGCAAAAATGCGATTCCGATCAGCGACAGCGCGGTGGCGCTGATCGCGAACCACAGCCAGCCGGCGAACCAGATGCCTTGCGGAATCCACAAGGGCGTCTCCAGCGGCGTGTTCGCGCGCGAGCCGCGTTCCAGCGTCTTGCCCAGCACCGGCCAGCTTTGCCAGGCGATCAGCAGCACGACGCCATTGGTCACGAGCATCGCGAACAGGTCCATCGCCATCTGCGCGGGCCGGGCCAGCTTCAGCCGGATCACGTCGATGCGGACATGGGCCCGTTCAAGCAGGGCGCAGGCCAGCCCCCAGCTTGCGACCGCCGCCATGACATAACCCGAGATCTCGTCCGACCCGCCCAGGCTGGCGCTGCCCAGCTTGCGCAGGATCACATCCGTCAGGATGAAAAGCACGGTCAGGATCAGGCCCGCGCCCAGGATCAGGGCTATGGCCCGGTTCGCGCGCCGCAGCGCGCCAAGGGTTGCGTCGATCATGGCGGCGCGGGCGCTACTGGACGGTCACGCCGACGGCCTTGCCGACCGAATCATTCCAGCGCGCGACCCATTCCGCGCCGGCGCGGCTGGCCCAGTCGGGCAGAACCTCGTCTTCCAGCACTTTCCGCGCCGCCGCGAGATCGGCCTCGGACGGCTGCACCAGCGTCATCGAGGCCGCATCGCCGGCCGCACATTCGCCCTGGCCCGTCAGGCAGGCGATGTCGCCTTCCAGCCCGCCTTGCGCGGCGTCCCAGGCGGGCGCTTCCAGCCCCTCGGCCACGGCCGATTTCAGCATCGACTGCTGATCCCCGGAAAGCCCGTCGTAACGGTCGCCATTCATCGCGATCACCACCGGATCCCAGCCGCCCAGCGGCAGCACCATCAGCGTGTCCGTCACCTCCCACCAGCCGGCGGAATAGCCAGACCCGGCGCCGGTCACGGCACAGTCGATCACGGCCCGCTCCAGCGAGCCGGGCACTTCGGAAAAGGCGATGTTGACGCCTTCCGCGCCCAGAGCCTCCAGCAGCTTGGTCGTCATCCGGCCCGAGCCGCGGATCTTCTTGCCCTCCAGATCGGCCAGCGAACCGACCTCGCCCTTGCAGAACACGACCTGCGGCGGATAGGGCGCGATGCCCAGAACCTCGGCATTGAAGCGATTGCGCATGATCTCCTCGACCATCGGGCGGGCGGCCTTGACCATGCTTCGGGCCTCGGCGGGCGTGTTGGCGATCAGCGGCACGTCCAGACCTTCCAGTTCGGGCGCATCGCCGACCGTGTAATCGGCCACGGTCGAGCCGACATCGAAGACCCCGTCGCCCAGCATCCGGTAGACATCGGCGCCGGCGATGCCCATCTGGTCGAAACTGGTCAGTTGCGCGGTGAATTCGCCATCCGTCATCTGCGGCAGCTTCTCGGTCCAGAAGGGCGACTCGAAATCCTGATACAGCGGCAGGTTCGACCAGCTTCCGACGACGGCCAGTTCCTCGGCCATGGCCGGCGAGGCCAGCAGCGCGGTTCCGGTCAGCAGGGCTTTTGCAAGTTTCATGTCAGTCTCTCCTGTTGGGTTTTTATGGGCAGATCGGCATGGACCCCGGTCAGCCGCGCCGTCGCGCGACCGGCGGGAATGTCGGTGACCAGCATGTGGCCGGGCGCATGGGTGATCGCCAGATCGGGCCGGGCGGCGGCGATTGCGGCCTGTGGCGTCACCCCGCAGGCCCAGAAGACCGGAATCTCGCCCTGGCGGAACTCGGGCGGGTCGCCGTAATCGGGTGCCATCACATCCGCGATACCGATCAGCGCCGGATCGCCCAGATGGACCGGCGCGCCATGGGCCAGCGGAAAGCCCGCGCAGATCTGCACGGCCTCGATCGCCTCGGCCGCCCGCATCGGCCGCATCGATACGACCAGCGGCCCCCAAAAGCGCCCGGCGGGCCTGGTCGGCAGGCTGGTGCGATACATCGGCACGTTCCGGCCGGTTTCCTGATGCCGCACCGCGATCCCGGCGCGCAGCAGCGCATCCTCGAAGCTGAAGGAACAGCCCAGCGCGAAGGACACCATGTCATTCCGCCACAGATCGGCGATGTCGGCCGGCTCGTCGGCCAGCGCGCCCCGGCGCCAGACGCGATAGCGCGGCAGATCATGGCGCAGGTCGATGCCGTCGCCCAGCGCCGGCAGCGATGGATCGCCAGGCTCGCCCACGGCCAGCAGCGGGCATGGGCGCGGATTGGCCTGGCAGAAGCGCAGGAAATCGGACGCCTCCTCGCCCGGCAGGATCACAAGATTGGCCTGCAACGCATCACCGCAAAGGCCCGCCGTAGGGCCATCGAACAGCCCGTCGCGGATCCGGGCGCGCAGAATGCGCGGATCGGCAAGACGGGGCTGGGGTTGCGGCTGGGGCTGGATCATCCGGTTCTCCTCTCCGACAAGGATTCCTGACGAAACCGATTGAATCAAGCGCTCACTTATCCGCAATATTGATCGCGCCCGGTGATCACTTCCTCGCCGCGTCCAGTGCCGCGCGCGTTACCGCGCGTCCGATTTCCTCATTGCGTTCCGGCATGTAGCAGATGGCAAAATCCAGATCGGGCAGCCGCGCCTCGGGCCGCACCGCGATTTCCTCCAGGCCCGCATGGGGCCAAGCGTCTACGATGTCATGGGGAATCGTGCCGATGCCGAATCCCTGCCCGACCAGGTGCAGCACCGTCGCCAACGAGGCCGATCCGTGGATCGCCGCTGCCTGCCGGCGCCCCGGCGACAACAAATCGGCTACCCGCCGGTGCGGCAGTGTCGTCTTGGGAAAGGACACGATCGGCAGCGCCGCCAGGTCGTCGATCCCGGCCGGGCGCGGCAGGTCGAAATGCGCGGGCGCCACGAACCAGCCCAGCGTCACCGGCGGCAGCGGCGTCAGGTTGATCCCGCGCGGCGCCTGATCGCGCATCATGATCGCCACGTCCAGCCCGTCCGCGACCAGCATCTGCGCCATCTGTTCCGAAGTATCGACCGAAATTTCGAACCGCAGTTGCGGACGGCGCGCGCGCAGATCCGTCAGCATGCGGGGCAGGACCGTATGCGTCATCGTCTCGGCCACGCCCAGCCGCACGACGCCCGCCATCAGGCCCTGCGTCAGTTCGCCCAGAATCCGGTCGCGCTGAGCGATCAGGATCTCGGATTCCTCGACCAGGCGGCGGCCGGCGGCGGTCAGACGCACGCCCCGGCCGTCGCGTTGGAAGATGGTCATGCCCATCCGGTCCTCCAGATGCCGCACCCGTCGCGAGATCGCCGATTGCGCCAGCCCCAGCGAATCCGAGGCGGCGCGAAATCCGCCATGGCGGGCAATGGCGCGGATGATGGCAAGGTCGCGGAAGCCGAACATTTCCGCGACATGCGGCCGTGGGCGACGCCAAGTCAAGCCCGCCCGCGATTGACCCGCCAGCGCCCGCGACCCATATGTGCCGCAGCGCAGCATGAGGTCCGCGCCATGTCGCAGATACCCCATCCCCCGGATTTCGGTCCGCCCCGCATCCGCCTGCGCGGGCTGGAAGGCCGCGACCGCCATGACCATGCAGCACACCTGCTGCGGCTGTCGCCCGAAGACCGCCGTGCCCGCTTTCACGCGGCGCTGACGGATGACGCGATCCGCGCCTATTCCGACGGCGTTGACTGGGACCACGCGCTGATCTTCGGCGCTTTCGTGGGCGGCGTGCTGCGCGGTCTGGGCGAGCTGATCCCATGGCCGGCTCGGGACCAGGGCGAGGCGTCCTTTTCCATCGAGCAGCCCTTCCAGCAGATCGGCCTGGGCAAGCGGCTGGTGCTGGCGACGGTGCTGGCCGCGCGCCGCGCGGGCCTTGGCCGAATCCACATGGATTTCATCGGCGACAACCGCGCCATGCGGGCGCTGGCCCGCGACGTGGGCGCGGTCTCGGGCCGCTCGGACGGGATCATCCATGCGATCAAGGACATTCCCCGCCGCGGCCTGCGCGCGGGTTAGACGGGCGGTGCCGGTCGGCGCATGCCGTTCCCGAAAAACGGCTGTTTGCGCCGGGGAATGTCGTCGGCTCAGATCGCGGCGGCCCACAGGCGGAACCGGCGCGTGCCGGTCGCCTCGCGCACGAGGCCCATCCTCTCCAATCGCGCCAGCAGCCGCTCGGCCGTGTCGCGGCTGATGGCGCAGCTTTCCTCGACCATGGCCGTGCTCATCAGCGGATGGGCGGCCAGCGCCGCCACGATCCGGGCCGCGTTGGACCCCTTGATTGCCTCTGTCTCGACGCCGGCGCGCGCGGACCATGCCGCGACCCGATCCAGATGCGCGAGCGCCGCCGAGGCGCCATCGGCCAGCGCCGCCAGATGCCGTCGCAGGCGGTGTTTCGGCGGCCCCTCGTCAGCGGGCTGCCCGGCGCGTCCCATCGGCAGGAACGGCAGGCCCGGACAATCCGCGGCCATGCGCCGCGCGATCCAGACCGCCGCCTCGATCGGCGCGTTCTCGGGCGACAGATCGTAAAGCCGCCACAGCAGCCGCAGCGCGGGCGCGCGGGCCAGCGGATGCAGCGGCTCCAAGCCCCGGACGGCGGCCAGAAATCCCTCAGCCGCGTGGTCGAAGGCCCGCCCCGACAGCCGCCCCAGCGGCGCCTCGGGCGCATCGACGCCTTCGGCCCGGTGCAGGCCCAGAAAGCCGCGCAGATCGGCCGGATCGCCCTGTCCTTCCAGCCGCCGGACGGCCCACCGCGCCTGCGCCATCGCATCCAGATCGGTGCCGGCGCGGGCGGCCATCAGGTCCAGGCCGATCTCGTGCCGGGCCAGCGGCGAGCCCTGCGCCCACAGCATCGCCTCGGCCTCCAGCAGCGCCAGCCGCCTCAGCGCGCCGGCCCGCGCCGGTCCCGTCATCGGCGTCAGCCGCGATTCCAGCCGCCCGGCGGCCAGCCCGGCCTGCGCCAGTGCAAAGGCGCAATCGGCCTGCGCCTCGCGCCACGGCTGCGGATCGAACAGGCTGCGCCGATCCGCCATGGGCAGTGGCCAGTCCCGATCCTCTTCCTCGAAATCCCAGCTCATCGGGGCAGGATACGCGCCTATTCGCGCCGCCGGAATAGCCGCGCGACGATCGGCGCCAACAGGATCACGATCATGATCCGCAGCAGGTGGTGGCTGACGACATAGGCCAGATCGGCGCCGGCGATGATCGCGATCACGGTCATCTCGGCCTGCCCGCCCGGCAGGAAGGCCAGAAACGCCTCCAGCCCCGGCGCCAGGCCCAGCGTCACGATCCCCTCGATGAAAACCAGGCTGATCAGCGCCAGCACGACGGCATAAACCAGCCCCGCCGTCACGTCGATGCGCAATTCGCGCGCCGAGATGCCGACATATTTCACCCCCACCGCGATGCCGATGAAGAACTGCGCCGCCTGGATGATCTCGGCCGGGGGGCGGTTCTGGACGATGCCGCTCAGCGACAGGATCATGGTCAGGATCAGCGGCCCCAGGATCGAGGCGCCGAACAATCCGGCCCGTTCCGCCAGCTTCCAGCCCAGGAAACCCGCCGCGACCATGAGCGCGATCTGGGACGCCGAATAGCCCGCGATCGAGGCGCCCGGCGGCCGCGCCAGATCGACGCCCCAGTAGATGCGCATGATCAGCGGCGCCACGGTCACGATCACCAGCACCCGCGTCGCATGAATCAGCGACAGCGCCCGCACGTCGCCGCCCGCCTCTTCGCCGAAGACCAGCATGTCCTGAAGGCCGCCCGGCATCGCCGCATACCAGGCGGTGGCATGATCGAAGCCGAAGACACGCCGGAACAGCGGATAGCCGACCATCGCGATGATCGCGATGAAGATCGGCACCAGCGCCAGCGAGGCCGCGATTTCGGGCAGGCCGGCCAGCACTTCAGGGGTGATGGATGCGCCGACCGCCACCCCCAGGAAGGTCCGCATGAAGGTGCTGAAGCCGCCGGCGCCGCGCAGGGGGGCGCCCAGCAACGCCGCGATCAGGCATGCCAGCATCGGCCCCAGCAACCAGGGCAGGGGCAGGTTCAGGACCAGAAACAGCCCCGCCCCGGCCAGAGCCAGCGCGAAGGTCACGATCATCCGGCCAGGCCGGCCTATGCGCGCAGGTTTCTGCATGATGTGCAAAGCCTTTGCCAGAATGCGCCCGGGGCGGCAAGCCGGCGCACCGGCCCCTTCGATGCCTTTGGAACAGATCCGGCCCATCCGGACTTGACCCTTTTGCATCCTGATGTATACGACTGGATGCATGACCGAAAGTCCGAAATCCGGATCAGGCGACGGCATGCGGCGCACCCTGCAGGGTGAGGGCGTCTATGACAGGCTTTGCGAACAGATCCGGTCGGGCACGATCCGCCCCGGCGCACGACTGACCGAGACCGAGCTTGCCGCCCGCCTCGGCGTCAGCCGGACCCCGGTGCGCGAGGCGATCCGACGGCTGGAGGCCGACGGCCTGGTCGATCACCAGCCCCGCAGCGGCGCCGTCGTCCGACAGCTGGCCTATCCCGAAATCATGGAGCTTTACGAGATGCGGACGGTGCTGGAAGGCACCGCCGCGCGGCTTTCGGCCCGCGCCGCCTCGCCGATGGAGCTGGAGGCGCTGCGTTCGATCAACGCCGAGATGGCCCGCGCGGTCGAGGATGCCGCCCGCCTGGTTCGCCTGAACCGGCAATTCCACGCCCGGTTGCTGGACGCGGCGCGCAACCGGTTCCTGCTGCGCGCGGCGGCCAGCGTCGAGAACACGCTGCTGATCCTGGGCCCCTCGGCGATGGCTGCGCCGGAACGCGCCCGGCAGGCGGTCGAAGAACACGAGGCGGTCCTCGACGCTCTTGCCGCCCGCGACGGACAGCGCGCCGAGGCCGCGATGCGCGAACACATGGAACGCGCCCAACTGACCCGGCTGCGCATCCTGAGACAGAAAGACGAGGCGGAACGTGACTGACGGTCTTTCGCGATCGCTGGCAGGGCAAACATGGGACGTGGTGATCGCCGGCGGCGGCAACGCGGCGCTCTGCGCGGCGATCGAGGCGGCCGAGGCGGGGGCCCGGGTCCTGATCCTGGAAGGTGCGCCCCATGCCTATCGCGGCGGAAATTCGCGCCATACCCGCAATTTCCGCTGCATGCATCACGGCGATCTGGGTCCGCTGGTCGAGACCTATGACGAGAAGGAATTCTGGCAGGACCTGCTGCGCGTCACCAGGGGCGAAACCGACGAGGAACTGGCCCGGCACGCGATCCGCAACTCGGCCGAATGTCTGCCCTGGATGCAGGCCCATGGCGTGCGGTTCCAGCCCTCGCTGGCGGGCACGCTGTCGCTGGACCGCACCAATGCCTTCTTCCTTGGCGGCGGCAAGGCGCTGGTCAATGCCTATTACCTGACCGCGCAGGACCTGGGCGTCACCGTCGCCTATGACGCGCAAGTCAGCCATGTCGGCATCGAGGGAGGCCGGGCCACCCATGTCATCGCCAGCATCGGCGGCCAGATCATCAGCATCGCCGGCCGCGCCTTCGTGCTGGCCTCGGGCGGGTTCCAGGCCGATATCGACTGGCTGGCCCGCGCCTGGGGCCCGTCCGCGCGCAATTTCCTGATCCGCGGCACACCCTATAATCGCGGTGTCCTGCTGCGGGACATGGTCGATCAGGGTGCGCTGACCGTGGGCGATCCGACACAATGTCACGCCGTCGCCATCGACGGGCGCGCGCCGAAATTCGACGGCGGCATCGTGACGCGGCTGGATTGCGTGCCCTTCTCGATCGTCGTCAACAGGGATGGCCAGCGATTCCATGACGAGGGCGAGGATGTCTGGCCGAAACGCTATGCGATCTGGGGCCGGCTGGTCGCCGAGCAGCCCGATCAGGTCGCCTATTCGATCATCGACAGCCGCTCGATCGACCTGTTCATGCCGTCGGTCTATCCGCCGATCACCGCCGACACGATCCCGGATCTGGCCGGCAAGCTGGGCCTGCCGGTCGATGCGGTCGCCGACACGATCGCCGGTTTCAACGCCGCCTGCCGCGAGGGCCAGTTCCGCCCGCAGGAACTGGACGGCCTGGCGACCAGCGGCCTGACGCCCGCCAAGACGAACTGGGCGCGCGCCATCGAGCAGCCGCCGTTCTATGCCTATTCCCTGCGCCCCGGCGTGACCTTCACCTATCTGGGCCTGAAGGTGGACCGCCATGCCCGCGCGACCGGTCCCGAAGGGCCTTACGAAAACATCTGGAGTGCCGGAGAGATGATGGCCGGCTCGATTCTGGGTCAGGGCTATCTGGCCGGGTTCGGCATGACCATCGGCACCGTCTTCGGACGCATCGCCGGACAGGAGGCCGCCGCCCATGTCGCTTGACGTCACCCTGCAGACCGATCCCGGCGCCATTTCGGACGATCCGGTGCAGGAAGCCCGGCGCCAGATCGAGATCTGCAATGCCTGCCGCTATTGCGAGGGCTATTGTTCGGTCTTTCCGGCAATCACCCGCAACAAGGTCTTTGCCAGCGGCGACATCACCCAACTGGCCAATCTGTGCCACAATTGCAGGGGATGCTACCATGCCTGCCAATATACCGCGCCGCACGAATTCGACCTGAACCTGCCAAAGGCTCTCGGCGCCGCGCGGGTCGACAGCTGGGAACGTTTTGCCTGGCCCTCGGGGCTGGCCCGCCTGCTGCAAAGCCACGCGGCCGGGCTGGTCGTGGCCATCGTGCTGGGCATCGCTGCGATGATCCTTGCCATCGCCGCCCTGCCGGGCGAAGGCCCGGGCTTCTATGCTTGGCTGGGCCACGGCGCGATGGTGGCGATCTTCCTGCCGGCCTTCCTGTTGCCGCTGGCGGCCATCGCGATGGGATTGCGGTCCTATTGGCACGAGGTCGGCGGGCAGGCCGTCACGCTGCATGATCTGCGCGAGGCCGCGATCTCGGCCGGGACGATGCGGAACCTGTCGGGCGGGCAGGGTCAGGGATGCAACTTCGAAAAGGGCGAACGCTACAGCAATGCCCGGCGTCATGTGCACCAGGCGATCATGTACGGGTTCCTGCTGTGCTTCGCCGCGACCAGTGTGGCCACGGTGATGCACTACCTGCTGGACATGCCGGCGCCCTACGGCCTGTTCTCACTGCCCAAGCTGCTGGGCATTCCCGGCGGCCTGCTGCTGGTGGCGGGCTGCTTCGGCATGATCGTCCTGCGCGGCAAGGCCGATCCCGGACTGGGTGCGCCGGGCCGGTCGGGGGGCGAGAATGCCTTCATCTGGACGCTGGGTCTGGCGGGGTTGACCGGACTTGTCCTCTACGCGCTGCGGGGCACGGCGCTGACCGGCCCGTTGCTGGCGCTGCATCTGGGGCTGGTGCTGGCCTTCTTCCTGGTCACGCCCTATTCCAAGATGGCGCATGGCTTCTACCGGATGGCGGCGCTGGTGCGCGAGGCGCAGCTCCGCAGACTTCGCTGAGACCGGGCTCGCTCAGGCGGGAAAGACATGCCCGTCGAACAGCTTGCGCGCGGTGCGCATCGCGCCGGCGCGGGTTACGCGGCCCTGATCGTCGCGCTCCAGCCGCAGCTGGGCCGCGCCACCCGGATGTTCGACGGCGACTCCATCGCCCTGCGGCATCCGCGCGACGGATGCGGCGGGCGATCCGGGCAAGGTGCAGGCCGTCGCCACGCTGACGGCCGCGAACACCCCGATCGAGGCATGGCAGCGATGCGGAATGAAACTGCGGGTCGAGATGGCGCCGCCTGCCTGCGGGGCCGAAACCAGCGTCATCTTGGGCACCGATTTCTCGCGCACATCGCCCAGGTTCATCATCGGCCCCGCCTGCAGCCGGATCGCCTCCAGCCGCGTCTTCAATTCGGCATCGGCATCCAGCGCCTCGCGATCCTCGCATCCGGTCCGGCCGACCGCATCGGCGCGCAGGATCACGCAGGGCATGCCGTTGTCGATCAGCGTGCATTCGATCCCGTCGATCACATCGACCGCCTGGCCGCTGGGCAGCAGGGCACCGCACATGGACCCCGACACGTCGTCGAACATCAGCAGGATCGGGGCGTGCTGCCCCGGCACACCGTCGATGCTGCAATCGCCCGCATAGCTGACCCTGCCATCGGGGGTCTGAACGATGGCCGTCGCAATCTCGCCGGTATTGACCATGTGGATGCGAACCGGTGTCTGCGCGCCTGCGACGCGGACCAGGCCTCGTTCGATCGCGGCCGGGCCGACCCCGGCCAGGATATTGCCGCAACCCTGCGCGGCGCTGACCAGGGCCCGGTCGACGAAGACCTGAAGGAACAGGTAATCCACATCCGCATCCGCACGGCTGGGCCGCGACAGGACCGCGACCTTCGAGGTCAGCGGGTCCGCGCCCCCGATCCCGTCGATCTGTCGCGGATCGGGGCTGCCCATGATCGACAGCAGCAAGGCGTCGCGGCCGGCCGGATCGGCGGGCAGGTCGTCCTTCAGGAAATACGCCCCCTTCGATGTGCCGCCGCGCATCCACAGGCAGGCAATCCCGTCCTCGTCGCGCATCCTTTCAGCCCTTCTTCGTTGTCCAAATACCCTTTCTTGGCTAGGCGGCCGCGCTCGGCCCGCCGCGGCCGGACCGCCCCCGCCCCTCAGATGTAGCGCAGCCCCTTCGCCTCCAGCCTGCCGCGCATGTCATCGATGTCGAGGCCAAGCTCGCCGGCGGCAAGTCGCTGCCGCTTGGCCTCCTCGGCCTCGATCCGCTTGCGGGCAGCGGCCAGCACGGTCAGGGCTTCGGCGCGGCGGATGACGCAGACGCCGTCGTCATCGGCCACGATCACATCGCCCGCCTCGATCGCCTGATTGCCGCAGGTGATGGGCACGTTCACCGATCCCGGCGTTGCCTTCACGGTGCCCTGCGCGCTGATGGCCCGCGACCAGACCGGGAATCGCATCTCCGTCAGGTCGCGGACATCGCGGACGCCGGCGTCGATCACCAGCCCCCGGCAGCCCCGCGCCATCGCGCTGGTCGCCAGCAGATCGCCGAAATAGCCGTCCTCGCAGGGCGAGGTGGGGGCAAGAACCAGGATGTCGCCGTCGCGCAACTGCTCGATGGCGACATGGACCATCCAGTTGTCGCCGGGCGGCGCGCTGATGGTGACGGCACTGCCGGCGATGCGGGCGCCGGGATAGATCGGCCGCATCCGGCTGGACAGACAGCCACGACGGCCCTGGGCCTCGTGAACGGTCGCGACGCCGACCTCGGACAGACCGGCGATGACTTCCGCGTCGGCGCGGACGATGTTCTGGACGACAACAGCCATGAATCAGCCTTTCCAGGGTTTCCGCAGCATGGCTTCGATCGCCACCCTGCCGATGATCGGGGCCTCAGGCATCACAATTCGTCCACGGTTCGGGGAAAGATCGACTGGAATCCTTCGGCATATCGGCAATCGCGCCCGCCCGACTGGCCGCCGGAATTGCGCTTGAAATGGTTGGCGCGCTGCTGCGCCACGCGGGTGTAATATTCCCACAGATGGGCCTGTCCGTTCATCTGTTCCATCGCGGCCCGCTTCTGGTCCCAGACCGGGGTGATGTCGAGGAAGGTGTCGGGTTTCCAGCCCATCTGTTCGGTCTGGTGCGGCTCGAACAGGTAAAGCTGCGGTGCGCCCAGCACCTTCTGGCCGGGATCGTGACCCCAGGCCTGCGCGACCATGCGACATTCCAGCACCACCTGGGTCGTCTGCATGTGGTCGGTGTTGTAGGGATCATGCTGGCTGTGGCTCAGCATGAAGCGCGGCTGCACCTCGCGAATCAGGTCGACCAGCCGGAACTTGTCCTCGCGGTCCAGATGCAGCGGGTAATCGCCCAGATCGAAACATTCCAGCCGGTGCACGCCCAGCACCTCGGCCGCCGCCTCGGCCTCGGCCCGGCGGATTGCCTTGATCTGGTCCAGCGCCTTGCCGTCCTTCCACAGCCGCGCGCTTTCGCCGCGTTCGCCAAAGGACAGGCAGGCCACCGTCACCTGATACCCCATCCGGGAATGCAGCGCGATGGCGCCGCCGCAGCGCCAGACGAAATCCGCGGCATGGGCGCTGAAGACCAGCGCGGTTCCGGGCTCCGGCATTCCATTCTCCCTGAGTTGTGCTGCCGACCAGATCGCATCCCGGCCCCACCGCAGGCAATTCAGAAATCCACGCCAATGCATAAGTTCCGGCTATGACGGGTTGGCGGGCGCGGCCCGGCGGGGCAATATTCCGCCAGGTTTCGAAAGGAAATCGACATGAGCGCAGAAATCGCCTTCATCGGCTTCGGAGAGGCCGGCCGCGCGGTCGCGAAGGGCTGGCGTGACGAGGGCTTTGCCGGTGCCATCGCGGCCTGGGACACCAAGCTGGATGGCGCCCAGGCGCAGCCCCTTCGCGATGCCGCGACGGATCTGGATGTCGCCTGCGGGCCGGCCGCGGCCGTGCTGGCGCGCGCGCGGCATGTCCTGTGCCTCGTCACCGCCGATCAGGCGGTCGAGGCCGCCCGGCAGGCGGCGCCGCATCTGGCGGCGGCAAGCGTCTGGTATGACGGAAATTCCTGCGCCCCCGACAGCAAGCGCGAGGCGGCGACGATGATCGGCGATGCCGGCGCAACCTATGTCGATATGGCGATCATGGCGCCGATCCGACCCCGGTTGCACCGCACGCCGCTGTTGATCGCGGGCCCCGAAACGGCGCTGGACTTCCTGGATCGCATGAACATGCAGTATCGCTGGCGCGGCCCCCGCATCGGTTCGGCCTCGGCGATCAAGATGATCCGCTCGGTGATGATCAAGGGGATGGAGGCGCTGGCCGCGGAATGCCTTCTGTCGGCACGACGGGCGGGCGTTCTGCAGGATGTGCTGGATTCGCTGCAAGCCTCCGATCCGGCCACGGACTGGGCGGCGAAGGCCGCCTACAATACCGAACGGATGATGCAGCACGGGCTGCGCCGCGCCGCCGAGATGCGCGAGGTCGCCAAGACCGTCGAAGGGCTGGGATTGCCCGCGGATCTCGCCCGCGCCACGGTGGCATGGCAGCAAAGGATCGGCGATCTGGGCCTGCACGAGCGCGAGGGCGACCTGATGCAGCGCCTGGCGATGATCGAAGAGGCGCTATGCCTGTCGGCAATCTCCGCCACCTGAGGGTCTTCCTGGCGGTCGCAGAGGGCGGCTCGGTCAGGCGGGCCGCAGCGGCGGGGCTGGTGTCGCAACCGGCCGTGACGCAGGCCATCGCCAAGCTTGAATCGCAGGCCGGCACGGCCCTGTTCCGGCGCACCCGGCAGGGCCTGTTCCCGACCGAGGCGGGGCGCCTTTTCCAGCATCGCGCGGCCCGCGCGCTGGCACGTCTGGACATGGCGATGTCCGACATCGCGCCGCGGCTTCGGACGACCGCGACGCGGGCGCAGCTGACCGCGCTGATCGCCGCCGTCGAGACGCAGAATTTCACGCTGGCGGCCTACCGGCTGGGGATCGCGCAGCCCACCCTGCACCGGGCGATCACCGCGATCGAGGCTGCTGCGGGGCGGGCGCTGTTCCAGCGCAGCGCGGTCGGCGTGGCGCCCTCGCGGCCGGCATCGGCGCTGGCGCTGGCGGCGCGACTGGCCTTTGCGGAGCTGGATCAGGCCGTGGCCGAGCTTGCGGAACTGGAAGGCCGCGAGGTGGGTCGGATCGTCATCGGCGCGCTGCCCCTGTCGCGCGCCCATGTCCTGCCGCGCGCGCTGGCCCGGTTTCGCCAGGACCGCCCCCGGCAGCCGATCCGCATCATGGACGGGATCTATGGCGATCTTCTGGCGGGGCTTCGCCGGGGCGAGATCGACCTGATCATCGGCGCGCTGCGTCAGCCGCTTCCGGTCGGGGATGTGGTGCAGGAACGCTTGTTCGATGACGTGCTGGCTATCCTTGCCGGGCCGGATGATCCGCTGATCCACAATCCCGCGCCGCTGTCGGCCCTGCGATGTCGGCCCTGGCTTGTCGCACGGCGCGGCACGCCGACCCGCGATCTGTTCGAGGCGCTGTTTCGCGACTCGAATCTCGATCCGCCGGCCAGCATCATCGAGACCGGATCGGTCATCCTGATGCGCGAGATGGTCGGCGACGGCCGCCATCTGGCCTGCGTGTCGAAAGCCCAGGCCGCGCGCGAGATCGAGCGCGGGATCGTGGCGGAACTTCCGTTTCCCGGCCTGCCGGTGCCGCGCCCCATCGGCCTGACCCTGCGCAGCGGATGGCAGCCGACACGGGCGCAGCAGGCCCTTCTGGATGCAATCCGCGCGGCGATCTGATGCCTGCGTCGCGCCGCCCGGACCCCTACTGTACACAATAATGAATGATTGTTGACTTCTATGTAGAGTGATTCTCTACTCATTTCTGCGGATTACATAACACAATAATGGAAATCAGGGAGCTTCACATGACATTTCGTGCCGTCTGCCTGGCCGGCTCGGCCGTGCTTGCCTTCGCGGCCGCGGCGCCGGTCGCCGCGCAGGGAACCGTCGAGGTCGCCATCGTCGGCGATCCGGACACGTTCGACCCGATGATGTCCACCAAGGATGTCGTCAGCATCGTGACGCAGCATTTCATGGAAACGCTGTACACCTTCGATGACAACTGGGCCGTGGTGCCGCTGCTGGCCGCAGACATGCCCACGATCAGCGAAGATGGGCTGACCTACACGATCCCGCTGCGCAAGGGGGTGTCGTTCCAGGACGGTTCCGCGATGGACAGTGCCGATGTGCTGGCCTCGCTGCAACGCTGGGAAAAGGTCGCCAGCCGCGGTCAGGGCATCGCCGACAAGATCGACAGCATCAAGGCCGGCGGCCCGAACGAGATCACCATCACCCTGAACGAACCCTATTCGCCGTTGCTGTCGCTGCTGGCCTTCTCGAATTCCGCCGCCGTGATCTATCCCGAGGAGATCATCGCCGACACGATCGACAAGCCCATCGGCACCGGCCCCTACAAGCTTCAGGCCTATGAGCCCGACCAGTACACGCAACTGGTCCGCTTCGACGGCTATACCCAACCCGGCGAAGCGGCGGGAAAGCGGCAGCAGATCCCCGACGAGATCCGCTTCGTGCCCGTGCCCGACACCAGCACGCGGGTCGAGGGGCTGCTGTCGGGACAGTTCGACTATGCCGACAGCCTGTCCACCGAGGCCTATGACCGCATCGCGAAATCCGAGGTGGCCGAACCGGTGCTGCTGGAACCCTTCGGCTGGCCGATCTTCGCGGTCAATCACAAGAAGGGGCTGATGACCGATCTGAACATCCGTCGCGCGGTGCAGGCCGCGCTGCCCTTCGACGACATGCTGTTCGCGGCCTTCGGGGACGAGAAATTCTTCCAGACCGACGGCGCCTTCTATCCCGAGGGCTGGACATGGCGCAACGACGCGGGGACCGAACTCTACAACATCAACGATCAGGAAAAGGCGGCCGCATATCTGAAAGAGGCCGGCTATGACGGCACGCCGCTGCGGATCCTGACCTCGCGGCAATACGAGTTCCATTACCAGATGGCCGAAGTGGCGCGGATGGCGCTGGAGATGGCCGGCTTTACCGTGCAGATGGACGTGGTTGACTGGGCCACGCTGGCGCAGAATCGCGACAACCCCGACCTGTGGGACATGTATATCACCCATTCGCCCTTCCTGCCGGAACCGGCGCTGACCTCGTCCTTCTTCGCCACCGCGCGCGAGGGCTGGAACAATCCCAAGAAGAACGAGATCCTCGACCGCTTCACCCGCGAGACCGATCCCGAAAAGCGCAAGGCAATCTATGCCGAATTGCAGAAGGTCGCCTACGAGGACGTGGGTCTGATCAAGGTCGGCAATTTCAACGCGCTGCAGGGCAAGGCGAAAAACCTGTCCGGTGTCAGGCCCTCGCCCTGGCCGGCCTTCTGGAACGCCAGCACCGCCGAATAGGGTCGAAACGGGTCGCGATCCTTGCGGTCGCGGCCCGCGCGCCCCGGAAAGCCCGGCCCCCGAACACCGCCCGCAAGCGAGATCGCCCCATGAGTCGCTATCTTCTTCGCCGCCTGATCGGCATGGTCGTCGTCATCTTCCTGGTGCTGACCATCGCCTTCGTGCTGGTGCGCCTTGCGCCGGGCGATCCGGCCTCGCTGCTGCTGGGCCCCGATGCCACGCCCGACGAGGTGGTGGCGCTGCGCAGGCGTCTGGGTCTGGATCAGCCGATCCTGGTGCGATACGCGACCTTCGTGGGCAACGCGCTGCAAGGCAACCTCGGTGAATCGCTGTTCTTCAACCAGCCGGTGACGCAGGTTCTGGCCAGCCGGGCCGAGCCGACGGCCTTTCTGGCACTGTTTTCGCTGCTGGTGGCGCTGGTCATCGCCACGCCCATCGGCATCTGGGCCGCCTATCGGCGCGGATCGGTGCTGGACCAGGGCTCGATCACCACGGCGATGCTGGCGGCCTCGGTCCCCAGCTTCCTGACCGGTCTGATCTTCCAGCGCTATCTGGCGACCGATCTGGGCTGGTTCCCGGCCTCGGGCTATGGCGGCGCCGGCGCGGGCTTCGGCACGCGGATGTGGCATCTGGTCCTGCCCTCGATCACGCTGGGCATCACCAATTCGGCGCTGATCCTGCGCTTTACCCGCGCCTCGATGCTGGACATCCTGGGCGAGGATTACGTGCGCACCGCCCGCGCCAAGGGCATGACCGAACGCCGCGTCGTGCTGCGCCATGCGCTGAAGAACGCGGGCATCCCGATCATCACCGTGATCGGCCTGACCTTCGCGCTGCTGGTCAGCGGGGCGGTGGTGACCGAACGGGTCTTCAACCTTCCCGGCATGGGCAACCTGGTCGTGAACGCGGTGCTGCGGCGCGATTACCCGGTCATCCAGGGCACGCTGATCGTGGTCGCGGGGCTTTATGTGCTGGTCAACCTGCTGACCGATCTTCTGTATCTGGTCGTCGACAAGAGGGTGAAATACTGATGGCCGCCGCATCCCCTGCAATCGCCGCGCCGTCGTTCCGCAAGCTGCTGTTCCAGCGGCCGGCGGTGGTGGTGGCGCTGGTCGTCTTCGTGCTGATCGTCGCCGCCTGTTTCCTGCTGCCGACGCTGGGCGTGACCGAGATCGGCGGCATGTCGGTGCGCAAGCGGCTGACGCCGCCGGGCGCCGAATACTGGCTGGGCGCGGATGCCTTCGGGCGCGACCTGCTGGGCCGCTTGCTGGTCGCGGGGCAGACCTCGCTGGGGATCGGCCTCGGCGTCGCCGTCATCTCGTCGGCGGTGGGTATCGTGATCGGGCTGGCCGCGGGCTTTTTCCGGCGTCTGGACACGCCGCTGTCGCGGCTGATCGACGCGATGATGGCCTTTCCCGACATCCTGCTGGCGCTGTCGCTGGTGGCGATCTTCGGCGGCACGATGGTCAACGTGATCCTGGCGCTGTCGGTCGTCTATGCGCCGCGCATCGCGCGGATCGTGCGTGCCTCGACGCTGGTCATTCGCGAACTGCCCTATGTCGAGGCCGCCCGCGCCCTGGGCACCCGGACGCCCAGGATCATGGTCACGCATGTGCTGCGCAACATCATGTCGCCCATCCTGGTGCAGGCCACCTTCATCTTCGCCTATGCAATGCTGGCCGAGGCCGGGTTGTCCTTTCTGGGCGTCGGCGTCGATCCCAGGATCCCCACATGGGGCATCATGGTGAACGAGGGCCGCCGCTATATCGACACTGCCTTCTTCCTGATCCTCTTTCCGGGTGCGGCCATCGCGCTGTCGGTCCTGTCGTTGCAGATCGTCGGCGACGGCTTGCGCGATGCGCTGGACCCCAGACTTGCCAAGGAGACCTGATTTGGCCCTGAAACTGACCAATTTCCGCGCCACCGGCTTCGACGCCGCCCCGGACGAGATCTTCGTGGGTGATGACGGCCTTGTCGCCAGTGCCCCCGTGGGCGGCGCAAAGGTGCTGGACCTGAAGGGCGCCTGGCTGTCGCCCGGCTGGTGCGACCTGCATGTCCATGTGTGGCATGGCGGCACCGATATCTCGATCCGCGCCTCCGATGCCGGGCGGCCCACCGGCGTGACGGCGATGGCCGATGCCGGTTCGGCAGGCGAGGCCAGCTTTCACGGGTTGCGCGAATATGTGATCGAGCCGGCCAGCGAGACGATCAAGGCGTTCCTGAACATCGGCTCGATCGGGCTGGTGGCCTGCAATCGGGTGCCCGAGCTGATCGACTGGCGGTCCATCGACATCGACCGGACGCTGGCGGTGATCGAGGCCAATCGCGACGTGATCTGCGGCATCAAGGTGCGCGCCTCGGGCGTGATCGTGGGAAGTTGGGGCATCACCCCCGCCAGGATCGCCAAGCGGGTGGCCGAGATGACCAACCTGCCGCTGATGGTCCATGTCGGCGAGCCGCCCCCGCTGATCGACGAGGTGTTCGCGATCCTGACGCCCGGCGATATCGTGACCCATTGCTTCAACGGCAAGCCCGCAGGCTCGATCCGCGACACGGAGGCGCTGTTCCGGATGGCGCAGGATCTGGCCGAACGCGGCATCCTGATGGATATCGGGCATGGCGGCGCGTCATTCAACTTCAGGACCGCGCGGGAATCGATGGCCGACGGGCTGCGGCCGTTCTCGATCTCGACCGATCTGCACGCCCATTCGATGGCCAGACCGGTCCATGACATGGCCACGACCATCGCCAAGTTGCTGGCGGTGGGCCTGCCCTTCGACGAATGCATCCGCGCCGTGACCCAGGCCCCGCGCGGCTTCCTGGGCCTGTCGGGGCGCGACGGCCTGGCGCCGGGGACGCGGGCCGATTTCACCGTCTTCGATCTGGAGGACAGCCGGGTCGACGCGATGGACAGCCAGGGCAACCACATGGTGATGGAACGGATGTTCGAGCCGCGCATGACCGTGCTGGGCTGCGACGCGCAACCCGCCGCGCGCCGCCTGCCGCCAGAGGGCTAGAACCATGAGCGATGCCAGCAGCGACACGATCCTGTCGGTTCAGAACCTTGGCGTCAGTTTCGGGCGCGGCCGCGCCGCCGTGACCGCGCTGCGCGATGTCAGCTTCAGCCTTGAACGGGGCCGGACGCTGGCGCTGGTGGGCGAAAGCGGATCGGGCAAGTCGCTCACCTCGCTGGCGCTGATGGGACTGCTGCCGCCTTCGGGGCGGGTGCGGTCGGGGCGGCTGGAATTTCGCGGCCGCGACGGATCGCTGACCGATCTGGCGGGTCTGGACGCGGCGGGGTTCCGGCGGCTGCGCGGCCCCGGCATCTCGATGATCTTCCAGGAGCCGATGTCCTCGCTGAACCCGCTTTTCACCATCGGCGACCAGATCGGCGAGATGCTGTTCCTGCACGAGACCCTGCCGGCGGCGCAGCGCCGCAAGCGGGTGATCGAGATGCTGGAACTGGTCGAAATTCCCGGCGCGGCCGCCCGCGTCGATGCCTATCCGCACGAATTGTCGGGCGGGATGCGGCAGCGGGTGATGATCGCCATGGGCCTGATCTGCAACCCGGCCCTGCTGATCGCGGACGAGCCGACGACGGCCCTGGACGTGACCATCCAGGCGCAGATCCTGGACCTGATGCGGCGGCTGCAGAAGGATCTGGGCATGTCGATCCTGTTCATCACCCATGACATGGGTGTGGTCGCGGAAATGGCCGATGACGTGGCGGTCATGTATGCGGGCGCGGTGGTCGAACAGGCCGGCGTGATGGACCTGTTCGACGACACCCGCCATCCCTATTCGCAGGGTCTGCTGAACTCGATCCCGCGCGAGGGGCTGGCCGCTGGCGAAAGGCTGGTCCCGATTGCGGGCACGGTGCCGGCGCTGACCGACCTGCCGCCAGGCTGCGCCTTCGCGCCGCGCTGTCCCCATGCGCGGGCCGAATGCCGCGCGCCGGTGGCGCTGCGGGAAAAGGCGCCGGGCCATCTGGCGGCCTGCATTCTGGAACGGGCGGTGCCGGCATGAGCGACGCGCTGATCCGGATCCGCAACCTGACCAGGCGGTTCCACACGCCGTCCGGCATCGTTCACGCGGTCGAGGATGTCAGTTTCGACATTCCGCGCGGCTCGATCACCGGGCTGGTGGGCGAAAGCGGCTCGGGCAAGACCACGCTGGGCCGCACGCTGCTGCGGCTGGTCCAACCATCGGCCGGGCAGATCCACTTTGACGGCACCGACATCACCACCCTGCCCGACGCCAAGATGCGCGACATGCGGCGGCGGATGCAGATCATCTTTCAGGATCCGATGTCATCGCTGAACCCGCGCCTGAAGGTGGGCGATCTGGTGGCCGAGGGCCTGCGCGCCCATGGCATCGGCACCCGCGCCGAGCGCCGCGATCGCGTGGCCGCGCTGCTGGAGGAGGTCGGGCTGAGCGCCGATCACATGAACCGCTATCCTCATGCCTTCTCGGGCGGGCAGCGGCAGCGGATCGGCATCGCCCGCGCCCTGGCGCTGGAGCCGGAATTCATCGTCGCCGATGAAAGCGTCTCGGCGCTGGACGTGTCGATCCAGGCGCAGGTGCTGAACCTGTTGCTGGATCTGCGGCAGAAGCGGAACCTTACGATGCTTTTCATCGCCCATGACCTGTCGGTGGTGAATTATCTCTGCGATCAGGTCGCGGTGCTGTATCTGGGCCGGCTGATGGAGATCGGCCCCGCCGCCGCGATCCACAAGGCGTCGGCCCATCCCTATACCCGTGCGCTGAATTCGGCCATTCCGCTGCCCGATCCGCGCGCGGCACGGGGCCGGACGCCGCTTCAGGGCGATATTCCCAGCCCGCTGAACCCGCCATCGGGCTGCGTCTTCCGCACCCGGTGCCCCCATGCCGCCGAAATCTGCGCCCAGGGCGCGCCCACGGCGCATCCGGTCACGCCCGATCACCAGAGCCATTGCAAGAGAGCCGAGGATCTTTATGGACATCACGTCGCTGCCAACCACGCCTGAGACGCGGCTGGTCCGGATCGGGATCACCCTGCCCGACGCCGCGCCGAAACCCATCGGATCATTCCGCAATGTCCGGGTTTCGGGGGGGATGATCTATGTCTCGGGCCAGGGGCCGGTCCGTGCCGATGGCAGCCTGATCCGCGGCAAGGTCGGAGCCGAGATCAGCGCCGAGGAGGCTCGTGATCATGCCCGGCTGGTCGCGATCAACATCCTGTCGGCGCTGCGCGATGCGCTTGGTTCGCTGGACCGGGTGGGCGGCGTGGTCAAGCTGTTGGGCATGGTCAATGCCGATTCCGATTTCGAACGCCATCCCTTCGTCATCGACGGCGCCTCCGACCTGCTGGCCGAGGTGTTCGGCGAAACCGGCATCCATGCCCGGTCGGCCTTTGGCGTGGGATCGCTGCCCAACCGCATCCCGGTCGAGATCGAGGCGATCTTCGAGGTCGCGGATCAGCGGTGATGCAGCCCAAGCGCCTTTTCCACCGATCGCGCCGCCTCGCGCACGGCCTCGGCCACAAGGTCGAACTTGTCGGGAACGCGGTGCTTGGGCATGACCACCGACAGGGTCAGCTGGCAGGTGCCGTCCTGTCCGCGCACGGGCGCGGCGATGCAGGCCACCTGATCTTCGGAGGTGTCGATCTGCACCGACAGCCCGTCCAGGAAATCGCGCCGGGACAGGTCGGCCAGGATCGCCGGATCGGTCTCGGCCAGCCCGGTATTGGAAGGACGCGCACATTCGGCAAAGACCGCCAGCCGTTCGGCATCGGGCAGATGGCCGATCAGCAGCCGCCCCGAGGCGGTCCAGTTCAGCGGCACCCGCGTGCCCACATCCGAGGTGACGCGGAACGGCCCCGAACCCTCGGCCATGGCCACGACCTGCATCATCCCCTCGTCGCGGGCGCAGATCTGGACCATTTCGGCCACCCGTTCGTTCAGCGCGAACATGGCGCGCTCGGCCTCGTTGAAGGCGTTGACGCGGGCGCGGTAGGCCAGGCCGTACCGCATCAGGCGCGGCCCCAGCCAGGCGCGGCCATCGGCGCTGCGCGACAGCATGTTCCGTTCGGTCAACTCGTCGATCAGCTTGTAGACGGTCGAGGGCGGCGCGCCCGTCGCCCTGGCCAGGTCATAGGCGCTCATCGGCTGGTGCCGCTCGGTCAGGATATCGAGGATCTGAAGCGAACGGTCGATGCCGCTGGTCCGGCTGCGCCGCGTCGTCTGGATGTCGGCCGGGCCGGGATCGTCGCTCATCGTCGTTTCCATCGTTTTGATGCAACCTACGCAATTATGGAAATCTTCTCAAGCGCAGAAAGGCTCTCCCATGCTTGGAAATACCGGATACCCCGTCGATTGGTCTTGGCATGACGCGCAGGGCTTTGCGCGGGTGATCAACACGTCGGGTACGATGACGTCACTGGGCGGGTCGATCGCCACCCGCCGGGTGGCCGAGGCGACCGCCGCCGCGATGCCCCGCTTCGTCCGTATCCACGAGATGCAGGTCCGCGCATCCGAGGTGATCGCGCAATTGACCGGCGCCGAGGCCGGGTTCCTGACCGCCTCGGCCAGCGCCGGGATCACACTGGCGGTCGCGGGCTGCATCACCGGGCTGGATCCCGCGCGCGCCGAGGCGCTGCCGGGCGATCCGGGGCCCGGCAACGGCGTCGCGGTGCAGATGGGCCATCTGTGCGAATATGGCGCGCCGGTCAGCCAGGCCATCGCACTTGCAGGGGGCGCCACGCGGATCGTCGGGCAATCGACGCTGGCCAAGGATTACCAGCTGGATGCCGCGCTGGAGGGTTGCGCCGCGGCGCTGTATGTCGTGTCGCATCATGTGGTGGATTACGGGATGATCCCGTTGGAGACATTCGCGGCCATCTGCCATGCCAGGGGCGTTCCGGTGATCGTGGACGCGGCCTCGGAATATGATCTGACGGGATTTCTGGCCGGGGGTGCCGATATCGCCATCTATTCGGGCCACAAGTTCATGGGCGGGCCGACCTCGGGGATCGTGGCGGGGCGCAGGGATCTGATCCGCGCGGCCTATCTGCAGAATATCGGCATCGGCCGCGGCATGAAGATCGGCAAGGAAAGCATCGCCGGCGCCATCGAGGCGATGGCGCAGTGGATGGAACGCGATCACGACGCCATCCGGGCCGAGGAAACCCGCGCGCTGGACATGTGGAAGACCGCCATCGAAGGTCTACCGGGCATCACCCCGGTCCGCATTCCCGACCCTACCGGAAACCCGCTGGAGCGGTTGCAGGTCTGGGTCGATCCGGCACGCGCGGGGGCCAGCGCCGCGCAATTCGCCGAGATCCTGGGTCGGCAGGATCCGCCGCTGATCGTGCGCGGACACGAGGTCGAGCAGGGCTATTTCCAGCTGGATCCCTGCAACCTGATGCAGGGTCAGGCCCGGATGGTGCGCGATATCCTGGTCGCGGGGCTGAGCGATGGCGCGGCGGCGGCCGCGATCGACGCCAAGGCCGCCGCGGCCGCCGCCCGGAACGGCGGCACGCAGGCCTATATGGACTGGCTGGCAGGTTGATCGGCGCCGGTCCATCTGCCCTGCGACTGAGCGACGAACCGAAGCCGGCGCGATCCTGCGCCCGCCGCGCGGCCTTGCCAAAGGGTATTGTTGAGTAAATCACTTCGTTTTATCGTCCGGCCAGTTTCGACATCGGAAAGGGTCAGGCATGTTCGACCGCAGCCACCGATCAAGGGGACGGATCGCCCACAGATCAGGCGCCGCAGCCGTCGCACTGAAGGCGCGGGCCGCCGCCTGGGATCTGCCTCTGGTCGAAACGGATGAGGGGCTGTGCCTGTTTCTCTGGAACTGCGAATTGCGCCTGACGCCCGAGGGCGCCGGCCTGCGCATCGATCTGGCCGCACCGGATCAACGGATGCTGGCCACGCTGCGCGACAGCGCCTCGGAATTGTTCGACGAGGCCGGGTTGGCGGTCGCGTGGGATCATGTCGATACTGGCGCGCTGGCGCCCGGGCTTTCACTGGTGCGGGTGCTGTCCGTGATGCGGCGCAGCCCCGGCTTTCTGCGGATCCGGCTGCGCGGTGCGGACATGCCACGCTTTGCCCAGGACGGCCTGCATTTCCGGCTGCTGATCCCGCCGCCGGGCCGCGCGCCTGTCTGGCCACGGATCGGCGCCTCGGGACGGACCATCTGGCCCGACGGGGCGGATGCGATGCACAGGCCGGTCTATACCGTGACCGGGCAGGATCAGGACTGGCTGGATTTCGACGCGTTCGCGCATGCGGACAGCCCGACCTGCGATTGGGCGCTGGCCGGACCCCAGGGCCAGCAGGTGGGCATCACCGGTCCCGGTGGCGGCTGGTGTCCCGATGCGCGGCGGCTGTTCCTGTTCGGCGACCAGACGGCCCTGCCGGCCATTGCCCGGATGCTGGTTCTGGCGCGCGGCAGGGTGCGCGCCGTCCTGCGCTGCGCGCCCGAGGATATGGGGCCGCTGGCAAACGATCGCCGCGTGATTGCCAGCGACGATCTGCTGGGCGCATTGGCCCTTCTGGGGCCTCTGGATCAGAACGATCACGTCTGGTTCGCGGGACCGGCCAACGAGGCGCGGTCGGCCAGACGGATGTTGCGGGATCGCGGCCTCGACAAGACCGGATACACGGCCGCGGCCTATTGGGGCTGAGCCTTGCCGGCAATGGCAAGGGACCGCGCGGCATCCGGATTTATCAGGCGGGAATGGCCACGCGGGCGCCATCGTCGCGGGTCAGCACCTGCATCCCCAGGCCATAGATCCGGGCCAGCATCGCCGGTCGCATCAGCGCGTCGGGGTCGCCCTGCATCACCAGCCGGCCGCCCTTCAGCGCCAGGACATGATCGCAGAACCGGGCCGCCATGTTGACGTCGTGCAGCACGATCACCGCGCTGCGGCCCTGATCGTGGCACATCCGCCGCACCAGGGACAGCACCTCGACCTGATGGGCGATGTCCAGCGCCGAAATGGGCTCGTCCAGCAACAGGGTGCCCGCCTGCTGCGCAATCATCATCGCAAGCCAGGTCCGCTGCCGCTCGCCCCCCGACAGCGTATCGACAAGGCGGCCGGCCATCGGCTCCAGCCCGCATTCAGCAAGCGCAAGGGCGATGGCCTGACGGTCGCGCGATCCGATGCGGCCAAGCGCGCCGTGCCACGGATAGCGGCCAAGCGCGACCAGTTCGCGCACCAGCATCCCTTCGGCCGGCGGGGTCGTCTGCGGCAGATAGCCCAGCCTGCGGGCATAATCGCGCGGATGCCAGTCGCGCAGGTCGCGGCCTTCGAAGCTGACGCGGCCCGTGCAGGGCATTTGCCGGGCCAGCGCCTTCAGCAGGGTGGACTTGCCCGAGCCGTTGTGACCGATCAGCGCGATCACCCGCCCCGATGGCAGATCGGCGTCCAGCCCTTTTATCAGCCGGCGCCCGGCGACATCGACGCCAAGTCTGCGGATCGCGAAAAGGCTCATCCCGGACGCCTCGTGATCAGCCAGATCAGCCAGGGTGCCCCCAGAAGCGACGCGAAAAGGCCCAGCGGCAGATCATAGGGAAAGCCCGCCATCCGGGAACCGAAATCGGCGGCCAGCATCAGGCCGGCCCCGATCAGCGCGGCACCGGTGACGTGATGCGATGGCCGCGCCAGGCCCAGCCGGCGCGCCAGATGCGGCGCCATCAGCCCGACGAAGCTGAGCGGGCCGACGAGCACCGTCGCGGCGCCGGTGCCGATCCCCGACAACAGGATCAGAAACAACCGCGCGCGCCGCAAGGGCAGGCCCAGCCCGATCGCCGTCTCGCCGCCCAGTGGCATCAGCGCCAGCCATCGACGCACGCCGAGACAGGCCGCCAGCATCCCCGCCGCGACCAGGCTCAGGGCCAGGGCGCCGCGCATGCCCACGCCCGAGGATGATCCCGCCAGCCAGCCCAGGATGACCCAGGATCGCGCGTCGCCCGTGGCCATGATCGCCGACAGGACCGCGGTCGCCAGCGCCGATATCGCGATTCCCGCCAGCAGGATGCGTTCGGGCGGCATGTCGCGGCTTGCGGTGAAGGCCGCGACCAGGGCCAGCGCCACGGCCCCGCCGATCGTCGCGCCGGCGCCCAGCAACGCCGCTGTCGGGGCGACGGCAACGAACACCACCGCAGCATAGCCCAGCGAGGCGCCGCCCGACACGCCCAGCACCTCGGGCGAGGCCAGCGGATTGGCCGTCAGCCGTTGCAGGATCGCGCCCGCCATGGCCAGCGCCGCCCCGGCCGAGGCGGCGGCGATCAGGCGCGGCAGGCGCATCGGCAGGAAGGCGGCAAGGCTTTGCGGGTCCAGCAGCAGCCAGCCCTGCGGGCCGCGCCCGATCCACAGCATCGCCAGCGCCGCCGCCAGAGCCCCGATCGCCAGGGTGATCAGCAGGCGCGCCGGCCGGGCGCGGCGCGGGGCGGGGCCTTCGGCGGTCTCGGTTCCCGGCGGCGTGGTGCCGCGCAGGCGGGGCAGCAGCCAGATCAGCAGCGGCCCCCCGATCAGCCCGGTCACGGCACCGGTCGGCAATTCAGCCCCGCCGGCGGCCGCAAGGCCAAGCACCAGCCCGTCGCACAGCGACAGCAGCGCCGCCCCGATCACCGGCGACACGGCAAGATTTCCGGCGATGCCGCGCGCGCCCAGGATGCGCGCAAGCGCGGGCGCCGCAAGGCCCACGAAGGCGATCAGCCCCAGTTCGGCCGAGACGCTGGCGGCGATCCAGACCGCCAGCGCGACCGCGGCCAGACGCATGCCGGCCACGTTCATGCCCAGACCCGAGGCAGAGCCCGCCCCCAGCGACAGCATGCGCAGCGGCCGCACCAGCAGCGCCGCGCCGATCCCGCCCAGGGCAACGACGGCCGCCAGCGCGCGCACGCCCGACCAATCCTGTTGCGCCAGCGCGCCGCCATTCCAGATCACCAGCGACAAAAGGTAATGTCCCCGCGCCAGCGTCACCGCCGTGGCGATCGCGGCGGCGGTCATCCCGACCAGCAGGCCGGCGACCACCATCGTCACCGGGGCGAAACCGCGCCGCGCGCCGATGCCCAGAACCAGCGCCGCGGCCAGTCCCGCCCCGCTCAGCGCCACCGGCCACCGGCCATGCGACAACAATCCCGGCCACAGGATCGTCGCCAGAACCAGCGCCAGCTGCGCCCCGGCCGAGAGACCCAGAGTCGTCGGATCCGCAACCGGGTTGCGCAGCACCGCCTGAAGGATTGCCCCCGACAGGCCAAGTGCCGCCCCCGCCAGCAGGGCGATGATTCCGCGCGGCATCAGCCCGAAGGCCAGCAGGATCTGGGGCAGGCTCATCGCCTCAGGCCGGAACGGCGGCGCCGGCCAGGCCTGCATGGGCAACAGGCCGCGAGCCGCAGTCAGCCACATCAGCGCCGAGGCCGCCAGCGACAGCAGAAGAAGGGGCAGGTCACGGGTCATGTGGCGCGGCGCGGTCCGGTCTGGAAGGCTGCGGCCAACAGTTCCGCAAAGCGCAGGGCCGCAGGCGCGCCGCCGAACGCATTGACCCGTTCCAGCCGATACAAGCGGTTCTCGCGGACCGGCGGCAGCGCCTGCCACAGAACGCTGCGCGACAGGTCGCGTCGGGCCTCGACCGGGACATTGCCGACGATGACCAGCCGCGCCTCGGGCATCGCAGCCAGGCGTTCCATCGGGACGGGCGCGAGAAAGCTGAACCGGGTCTTGGCGGACCAAGCGTTTTCCAGGCCCAGCCGGGTCAGCGTGCTGCCGAACAGGCTGTCGGGGCCGAAGGCCCGGACATGGCGCGCATCGCCGATCTCGATCAGCGCCACCGGCCTGTCCCGAAAGGCGGCAAGCCCGGTCGCCACGCCGTCCAGCGCGGCTTCGGCGCGGGTCCGGGCACGCCGCCCGGCGCCCGGATCCCCGATCGCCCGCGCCAGATCGTCCAGCGCCGCCAGCGCGCGAGGCAGGGGCGGGTCGCCCGGCCTGTAGAAGGTCAGCGACAGCACCGGCGCAATCCGGCGCAGCTTGTCCTCGTAGCGGGTGTAGAAGGGCGAGGTCAGGATCAGGTCGGGGCGCGACAATTGCAGCAATTCGAAATTGGGCGAGCCGCGCAGGCCCAGATCGGTCACGTCCCGCGGCACGGCGGGCGTCACCGCATCGGCACGAAAGCGCAGCAATTCGCTCGCGGCGACCGGCATGTGGCCGATGGCAATGGCGGTTTCCAACATCGCCCAGTCGATCGCGGCCAGACGTTGCGCGGGGGCGGCTGCAGCCGCTGCGGCGGTCACGCGCAGGGGCAGCGCCGCCACCATCAGGCCGGCGGCGGTCAGGACGGCGCGACGTTCGGTCCGGAACGCGGCCCGTCCCGTCACCACGTGTAGGCGACCCTGGCGCTGACAGCGCGTCCTTCGCCATACGAGCAATAGGAAAATCCGCAGGCGCTGACATAGACCTCGTCGGTCAGGTTGGTCAGGTTCAGCGACATCTCGACATTGTCGGCGGTATAGCCTGCGGCCAGATCGATCAGCGTCACACTGTCCAGTTCGGCGGAATTGGCCGCATCGATGTAGCGTTCGCCGATATAGCGGACCCCGCCGCCCAGCCGCAGGCCGTTGCCGAATTCCCGGTCGATCCACAGGCTTGCAAGATGGTTGGGCGCATCGGCCAGTTCGTTTCCGTCCAGCGGATCGCCCGAGGGCGCGACCTGTTCGGTTTCGTTATAGGCATAGCCGCCGCGCAGTTTCCAACCTTCGGCGATCTCGGCCGTGGCCTCGATCTCGAACCCGCGCGATGCCACCTCGCCGATCTGGCGCAGGCCGCTGATGCCGCCCTCCAGGACCGAACGGTTCACATTCGTCTGGCGCAGGTCGTAGAGCGCGGCGGTCATCAGCCCATCGAACGCGGTGGGCCGGAATTTCACCCCCAGTTCCCATTGCTTTCCCTCGGTCGGGCGCAGGGCATTGCCGTCGATATCCTGGCCGGCCTGCGGATCGAACGAGGTCGCATAACTGACATAGGGCGTGACGCCATTGGCCATGACATAGGCCAGACCCAGGCGGCCGGTGAACTGGTTGTCCTTGTAGTCCGCGGCGCTTCCGTAGCGTTCACCGGTCTGTTCCACCCAATCGTAGCGCAAACCCAGCGATCCGCGCCAGTTGCCGTATTCGATCTCGTCCTGCGCATAAAGGCCCGCCTGACGCAGCAGCGAGGGCCCGGCATTGGGCTGACCGAAGAAATTGCGGCCCCCGGCATTATAATCGGGATCGCGCCAGTTCAGGTCGGTCGCGGTGCCGAACTGGCTGCTTTCATAGGCGTCGTATTGACGGATATCGGCGCCGAACAGCAGCCGGTGGACGGCCTGCCCGGTCGTGACCTCGCCGGCCAGACGGGTGTCGAGGCTGATCGTCTCGCTGTCCTCGCTCTGCCGGCTGGAGCCGCGGCTGAACCTGTCCTCGCCGGTGACGGCGATCGCGTAGGTGCTGCGATAATCCCAATCCAGTTTCTCATAGCGGAATCCCTGGCTCAGCGTCCAGCCGCCGTCCAGTTCGTGGCTCAGTTCCAGGCTGACGCTGGCGGCGGTGCGGTCGCTGTCGTCCCAGTCTTTCTGGCCGGTATACAGATCGCGCAAGGAATCGCCGTCGCCCGTCCGGGTCAGCGCAAAGGGCACACCCGTCGGCGACATCGGCGCATCCCTGGTATAGTTCGCCATCAGGTCGATGGTGGTGCCGTCATCGGGTCGCCAGCGCATCGCCCCGGCCAGATAGCCGCCCCTGTCGGTCAGATCCTCGATCTGGGTGCTGTCGTCCCGGCGGATGCCCGTCAGACGCCAGGACAGGGCGTCGGACGGGGCGCGGTTCATGTCGAAGAACGCCTGCGCGCTGCCGGTGCTGCCATAGCCGATCCCGGCCTCGCCGAAATCGCCATCCTGCGCCCGTTTCTGGACCAGATTGATCACGCCCAGCGGCGATCCGGCCCCGTAAAGCGATGATGACGGGCCGCGCAGAACCTCGATCTGCTGCACCCCGTACAATTCCTGCCCGATCGCCCCGAAATAGCGACCCTGACGCAGGCCGTTGATATATTGAGCGTTATCGGCCCTGAAGCCGCGGATATAAGGGGTGTCGAAGCGTGGATCGACGCCAAAGGGTTCCGCCAAAACGCCGGCCGTGTAGCCAAGCGCCTGGCCCAGGTTCCGCGCGCCCTGATCCGTGATCTGATCGGAGGTGACGACCGAAACCGATTGCTGCATCTCGGCTATGGGCGTGTCCGATTTGGTTGCGGCTTGCGAATAGTCGCTGACATAACCCTCGGCGGCGCTGGTCGCGCCGGTCGTTGCGGTCAGCGTGATCGTGTCCAGAACGACCGGAGCTTCGCCCTGCTGCGCGGTGGCGAAAGCCGCCGACAGCGCAAGAACGCTGACGCTGGCGATCGGAAGGATGCTGAATCGGGAAATCATGTCTGCCTGCCGTAAAAATCACTGTCCGACAGGATGTTGACAAAAAAACTTGGCTATTGTCAATGGTTCCCGACTGTATTTGTCGGAATAAGGCCGGCGGCAGTAGTTTCTGCCGCCGGCCCGTTCGTCGCGATGCCGGAAGCTGCGATCAGGCCAGATCGAAGCGGTCCGCGTTCATCACCTTCGTCCAGGCGCGGACGAAATCACGCAGGAATTTCTGTTTGTTCCCGTCGCAGGCATAGACCTCGGACAGGGCCCGAAGCTGCGAGTTCGAGCCGAAGACCAGATCGGCGCGGGTCGCGGTCCACTTCTTTTCGCCCGTCGCCCGGTCGCTGCCCTCGAACAATTCGGCCGAGCCTTCGACGGCCTTCCACTCGGTCCCCATATCCAGCAGGTTGACGAAGAAATCGTTCGTCAGCGTGCCGGGCGCGTCGGTGAAGACGCCGTGGCTGGACTGGCCGTGATTGTTGCCCAGAACCCGCAGGCCGCCGACCAGCACGGTCATTTCCGGCGCGGTCAGGGTCAACAATTGCGCCCGGTCCACCAGCAGCTTTTCGGTGGGCACGCTGTAATCGGCCTTCAGGTAGTTGCGGAAACCGTCGGCCTCGGGCTCCAGCACCTCCAGTCCCTCGGCATCGGTCTGTTCGGCGCTGGCATCCATCCGGCCCGGCGTGAACGGCACCTCGATGCCGCCGCCCGCGGCCTTCTCGATCGCGGCGGATCCGCCCAGCACGATCAGGTCGGCCAGCGAGATTCGCTTGCCGCCGGTGGCCTTGCCATTGAAATCGGCCCGGATGCCTTCCAGCACCGACAGGACGCGGGACAGCCGTTCGGGCTGGTTCACCTCCCAGTCCTTCATCGGCGCCAGCCGGATCCGCGCGCCATTGGCCCCGCCGCGCTTGTCCGAACCGCGGAAGGTCGCGGCCGAGGCCCAGGCGGTCTGCACCAGTTCCGGCACCGACAGGCCCGAGCCGAGGATCTGATCCTTCAGCGCGGCGATGTCGGCCGCATCGACCACAGGATGATCGCAGGCCGGGATCGGATCCTGCCACAGCAGATCCTCGGCCGGGACATCCTTGCCCAGATAGCGCGCCTTGGGGCCCATGTCGCGATGCGTCAACTTGAACCAGGCCCGCGCGAAAGCCTCGCGCAGCTGATCGGGATTTTCATGGAACCGGCGCGAGATCGGTTCATAGATCGGGTCCATCCGCATCGCCATGTCGGCGGTGGTCATCATCGTCTTGACCTTGCGGCCGGAATCCTCGGCCGCCGGGGCCATGTGATCCTGGTCCACGCCCACGGGGGCCCATTGATGCGCGCCGGCGGGGCTTTTGGTCAGTTCCCATTCATAGCCGAACAGCATGTCGAAATAGCCGTTGTCCCATTGCGTCGGGTTCGGCGTCCACGCCCCCTCGATCCCCGAGGTGATGGTATGGCCGCCCCGGCCGCTTTCGTGGCGGCTGATCCAGCCCAGGCCCTGGGCGGCGATATCCTCGCCCTCGGGTTCGGCGCCGACCAGCGCCGCGTCGCCCGCGCCGTGGCATTTGCCAAAGGTGTGGCCGCCCGCGGTCAGGGCCACGGTTTCCTCGTCATTCATGCCCATGCGCGCGAATGTCTCGCGGATGTCGCGGCCAGAGGCAACCGGATCGGGTTTGCCGTCCGGCCCTTCGGGATTGACGTAGATCAGGCCCATCTGCACGGCGGCCAGCGGGTTTTCCAGCACGCGGTCGCCCGAATAGCGGCTGCCGGGCTTGTCGCTGGTCGCCAGCCATTCCTCTTCGGTGCCCCAGTAGATGTCTTCCTCGGGTTCCCAGATGTCCTCGCGGCCGCCGCCGAAGCCGAAGACCTTGCCGCCCATCGATTCGATGGCGCAATTGCCCGCCAGAATCAGCAGGTCGGCCCAGGACAGCGCGTCGCCGTATTTCTGTTTCACCGGCCACAACAGGCGCCGCGCCTTGTCCAGATTGGCGTTGTCGGGCCAGGAATTCAGCGGCGCGAAACGCTGCGAGCCTGACGACGATCCGCCCCGTCCGTCGCCGGAACGATAGGTGCCGGCGCTGTGCCATGCCATGCGGATGAAGAAGGGACCGTAATGGCCGTAATCCGCAGGCCACCAATCCTTGCTGTCGGTCATCAGTGCGAACAGATCGTTCTTCACCGCGTCGATGTCCAGCTTCTGGAATTCGGCCTTGTAGTCGAAATCCCCGCCCATCGGATTGCCCAGCGGCGTGTTCTGGTGCAGGATCTTCAGGTTCAGCTGGTTCGGCCACCACTCACGATTGGACCGTCCGCCGAAAAAGGTGTTGAGGGCGCTGCCGCCGTGCATCACCGGGCAGCCGCCGCTTTCCATGTCTTTTCCATCCATGATCGCCTCCTGGAATCTTTGGGATGCGCGCCGATCGCGCCCCCGCTTTTCGGCACCGATGCTAACAAAATCGTGCCATACGGAAGAATCGCAAATTTTGATCTTCGCGATAGGTTTGCCTGATAAAGATGCCGGCGGCGGCCGGTTTCGGGCAAAGCCGCCCCACCAGGACTTGTCCGCGCCGCGCCATGAACGTGTTGACACAACAACGCCATTCCGCATGATTTGCAGATCGAAGAGGTAAGTGTCTTGTTCCGTTTCAGGTGTTCGAGTTTTCCGGTTCTCGTGATCGGCATCGCCTTGGCGACCGCTCCGCGATCGGTGATCGCGCAGGATCAGGATCCGGCACAGAGGGCACAGGCCCTGCGCCAGATCATCGTGACCATGGAAGACGAGGCCCGGCAGCTGGAAACCAAGGTGGCCCAGGCACGGGCGCGCCTGGACGATCTGAACCGGCAGGCCGAGGCGGCCGAACAGGAACTGGCGGCGCTGGACGGCAAGGCGGCGCAGGCGCGTGACGAACTTGCCGCCCTGACCGCTCAGCGAGACACGCGGCGCGCCGAAAATACCGCGGCCGGGGAAAAGCTGGCTGGATTGCGCGGAACGGCCGTCACGCTTGATGCCCGGATCGAGGCCCTGACGGAACGGCACGAACAGGCGAAACGGGATCTGGCGCGCATCGAGAAGGCCGGCGCCGATCGCGAACAGGTGCTTGCCGAAATCGAGACCGCAAGGACCAGGGCGGCGACGCTGCGCGACGAGGTCGCGGCTCTCGTCCAGCAGCGCGATGCGTTGCAGGCCGGCGCCGCTGCGGCCGGGCAGGCCGCCACCAAGCTGACCGAGGATCGGGCGCAGCTTGCGCGGCAACGCGACACCCTGACCGCCGAAATCAAGGCCCTGACCGGCCGGCGCGATCAGTTGCAGCGGCAGCAGGCGCGGGCGGCGGAACTGACCGGGCGGATCGCCTCGCAGGAATCCGCGCTGGCGGATCTGCAGGCCCGGGCCGGAACGCTGCGCGAGGAGGTCGCGACCCTGACCGAAAGCCGCGATTCCCTGCAGGCCGGGCTGAACCGGATACGGGCGCAGACCGCCGCTGCTGGGGCAGCCCAATCGCCGCCGGCCCGATCCGCTGCCCCGCCGGCCACCGGCGAAGCCCCGACAACCGCCGAGGCCGCTTCCGCGACGGGCCGCAGCCCGGATGCGGTCGACGCGGCGCTGGCGGCCGCGCCGGGTCTGCCGGACAGTCCCTCGCAGTGGATGCCGTTGCGGAAGGCCCTGATCCGCGGCGACTGCACGCCCCAGGCGCTTGCCCGGATACAAAAGCCGGTCAACCGTCAGACGCTGCTGGCGCTGATGTCGCGGCTGGAAGGCTGCTGACCGGGGCGGCCCAGAAACGCGGATGATGACGATTCGTCACCCCGATCCGGCCCCTTGTGCCGAGGATTCGTCGAAGGCCGGCGGGGAACCGGTGCAACGGCCGGAGGCGGCATCAGCGCGGCGGCGGCGCCGTCCGGATCCATGCGGTCCACGCGCCCTGCCCCCCCTGCCCATCCGTCGCCGCCAGCCGCCAGCGGGCAACGGGGCGATCCAGAAGCATCGCCGGCAGCCCTGTCATCGACCGGCGCGGCGTCCCGTCGCCTCCGGCCAGCTGATATTCGACGACGAAGCCGGCCGGGCTTTGTCCATCCGCCGCGCGCCAGTGCAGTTCCGTCTGGCCGGTCCGAAACAAGGCCTGCATGACCGGGACAGGCCGCGCGGTCTGGTTCTGCGCTTCGGGAATCTCCGTCAGGGCTTTCAGCCGTGCCTCGGCCCCCGAGATGCCGTTGGCCATTTCATACCAGGCGCGGGCGCGTTGCAGATCGATCGGCACACCCAGCCCGGCCTCGGAATACTGGCCCAGATAATAGGCCGCCCTCGCGCTGCCCCAGATCGCGGCGCGTTCATACAGCATCAGCGCCTTCGCGGTATTCGCCGCCTCGGCTTCAAGCGCCGCGTTCAGCAGCATCCTTGGATCAGGCGGGGCGGCGATTGCATCGACCCGGGCCAGCACCGGGCCCGGATCCGGCCCGGCCTCGGCCGCTGGCGCGATGTTGGGCGCAGGTTCGGGCGCGATGGCCACGGGCGTCGTCGTTGGATCGCGATCCCACAGGACAAGGCCCGCCAGCACCGCCGCCAGCCCGGCCAGCGCCGCCGCGCCGGCCAGCAGCTTTTTCCCAAACGGTGACCGGGATGGCGGCGGCACCGGCACCGGGACCGGCAAGGCCGGTCCCGGGTCCCGGTCCGGTTGTGCCACGGGACGCAGGGCGGCGTCCGTCGCGACCGACGGCGCGGCTTGCGCAGGGCCGGCCTGCGGTGCCGGTCCGGCAGGCTTGCCGGGTTCGGGACTGGACGGGACGCGGGCCGGTCCGTCGCTCAAATCGTTGTCGATGCAGGCCCGCAGGATGTCCGCGTCGATCCGGCCCCGGCCAGAGCGGAGGGCGATGAAAAGACATTGCTGGGCCAGATGGTCGATCGCGCGGGGCAGGCCCGCGCTTGCGCTGTGCAACAAGACCAGGCTTTCGGGATCGAAGCCGGGAAGATCGGCTCCGGTCGCCTTGCGCGCATGGGACAGGCGATGCGCGATATAGCCGGCGGTATCCGCCTCGCTCAGCGGCGGCAGGTCGAACCGGCCCCCGATCCGGCTGCGCAGGGCCAGGCTGGCCGGATGCTCGATCCGCGCCCGAAGTCCGGGCTGACCGGCCAGCAGCAGCGGCATCGTGCTGCGCCCGTCACCGTGAATGTCGGTCAGTTGCCGCAACTGGTCCAGTTCCTCGACGCCCAGCGTCTGGGCCTCGTCGGCAATCAGCATGACGCGGCGGCCCCGCGCCCCGCAGGCCTCGACGAAGCGGCTCAGCCGGGTCAGCAGCTCGGCCGGGGCGGCATCCGTATGATCCTGCCCGAAGGCACGCAGGGCCCAGCGAAGCGGCGCGGTCAGCTCCGCCCCTTCCTGACCCAGCAGGCCGAATTCGATCCTGTCCCGGTAGCGATGGATCAGCGCCCGCAAGAGCAGCGTCTTGCCGGTGCCGACATCGCCGGTCAGAACCGCGATCGGCTGGTTCGATTCGACCGCGGATACCAGCATCGCCAGCGCCCGGCGATGGCCTGCGGATTCGTAGAGCAGAGAGGGATCCGACAACGGGCGAAAGGCCGGAAAGACCGGATCGGGCGGCATCCAGTTCATGAAACGGGTCCGGCAGGCAAAAAGACACTCGGCAGTGACGTGTCCCGCCAGCCTAGGGCGGACCCGGCGCGATGTCTATCGCCGGATCGGTCCTGAAGCGGGCAAGGACCGGACCGCCGCAGAGGATCGCCCCCCGACAGGCGTGCCGGGCCGGGGGGTTTGGGGGGCTGCGGGAAAGCCCCCCAAGCCGGCGCGGGACGCAGATCGCCGGTCCGGGCGCTAGCCGGCATCCGCGACGAAGCCCGCCGCCTCGATGGCGCGGCTGGCGCAGGCTTCGTCATTGTCCGATGTGTCGCCGGTGATGCCCACGGCCCCCAGAATCGCGCCATCGCGCCGGATCAGCACCCCGCCCGGAACCGGCACCAGCGATCCGCCCGACAGCGCGTTCATCGACTGGATGAAATAGGGCTGTTCCTTTGCCCGCTCATAGATCGCGCGCGACCCCATGCCCAGGGCGATGGCGCCCCGCGCCTTGCCCTGGGCGATGTCGGGGCGCAGCGTGCTGGTCCCGTCCTGCCGCAGCAGCACCTTCAGGTCTCCGGCCGCGTCCAGAACCGCGACGGTAATCGGTTTCAGCGTCATCTCGGCCGCGATTTCCAGGCAGTTATCGGCCATCTTGCGGGCATCGTCCAGGCTCAGATCCATGTCGTCTCCTCTCTCGAAATGGCAGTCCTTGCCGCCCGACTTCGCATATCACGACCGGCTGTGCCTAGCCCTCGAAATCGAGATGGACTTTCACCGCCCGCGAGCGGTCGCCCGCCAGATCGAAGGCCCGAACCGCGTCGCGCGCCGGCAAGACCTGCGTGACCATGGGCGACAGCTCTATCTGCCCCGCGCCGATCATCGCCACGGCCTCGGCGAATTCGGCGTCGAAGCGATGGCTGCCCAGAAGGCGCAGTTCCTTGGCCACGATCAGGTTCAGCGGCAGCGGAATCGTCCCTGCCACGCCGATCTGCACGATGCTGCCCTGCGGCCGCGTCGCCGCGATCGCCTGGGCGATGGCATGGGAATTGCCCGAACATTCCAGCACGATGTCGATGCGCCCCTTGCCCTGGGCCAGATCGGCCAGCGCGTCCGGTGTCTCGGCCACGTTCACCACGCGGTCCGCCCCCATCCGGCGCGCCACGTCCAGCGTGAAATCCTGCACATCGGTCACCACGATCCCGGCCGCGCCGCGCAGCCGGGCCAGCGCCACGCAGATCGCGCCGATGGGGCCCGCGCCGGTAACCAGCACCCGCTGGCCGGCAAGCGGCGGTGCCAGGGTCAGGGCATGCAGGCAGACCGACAAGGGCTCGGCCCCGGCAGCGGCCCCCGCCCCCACCCCCTCGGGCAGCGCCAGGCATTGCGCGACGGGATGGGCGATGCGGCTGCGAAAAAGGCCCTGTTCGTGAGGCATCCGCATGGCCGAGCCGTTGAACCGCATCGCCAGGCAGTGCCGCGTCTGGCCCGCCCGGCAGAATCCGCACGTCCCGCAGGGCCGCGAGGGGCACAGCGCGACGATCTGGCCCGCGACCAGGCCCGACCCCTCGGGCGCGGCTTCGACGATCCCGACCGCCTCGTGGCCCAGGATGATCGGCTCTTGCACGCGGACCGGGCCGAAGCCGCCATCGTGGTAATAATGCAGATCCGATCCGCAGATCCCGCCGCGCGAGACACGGATCAGCGCCTCGTCCGGGGCGGGACGGGCATCGGGGCCATCCTCGACGCGCAGGTCACGGGCGGCGTGAAGGCGGCAGCACAGGTCTTGCATCACTTGTCCATCAGCGAGGGCAGGAAGGTGCTGATCCACGGAATGTAAGAGACCATCAGCAGCACGAATATGTTCGTCGCCAGATAGGGCACCAGCGCCCGGATCACCGGGGCCAGCGGCAGCCGCGCGATATTGGCGCAGACGAACATGCAGACCCCCACCGGCGGCGTGGTCAGCCCGATCATCAGGTTCAGGACGGCGAAGACGGCGAAATGCAGCGGCTCGATACCCACGCCCTGCGCCAGCGTCAGCAGCGGCACGAACAGGATGATCAGCGCCGCGATGGTTTCCATGAACATGCCGACGACCAGCAGGATGATGTTGATCAGCAGGATCACCAGAAACCTGTTATCCGTCACCGACAAGACCCCGGCGGCGATCTTCTGCGGGATCTGTTCGCTGACCAGAATCCAGCCAAAGACATTGGCCGTCCCTACCAGCGCCAGGATCCCGGCCGATCCGACCGCGCTGTCGATGACGATGCCCGGCACGCGGGCCAGCGGCAATTCGCGATAGACGAAGGCTCCGACCAGCAGCGCATAGATCGAGGCGATGACGGCGGTCTCGGTCGGGGTGACATAGCCCGACAGCATGCCCCCCACGATCAGCGCGGTCATCGCGAGCGCCCAGAAGGCACCCAGAAAGGCGCGGCCAAGCTCGGTCCAGCCCTGCCAGGCCTGCCGCGGAAAATCGCGGCGCCGGGCGATGATCCAGGTCGTCGCCATCATCGCCACGCCCAGCAGGATTCCCGGCAGCGCGCCGGCGATGAACATCTTGCCGACCGAGATCCCGGCCAGCGATCCGACGATGATCATCGGCACCGAGGGCGGGATGATCGGACCCACCGTAGACGAGGCGGCCGTCACCGCGGCCGAGAACGCGGCCGGATAGCCCGCGCGCTTCATTCCCGGAATCATCATTCCGCCGATCGAGGCGGCATCGGCGACGGCGGTGCCGGAAATGCCGCCGAACAGCATCGACGAGGCGATGTTGGTCTGCGCCAGACCGCCCCGGATCCAGCCGACCATGGCCTGCGCGAAGCGAATGATGCGGCTGGTGATGCCGCCGCCATTCATCAGGTTTCCCGCCAGGATGAAGCCCGGAATGGACAGCAGCACGAAGCTGTCCATGCCGGCATACATCTTTTGCGGAATCACCACCAGCGGCATTCCCTGCCACAGCAGATAGGCCATCGAGGACAGGCCCAGCGTGATCGCGACCGGCATCCCGATGGCCAGGCCCAAAACGAAGGTCAGGCCCAGGATCGTCAGGCTCATTCGATCCCTCCCAGCGGGTTCTCGGGCCTGCCATCGCTTGCCCCCGTCACCATGCCCACCAGGCGCAGCAGCGCCGCAAGGCCCAGCATCGCCAGCAGCACCAGCACGCTGCCGTGAACATAATTCATCGGCAATGCCAGCGCAGGCGATGTCTGCATCGCGCCGATGCGGGTGAACCGCCATGCCGGGCCGATCAGCAAGGCGCAAAAGGCCAGCACCAGCGCCGCCGACAGCAAGCGCATCAGCCAGGGATAACGTCCGGGAAGATTTTCGCTGAGCAGATCGACATTGACCAGATCGCCCGAGAACAGCGCCAGCGCCGTTCCGAAACCGGCGAGATAGAGCAGGGCAAAGCGGGTCAGTTCCTCGGTCCAGACGGGCGAGCCGGCGAAGGTCCGGCCGACGACCTGAATGGTGACGGCGGCGATGAGGACCAGGAAGGCCAGACCCGTCCCCAGTCGCAGCAAGGATCGCAACAGGCGGATCACGGCATTCATCGAAACCTCTCGGGCCCAGGGACGGATGGCGGAAGGGCGGGCAGCCGGCACTGCCCGCCCGGGCCGGATCAGGCCTGCTGGTCGAACAATTGCTGCACGACGGGTTTGATCTCATCGCCGATATTGGCCAGCACGGCATCCCTGGCGGTGGCCGCGAATGCCGCCTTGTCGCTGTCCACGAAGGTCATGCCCTTGTCCTTCAGGCTGGCCGCCAGCCGATCCTCGTCGGCGGTGAACATCTCGCGCTCGGCGGTTTGCGCGGTCGCGGCCGCCTGCATCACCGCCTCCTGGTCGGCAGAGGACAGCCTGCCCCAGGTGATCTCGGAGATGGTCAGATAGATCCAGGACCGCACGTGTTCGGTCTTGTTGACGAATTTCTGGACCTCGTAGAAATTCGCTGATTCAATCAGCGCCAGCGGGTTTTCCTGCGCGTCGATCGTGCCGTTCTGCAGAGAGGTGAAGACCTCGCTGAAGGCCATCGGCGTGGGCGCGGCGCCAAGCGCCTGCCATGTCTGCACGAACAGCGGCACGTTGGGAACGCGAAGCTTCAGCCCGTTCAGATCGCCGGGCGTCATGATCTCGCGGTTCGATGTCAGGTTGCGCGGCCCGCGCGCGAAATAGGCGATGGGGCGAATCTGCGCCTTGGCGCGGATCTCGGCCTCGACATCCTTGCCGATCTCGCCCGAGGCGACCTGATCCATCTGTTCCAGCGAGGAATAGGCATAGGGCACGGCCAGAAGCGCGGCCTTCGGTGCCCAGTTCTGAAGACTTTCGCCGGTGATGGTCATGTCGGCGGTGCCAAGCTGCATCCCGTTGATCAGGTCGATTTCCTTGCCCAGCGATTCGTTGGGAAAGACCTGCACTTCGACCCGGCCCTCGGTCAGCTTGGCAACCTCGTCGGCAAAGACCAGCGAGGCCTTGTTCCAGCTGTTCTGTTCGTTGGCGAGATGGCCCAGTTTCAGCGTGGTCTCGGCCGCGCGGACCCTGATCGCGGGCATGGCCAGCACGGCGGCCCCGGTCATCGCGGTGAATTGGCGGCGGTTCAGTGTCATCGTTTTTTCCTCCCATGCGAATGACGAACTCAGTCGGTGAAAAATTCGGCGCGGTCGCTGGTGATGCGCGGCAGATCCTCCAGCAATTGCCGCAGATGGCGACGGATCGCGGCCTCGGCCCCAGCCGCGTCGCCGCGCGCGCCGGCATCGACGATGTCCCGGTGCTGTTCGATCAGCGCGTCCGCCTCGAAAGTCTGCACCGCCAGATAGCGCAGGCGATCCATCTGCGAGGTCATCCGCTCGATCCGGTGCCAGACGTCTTCATGTCCGGCGGCGGTGGCCAGCGTGCGATGGAACAGATTGTCCAGCAGGACAAAGCCGTTCACGTCGCGCCGGGCCGCGGCGGCGCGTTGCCGGTCCAGCTGTTCGCGCAAATCGCGATGGATATCGTCGGTCATCCGCTGCGTCAGGATGCGGATCATATCGCTTTCGACGGCTTCGCGGATGGCGCGCACGGCCAGAACCTCGCGCAGCGAGATGCGGCCTATGAAAGTGCCGCGTTGCGGACGAACCTCGGTCAGGCCAGCGCCGGCCAGCCGGATGAAGGCTTCGCGAACCGGCTGCCGGCTGACGCCGACTCGACCGGCGATCTCGCTTTCGCTCAGCTGGGTGCCCGGCAGAAGATCGCCGCGCAGGATCAGATCATGCAGCCAGTCATGGACCTGCTGCGCCGTCGAGATGCCCGGATTGATGCGCGGTCGCTGATCCATCTTCCTGTTCCCGGCCCTGCAGCGAGACTGCCATACTTCCATACCAATTTGAAGCGTCCACTTGCGATTGATCGCGACCTGCGGCCGGGGGCGCCTCGGCGCCCGACAACCAGCTCTTGCAACACCCTGCCTGGACAGGCATCTTGCGCCGCATCGCGCCCCTGCGCGCGCCCCAATGTCCGGTGACCGGGCCCCTCTGACGGATGTGGCGGCACGTCCGTGATGTCGGCACCAAACAAAGACACGCCGCCTCGGGCATCATGCCATGCACGACGGATCCCAAACCGGTCCCGCCTCTGCGCGGCCCGTTCTTCGCTATTTCCGCTGGGCCTTCATCGTCACCGCCATCGGCCTGGCGCTTGGCGCCGCTCTTGGCTGGCAGACGACCGGCACCTTCGGGGGAATGGCCGGCATCCTTTTCATCTGCACGGTTCTGGCGGTGCTGGAAATCTCGCTGTCCTTCGATAATGCCATCGTGAACGCCAACAAGCTGAAGACGATGCAGCCGAAATGGCAGCACCGCTTCCTGACCTGGGGCATCGTGATCGCGGTGTTCGGAATGCGGATCGTCTTTCCGCTGCTGATCGTGGTGATCGCGGCCGGGATCGGGCCGTGGCAGGCCGTGGTTCTGGCCGCCAGCCGCCCCGAGGAATATGCAAGGATCATGCACGAGGCGCGGCTGCCCATCGCGGCCTTCGGCGGCACGTTTCTGCTGATGGTCGGACTTGGCTTCTTCTTTGACGGCGAAAAGGACGTGCACTGGGTCCGCTGGCTGGAAAGGCGGATGCAGAAATATGCCACGATCCGGGGGATCGAGGTCGGCTTTGCGCTGTCGGTGGTGCTGATCTTCGCCCATTTCCTGCCGCCCCGGGAAAACGAGATCTTTCTGCGCTCGGCGATCTGGGGATTGCTGACCTTTCTGGCGGTCGAGGTTCTCGGCGGCTTTCTGGATCATTCGCAGCAACAGACCCTGGCCGCCGGAGCAAGGGGCGGGATCGGCGCCTTTCTGTATCTCGAGGTTCTGGACGCCTCGTTCAGCTTCGACGGCGTGATCGGGGCCTTCGCGCTAAGCCAGAACCTGTTCGTCATCGCCATCGGCCTGGGCATCGGCGCCATGTATGTGCGATCGATGACGATCATGCTGGTCGAAAAGGGAACGCTGGCCGAATACCGCTATCTGGAACACGGCGCCTTCTGGGCGATCATCGCGCTGGCAATGGTGATGTTCCTGCAATATTTCGTCCAGATTCCCGAAGTCATCACCGGGCTGGGCGGTGCCGCGCTGATCGGGGTGTCGCTGTATTCGTCGGTCCGGTGGAACCGGCATCTCGGCGGCAAGCCGTAGGACATCGATGCCGGTCTTTCGGCGGCCATTTCCTGCGCCGGGACGAATCTTGCCTTCTGCCGCTGGTCGGACGGATTTCCGCCGGACCGCCCCTTGCCTTTCCGCGCCGACGGCCTTCCCTGCGGCTACATCTTGCCTTTCCACGGCACCACCCGGCGCTCCACGAATCGCATCAGCATGTCGAAGGCATAGGCGATGGCCGCGATGACGAAGATGCCCATGATCACGGTCGAGGTTTGCAGGAACTGCGACGCGCTCAGCACCATGTAGCCGATGCCCTTCGTGGCCGCGACCATTTCGGCGGCGACCAGCGTGGTCCAGCCGAAGCCGATGCCGATGCGCATCGCCGTCAGGATCTCGGGCATGGCCGAGGGCAGGATGACGTGGCGCATGACCTGCCATCGGCTGGCGCCGAAGCTGTAGGCGGCGTGGATCTGTTCGATCGCGGCCGATCGCACCCCGGCGCGTGCGCCCAGGGCGACGGGCGCGAAGACCGACAGGAAGATCAGCAGCACCTTCGAGGTTTCGCCGATGCCGAACCAGATGATCATCAGCGGCAGATAGGCCAGCGGCGGGATCGGGCGATAGAACTCGATCGGCGGATCGAAGATGCCGCGCATGACCGGGCTCATGCCCATGGCCAGGCCCAGCGGGATGCCGATCAGGCAGGCCAGCAGAAAGGCGCCGAAGACGCGCGCGGTCGAGATCAGCACATGCTGCCAGAACGGCGTGCCGGTAAAGCCCTGGGTCCAGATGTCGAGGAATTTCCGCACGATCGCCTGCGGCGCGGGCATGAACAGCGGCTTGACCAGCCCGGCAGTGGTCACCGCCCACCACAGCAGCAGGATGCCGGCGATGGTCAGCAGGCTGAGCCAGGTCGTGTTGCCCTGCCCCGGCACGCCGTAGGTCTGGCCGGGCTTGGTCGGGCGGGCGCGGCCCAGCCCCTTCAGGAACGCGGCTCCGCGCGGCTTGCCGACCGGGGCCTCCTTGATGCCATGATCGCTCATGCGGCTTCCTCCTCGTCGCTGAAGATGATGCGCAGGACCTCTTCGCGAAGGGTGATGAATTCCGCCGAGGCCTTGACCTCTCGTGCCTTGGCACCGTCCAGGAACTGGCGCGAGAACGGCAGGTCGAATTCATGCGCGATGCGTCCGGGGCGCGGCGACATGACGATCAGCCGGGTGCCCATGAACAGCGCCTCCTCGACGCTGTGGGTGATCAGGAAGACCGTCTTGCCGGTGCTTTTCCAGATCTTCAGGATCAGCTCCTGCGCCCGTTCACGGGTCAATGCGTCCAGCGCGCCCAGCGGCTCGTCCATCAGCAGCAGCTTGGGATCGCAGGTCAGCGCGCGGGCGATTCCGACGCGCTGCTGCATCCCGCCCGACAGCGCATAGACCGGCGATTTCTCGAAGCCCTTCAGCCCGAGAAGGTCGATGAACCGGTCCGCGACCTTGTAAGAGGCGGCGCCCGCCCCGCGCAGCTTCAGCCCGAAGGCCACGTTGTCGCGCACGTTCAGCCACGGCAGAAGGGCATGTTTCTGGAACACGACCGAACGATCCGCGCCTGGCCCGGACACCTCGGTCCCGTCCAGCACGATCTGGCCCGAGGACGGCGACAGAAACCCCGCGATCAGGTTCAGAAGCGTGGATTTGCCGCATCCCGAAGCGCCAAGCGCGACGACGAAATCATGTTCGCTGACAGTCAGGTTGATCCGTGACAGCGCCTCGACCGGCGCGCGGCCGGCCTGGGCCGGATAGACGACCGAAGCATCCCGTATTTCCAGAGCCATGTGATTGCCCTTCCCTGTGCCCGCGCAGGATCGGCCCCTGCGCGGGATTGCCGAAGGCGATTACTGCGCGGCCTTGACATAGGCGTCGGTGACGAAGGGCGCGTAATCTTCGCCCACGCTGTCGATCCGGCCCGCCTCCTTCAGGAATTCGGCGGTCGATTTCAGCACGTCGGACAGGCCGCCGCCCAGCCATTCGGGTTTCACCTGTTCGGAAAGCGGCAGGAAGGTGTAGCCCGACAGCACGTCGGGAACCTGCGCCGGGTCGGCACCGGTGTAGTCGGCGATGATCTTGACCTGTTCGCTGTCGGCGGTCCAGGCCTGCTTGTCGTCCAGATAGGCATTGTTGGCATCGTTGATGGTCTTGATGAAGCCGATCAGCCCCTCCCTGTTCTGTTCGGCGAATTGCTTGTTGACCACCCAGGCATCGAATGTCGGATAGCCCCATTCGGCGGTCTGGTCCGCCCCGACCAGCCGCGTGCCGCTTTGCAGAAGCTGGTTCTGCACCGGCTGCCAGATGAAGGCGCCGTCGATGGCGCCCTGTTCCCAGGCGGCCGCGATCTGATCGGGCGGCATCGACATGATGTTCACGTCACTGGTGCTGAGTCCGGCCTTGGCAAGAACCCCCATCAACGAAAAATGCGCGGTCGAGCCGACCGGTGTCGCGATCCGCTTGCCCTTCAGATCCTCGATCGTCGCGATCTCGGACCCGTCGCGCACGATCAGGCTTTCGGCATTGCCGATGACCTGCGCCACCATGAACATTTCCAGATCGACGCCCTGCGTCGCGGCAATTGCCAGCGGCGACGAGCCCAGCTCGGCCACCTTGATGTCGCCCGAGGCCATCGCGGCGATCACATCGGTGCCCGCGGCGAACTTGCGCCACTCGACATCCCAGCCTGTGGCCTCGGAAAACTTGCCTTCGGAGGCCGCGACCTGCATCGGGGTCGGGTTGCCGAAATGGCCGATCACCACGGATTGGGCCCAGGCCCCGCCCGACAGCGCCAGCAGCGCGGCGGAAGCGATCATGGTCGTGCGAAAATATCCTGACATGGTTCTGTTTCCCTGTTGTCGTTGTTGTCGATTCTTCACCGGGCGCGCGTATGAGATTGCCGCGCCCCCTGCTTCATTCATTCATTCATGGCCCCCGGCGGCTGAGGCAGGCCATGAAACGCCGCAATCGCGCGAAACGGGCCTGGCCCGGTCGTGGCCCACGCACCGTCGCCGCGGAAGCCGGCGCAGTCATCGCCGCTCTGCCGCGGCAAGCGATGGAGCGCAGGCGGCGATGATGCGGCCGATATGGTCGCAATCCTCGAGGCTGAACGTCAGCGGCAGGCGCATGTCGAACAGCCCCGCCAGAACCGCGTCCGTGCGCGGCAGGGATTGCGGCGCGACGTAGTGCCAGCTTCGATGCGCCGAGGTGAAGCCCACCGGCTCGGCGGCGCCGAACCATTTCAGCTCGACCCCCAGCCGCGCCGAGTCCTGAACGAACCTCTGCGCGGCCTCGCCGCTGATCGCGGGGATGCGGAACTGGATTGAACTGCCGATGAAGGTCTCTGCGGCCGGACGATGAGGCAAGACCAGCGCGGGATTGTCCGACAGACGCCGTGCCACCGCCTCGTAGCGCTGGTTCCAGCGACTTGCGGCATCCTCGATCCGGGCCAGTTGCGGGCGCAGGATCGCGGCGCGCAGATTGTCCATCCGCGCCGACATGTTCGGAATTTCCAGCCGGGCGTCGCTGAAATGGCGTTCCGGGGGCGCGGCGCCGTGCCGGCCATACAGCATGTAGGATCCCGACAGGATGATCGCGCGGGCCATGAAATCCGGATCGTCCGAGACCAGGATCCCGCCCTCGCCGGAATTCAGGTGCTTGTAGGTCTGGGTGCTGAAGGCGCCGGCCAGCCCGAAGGAACCGCTGCGCCGGCCGCGCCAGCGCGCGCCCATCGTATGCGCGCAATCCTCGATCAGCGGAATCTTCGCGGCCCGGCAGATGTCCGTCAGTCGGTCCATGTCGCACAGATGCCCCCGCATGTGCGAGGCCATCACGGCGGCAGGCTTGAAAAGCTCGATCTTGGCCTGAAGATCGTCCAGATCGAGGCACAGGTTCTCGTCGATCTCGACCAGAACGGCGCGCGCCCCGACCGCCACGATCGCGCCCGGCACCGGCGCCAGGGTGAAGGCATTGGTCAGCACCACGTCATCCGTCCCGATCCCCGCCGCGCGCAACGCCATCCGCAGCGCCGCCCCGCCCGAGGCGCAAGCCAGCGCATAGGCGCTGCCCTGCCAGGCCGCGACTTCGCGTTCCAGCGCGGCAACCTGCGATTCCTCGCCCGGCGCGGTGTTGTAGCGGTGCAGCCTGCCGCTTCGCATCACCTCGATCGCCGCGGCGATCGCATCTTCGGGGATCGGCTCCTGCTGGGTAAAGCTGCGCGTGAAGGGCGGAATCGTCATGGTTCAGGCGGCCTCGCTGCTGACACCGCACAGGCTGGCATCCGGGCGGCGCGTCGCGGCGGCGGGTTCCGGTCGCGGCGCCCTGCGGATGATCCGCATGCGCGATGACCCATGCTTTCACCCCGCGATCCATATTGCAAACGCGAAATTTGCGGCTCATCGCGCGGTGATCGCACCCGGTCGAGGCGAAGGTCCATCCGGCGCCCTACGCGACTGTCGGCGGGACGTCGGCCGGCGAGCGGCAGGCCGACAGCGATTCCCGCAGAATGATTTCGGTGTCCAGCAGAACGCTGTCCGTATGGGTCTGCCCGGCCACCATCGCCAGCAGGACGGTGGCGGCCTCCTGTCCCATCCGGCGCTGCGGGACCCGGACCGTCGTCAGCGGCGGACAGGACAGCGCCGCCAGTTCGATATCGTCGAAACCGACGATGGACACCTGCGCGGGCACTGCGATTCCGTTCCCGCGGGCGGCCATGATCGCGCCGGCGGCGATGACGTCGTTGCCGCAGATGATCGCGCTTGGCGGGTCGGCAACGGCCATCATCCGTCGGAACGCGGCGGCCCCCTCGGCCGGGTCGTAGCCGGCCTCGATCACCTGCGACAGCCTTGCGCCGGGACAGGCATCGACCGCCATCCTTGCGCCCACAACCCGATCGCGCGCGCGATCGTTGTGCAGGCCGATACCGCCGATCATGGCCAGATTGCGGTGCCCGAAGGCCAGCACGCGGCGGGCCAGATCGAAGGCGGCCTTCCGGTTGTCGAAGCCGACATAGACCCGCCCCGGCTCGGTCCCGTAGGCCCAGGTGACGACATGGGGCACCTTGCGGCGGGCAAGGTAGTCCCAGCTTGCCTCGGGGCGATGCCGACCGATCAGCAGCAGTCCCTCGGCGCCGCGGCTGACCAGATTGCGGATCTGCGACAATTCCTCGTCGGGATCATAGCCGCTGCTGGCCACCAGCAGAGATCGTCCGGCCCCGGCCAGCACCTCCTGGAAGGCCTGCAACCCGCCGGCGAACATGGCGTTGGCCATCGTCGGGATCACGGCGCCGATCGTGCCGCTGCGGCCCGCGGCCAGGAACCTGCCGCCGAAATTGGGCGTATAGCCCAGCCGCTCGATCGCCTCGGCCACGCGCTGGCGGGTGTCCTTGTCGACCTTGCCGGTGCCGTTGATGACCCTTGAAACCGTCGCGGACGAGACGCCGGCCGTTCGGGCGACATCGTTCATGGTGGGCACCCTGGCATCGTTTTGCATGATCGGTCCCCTCTGTAGCCGGGCCTGCCCCGCCGCTGCGGCCTGCCTGCCGCCGACCGCAACGGAGTAAACGCTTGCATGGCACTATGTAAGCGCTTACACTACACCGTGAGACGAAGGGAATCAACCAAGAGGTCTGGGAGGGACGTCACGGTGGTTAAACTCGGCAGATGGGCTGGATACCTGTCGTTCGCGGTTTTCATGCTGTTTGTCGCGAATGTCGTCGCGGGTGCCTTCTATCGCTCGGCATTCCTGTCAGACATCGGCGAAATGCTGGTGCTGTTCACGGCCTCTGCCCTGTTCGTCGTCGTCATCCTCGTCCGCGAAAAGCTGGCCGGAAAGGACGACATCGCGGACCCGTCTCTGCAAGCGCTGAATACCATCAAGGGGGGAAAGAATGACCGAAGAACATGATGACACCGAGATCGTCCGCGAATCGCGCCGGAACTTTCTGAAACTGACCAGCGGCGGCGCCTTTACCGCGGCGGTGATGCTGGGCGCCGGAGGGATGCTGTGGTCGTCCGAGGCGGCCGCGCAGACCCGCGCGGAAGAGGCAGAGCGGGAAAAGGCCGCCGAATTCACCATGGTCATCGCGACCGAATATGTCCTGGGCGCATCGCGCAGCTATCCGCTGATGCAGCTTGACCTGAAGGAAAACATCCAGAACACCACCAATGGCCGGGTCTATGTGAAGCTGGCGCCGGGCGGGCAGCTGGGCGTGGGCGGCGAGCTGGCGCAGAAGACCCAGGGCGGCACGGTCCAGGCCGGACAGTTCTCGTTGTCGAATTTCGCGCCCTTCGCGCCGGTGGTGGACCTGATCAACCTGCCTTATTTCTGCGGCTCGAACCAGCGTTTCACCAATCTCGTGCAGTCCGACGTCTGGAAAAAGAACGTTCATCCGGCGGTCGAACAGCGCGGCTTCAAGCTGCTGATGTATCTGGTCATCGACCCCCGCACCGTGGCCCTGCGCAAGGGCGGCGCCAAGCCGATCCTTCTTCCCGAGGATCTCAGGGGGATCAAGTTCCGCGTCCCCGGCAGCAAGCTGTTGCAGCAATATTACCGGCTTCTGGGCGCCAACCCGACGCCGATCGCCTGGGGCGAGACGCCCTCGGCGATCAAGCAGGGCGTCGCCGATGCCCTGGATCCGGCGGTCGGCGCGCTGGAGATCTTCGGCTTCAAGGACGTGCTGAGCCACGTGACCTTCACCCGGTTCGTGCCTGACAGCCAGTGTTTTGCCTGCAACATGAAATGGTATGAAAGCCTGCCCGGCGAGGTGAAGGAGGCGATGGATTTCGCCGCCGAGATCACCACCCAGCAGAATCTCGCCAAGGTGCCGGCCGCGCGGGCCTATGCGATGGCCGAGATGCGCAAGGCCGGGGTCGAGTTCCACCAGCTCGACGACAGCCAGCTTGCGGCCTGGAAAGAGGCCGGCGGCTATCAGCGCAGCGAATGGGACAGCTACAAGACCGAGCTGGCCGGCTCGATGGATGTCTTCGCACAACTGGAAGAGGCGGCGGGCACCCCGGGCCGCTACTACGTCAACGACGCCTGACCGGACGTTCCGGGGCCGGACGGATCGCGTCCGGCCCTTTTCCTGTCCCGACAGAAAAGGGGGCGATGCATGTTGCGCGCAATCAATCAGAATGCCGAACGCTGGGCCTTGCTGCTGTTTTACACCGTGCTGGTGCTGACCATGGCGATCGAGGTGATCCGGCGCGAGGTCTTTTCCTATTCGTCGATCTGGGGCGAAGAGATCGTCCGCTATTCCTTCATCTATCTGGTCTGGATCGGCGCCGCCTCGGCGGTCAAGGAAAGGGCCCATATCCGCATCGACGTGCTGTTCCATTCGGTCGGCCCGCGCACCAAGGCCGCGCTGTATATCCTGGGTGACCTGGTGATGCTGTCGATCGCGGTGATCGCGCTTTACTGGTCCTTCGAGACCGTCGGCGTCAGCTGGCAGTTCGGATCGGTCACCGACGGGCTGCGCATTTCGAAGGTGTGGTTCCTGATGGCGGTGCCGCTGGGATTTGCGCTGATCATCTTTCGCCTGCTGCAATCGTTGCTGCGCGACTTCGGCGATCTGATCGCCGGACGCCCGGTCTTCGAGGGCAACCAGCTGTTCGATTGAGGTTCCGTCATGCTCTGGAATACGCTTCAGGAACAATCGGTCCAGCTTGACTGGTCGTTTTACGCGCCGGTGCTGCTGTTCGTGCTGTTCTGCCTTCTGGGCGTGCCGATCTGGGCCACCATCGGCGCCGCGGTGGTGCTGATGCTGACGATGTCCGGCGTGCTGCCGATGTCGCTGCTGGGTGAATCGCTGTTTTCGGGCATTGACGCCTTCGCGCTGACCGCCGTGCCGCTGTTCATCCTGACCGGCGACGTGCTGGTCAGGACCGGGCTGAGCCGCAAGTTCCTGGATGTGGCCGAGGCGCTGACCTGCTGGGCCAAGGGCGGCTTCGGCTCGGCCACGGTGCTGGTCTGCGGCATGTTCGCGGCGATCTCGGGTTCGGACGCGGCGGGCGCGGCCGCCGTCGGCCGCATGACCATCGCCCGGCTGGTCGAAAGCGGCTATCCCCGCCCCTATGCCTGCGCGCTGGTCGCCGCAGGCGCCTGCACCGGCATCCTGATCCCGCCATCCATCGCCTATATCATCATCGGCCTGGTTCTGGGCATCTCGGCCTCCACCCTGTTTCTGGCCGCACTGATCCCCGGCACCCTGATCCTGCTGTCGATCCTGGTCACGAACACCATCGTCAACCGCCGACACGCCTATGAAGGCGGCAACATGATCAGCGGCGCCGAATGGCTGGCCAATCTGGGCCAGGCGCTGAAATCGGGCTGGTATGCGTTCCTGGTGCCCGGCATCATCTTCTACGGCATCTTCTCGGGGCGGCTGACCCCGACCGAGGCCGGGGCGACCGCCGTCGTGGTGACGATCATCATGGGTCTTGGCATGGGCACGCTGAAATTGTCGGACTTTCCCTCGATGCTGGTCAGTTCGGCCAAGGTGAACGGGGTGATCCTGCCGATCATCGCCTTTTCGCTGCCCCTGGCGCAGTCGCTGGCCGCGCTTGGCGTGCCGCAGGGCTTCGTCTTCGCGCTGACCAGCCTGACCGAGAATTACTATCTGCTGATCCTGATCATGATCGGCATCCTGATCGCGGCGGGCTGCGTGATGGAGACGACGCCCAACATCGTCATCCTGGCGCCGATCCTGAAGCCGCTGGCCGACAATATCGGCATGAACGAGATTCAGTTCTCGATCATGATGATCACCGCGCTTGGCGTCGGCTTCATCACGCCGCCGCTCGGGCTGAATCTGTTCGTGGTCTCGGGCCTGACCGGCGAATCGATCCTGAAGATCGCGGCCCGCGCCGTGCCCTTCGTTTTCTTCATGCTGCTGGTCACGCTGCTGATCGCCTATGTGCCGGTCATCTCGACCCTGCTTCTTCCCGCCGCCTACAAGTGAGGACTCCCATGACCCGCGAATATCTGAAGAAAGCCGAAAAGACCGCCCAGTCGGATGCCGCCGATGTCCGCCAGACGGTGCAGACGATCCTTGACGAGATCGAACGGGGCGGGGACGAGGCGGCGCGGCATTATGCCGCCAAGTTCGACCAGTACGACGGCAATGCCGTGCTGACGCGGGACGAGATCGCGGCAGCGGCAGCGAAGGTGCCGCAACGGCTGAAGGACGATATCGCCTTCGCCCATGACAATGTGCGCCGCTTCGCCGAGGCGCAGAAGGCCACCTTGCAGGACGTGCAGATGGAGGTGGTGCCGGGCCTGATCGCCGGGCAGAAGGCGATCCCGGTCCAGGCGGCGGGTTGCTATGTGCCGGGCGGGCGCTACAGCCACGTGGCCAGCGCCATCATGACCGTGACCACGGCCAAGGTCGCCGGCGTCGATCACGTCGTCACCTGTTCGCCCCCCCGCCCCGGCGAGGGGATCAATCCCGCGATCGTCTATACCGCCGATCTGTGCGGCGCCGACAGCATCCTTGCCATGGGCGGCGTGCAGGGCGTCGCGGCGATGACCTTCGGCCTGTTCGGCCTGCCCAGGGCCGACATTCTCGTCGGTCCCGGCAACCAGTTCGTCGCCGAGGCCAAGCGCATCCTGTTCGGCCGCGTCGGCATCGACATGTTCGCCGGTCCGACCGACAGCCTGATCCTGGCCGATGCCGGCGCCGATCCCTTCATCGTGGCCACCGATCTGGTCAGCCAGGCCGAGCATGGCTACAACTCGCCGGTCTGGCTGGTTACCGACGACCGCCATCTGGCGCAGGAGGTGATGGCGCAGGTGCCCGGCCTGATCGCCGATCTGCCGGAACTGAATCGCAAGAACGCCGAGGCCGCGTGGCGCGATTATGCCGAGGTGATCCTGTGCGCCGACCGCGAGGAAATGGCCGCGACCTCGGACGAATACGCGCCCGAGCACCTGACCGTGCAGGCCGCCGATCTGGATTGGTGGCGCGACCGGCTGGCCTGCTACGGCTCGCTTTTTCTGGGCGAGGAGACGACCGTCTCGTTCGGCGACAAGGCGTCGGGGACGAACCACGTCCTGCCGACCTCGCGCGCGGCGAAATACACGGGCGGGCTGTCGGTCCACAAATACATGAAGATCGTCACCTGGCAGCAGGCCACGCGCGAGGGTGCGCGCCCGGTCGCCGAGGCGACGGCGCGGATCTCGCGTCTCGAAGGGATGGAGGGCCATGCCCGCGCGGCCGACGTGCGCCTGCACAAGTATTTCCCCGACCAAACCTTCGATCTGAGCGCGGGGTAGGCCCTCGATGTCGCAGCTTTTCGACCTGACCGGCAGGATCGCCTGCGTCACCGGCGCCAGCGGCGGTCTGGGGCAGGCCGCGGCCTCGCTGCTGGCGCGGTCCGGCGCCAAGGTGGTGGGCATCGCGCGCCGGCGCGAGGCGCTGGCCGCGTGGCAGTCCCGGACGGGGGGCGAGACCGCGATCGTCGCGGCGGATCTGTCGGACCGCGCCGCGCTGGCGCAGATTGCGGCGGATGCGGCACGGGCCTTCGGCGATCCCGACATCCTGATCAACGCGGCCGGCATCAACACCCGCCAGCCCGCCGATTCGGTGACGCCCGAGGGCTGGGACACGACCATGGACCTGAACCTCGCCGCGCCGTTCTTTCTGGCCCAGGCGATGGTGCCCGCGATGGCGCGGCGCGGCTGGGGCCGGATCGTCAACTTCGCCTCGCTGCAATCGCGGCGTGCCTTCGCCGGCGGCATCAGCTACGGCGCCAGCAAGGGCGGGGTCGAACAATTGACCCGCGCCATGGCCGAGGCCTGGTCGGGCCGCGGCATCATGGTCAATGCCGTGGCGCCGGGGTTCTTTCGCACCGAATTGACCGGGCCGGTCTTCGCCGATCCCGAACGCGCGCGGCGCAATGCCGAACAGACCTGCATCGGCCGCAACGGAGAACCCGCCGATCTTGACGGCCCGATCCTGTTTCTGTGCAGCGATGCCAGCGGCTATGTCACCGGCCAGACCCTGTTCGTCGATGGAGGATTCAGCGCGAAATGAAGGCCCTGGTCTATACCGGCGTCGAAACCCTCGACTATGCCGATGCGCCGCGCCCCCGACCGGGCGAGGGCGAGGACCTGATCCGCATCCATGCCTCGGGCATCTGCGGATCGGACATGCACGCCTATCTGGGCCATGACGACCGGCGCCCGGCGCCGCTGGTTCTGGGCCACGAGGCCGCGGGCATCGTCCTGGGCGGCCCCGATGACGGCCGCCGCGTCACCATCAACCCCCTCGTGACCTGCCAGACCTGCGAGGCTTGCCAGGCGGGGCGCACCAATCTGTGCCCGCGGCGGCAGATCATATCGATGCCGCCGCGACCGGGCGCCTTCGCCGATTACGTCGCGATGCCGCGCCGCAACCTGGTCACCGTGCCGGACGATGTGCCGCTCGAAAAGGCCGCGCTGGCTGAACCGCTGGCTTGCGGCTGGCACGCGGTGCGGCTGGCCGGACGGGCGCTGGACCGGCCGCTGGACGATCTGCGCACGCTGGTCATCGGCGGGGGCGCCATCGGCACCGGCGCGGCGCTGGCCCTGCGCGCGCAGGGCGCCGCGAACGTCACCCTGATCGAACCCGGCGAATTGCGCCGCGCGCGGCTGGCCGGCCTGAAGGGTGTCACCGTCATCGCCTCGGCCGCCGACCGCCCCGACCTGACCGGCGCCTGCCATCTCGTCATAGACGGGGTGGGTTTCGAAGCCACCCGCGCCACCGCCTGCGCGGCCGCACGCCCCGGCGGCCAGATCGTCCATATCGGTCTTGGCGCGGATCGCGGCGGGCTGGACATTCGCCGGATGACCTTGCAGGAAATCGGTTTTACCGGCACCTATACCTATACCGAACAGGATTTCCGCGACACCGCCGAGGCAATCTTTTCCGGCGCCCTGGGGCCGCTCGACTGGTTCGACCGGCGGCCGCTGTCGGACGGGCCGCAAGCCTTTGCCGATATCCGCGCCGGCCGCGCCGCAGCACCCAAGATCCTACTCATTCCCGACCAGGAGGACCGCACCGCATGACGATACACCGCCAGATCGTTGACGATTTCACAGCACATGGAATCGATTTCGTGACCACCGTGCCCTGCAAGCAGCTTGCCGGTGTCATCGACGAGATCGAGAACCGCAAGGAGATTTTCCATATCCCGTCGAACAAGGAGGACGAGGGGATGGGCCTTTGCGCCGGGGCCTTCATGGGCGGCAAGCGCCCGGCGATCATCATGCAGAACACCGCGCTTGGGGTGACACTGAACACGCTGGCCACGCTGATCCAGTTCTACCGGATGCCGTTGCCGATGCTGATCTCCTACCGTGGCGAGTTGGGCGAACCGGTGGCCTGCCAGGTCGAGATGGCCGTCCATACCAAGGCGCTGCTGGCGCAGATGCTTATTCCCACCTATCACTTCCATCGCCGGGAAGACGCGGACGAACTGGGTGCGATCCTGAAATACACCTTCATGTGCAACAAGCCGGTCGCGATCCTGACCGATGCCAGCTTCTGGAAAGGAGAAAAGGAATGATCCGCTCCGAGGTTCTGCGCGACATTGCGCCCGTCATCCGCGATCATCTGGTGGTCTGCAATATCGGCCTGCCCAGCCAGGAACTGCACATGATCGACGACCAGCCCAGCAATTTCTACATGCTCGGAACGATGGGGCTGTCCTCCTCGATCGGGCTGGGTCTGGCGCTGGCGCAGAAGAAGAAGGTCGTGGCCATCGACGGCGACGGGTCGGTGCTGACGAATTTCGGCACCCTGCCGACCATCGCCAACAACGTCGCCGACAATTTCGTCCTGTTGATCGTGGACAATGGCAGCTACGGTTCGACCGGGGACCAGCCGACCTATGCGGGCAAGAAGACCTCGCTGGCGGCAGTGGCGCGGGCCTGCGGCTGCGAGAACGTCGTCGAATGCAAGGCCGAGGATACCCGCGCCGCGCTGGAAACCGCGCTGTCGGGCGACAAGATGACGATCATCGTCAGCAAATGCGACAGCGGCAACATTCCGGTGCCGGTCATCACCATGGATCCGGTGACGATCCGCGACCGTTTCATGGGCGCGGTGAAAGCCTGATGGCAGCGATCCATTCCTACGCGGATGCCCGCCGGCTGGCCCGGCGGCACCTGCCCTGGATGGTGTTCGACTATATCGACGGCGCGGCCGGCGCGGGCAGCGGCGAGGCCGCCAATCTCGCCGCCCTGCGCGACATTCGCCTGCAACCGCGCGTCCTGGTCGATGTCAGCAGGCGCGATCTGGGTGTGTCCGTGCTGGGCCAGGATTTCCGCCTGCCCTTCGGCATCAGCCCGATGGGCATGTGCAATCTGGCCCGGCCCGGCGCCGACCTGATGCTGGCCCGCCTGGCCGCGCGGCTCCGGATTCCGCTTGGCGTCTCGACCGTCGCCTCGACCGCGATGGAGCGGCTGATCGAGGAAGCCGAGGGCCTTGCCTGGTTCCAGCTCTACTTCAGCGGCGATGGCCGTGGCACGATGAAGCTGGTCGACCGCGCGAACGAGGCGGGCTATCGCGTCCTGATCCTGACCCTCGACGTGCCCGAGGTCGGGCTGCGACCGCGCGAATTGCGGCGCGGCTTCACCATGCCCTTCCACATCGGTCCCGCGCAATTCCTGGACTTTGCCCTGCACCCGGCCTGGTCGCTGTCCACTTTGGCCCATGGCCGGCCCGAGATGGCCAATTTCCAGAAGCCCGGTTTTACCTTCGACCGGACCGAAAGCCGGGCCCGGGCCGATTGGGATTACTTCAGGCAGCTCAGGGACCGCTGGCCGGGCAAGCTGGTGGTCAAGGGCGTCACCTCGGTCCCCGATGCGCTGCGGCTGCGCGACGCGGGCGCGGATGCGATCCAGGTTTCGACCCATGGCGGGCGGCAACTGGATTGCGCGCCGCCGCCGATCCTGGCCCTGCGCGCCATCCGCGATGCGGTGGGGGCCGACTTTCCGCTGTTTTATGACACCGGCCTGCGATCCGGCGAGGATGTGGCCCGCGCCTTCGCGATGGGGGCGAATTTCGCCTTCTTCGGCCGCGCCATGCAATTCGCCATCGCCGCCGGGGGCGAGGCCGGCCTGTCGGCCCTTGTCGATCTGGTCACCCGCGAACTGGGCCTGACGCTGGCACAACTGGGCCAGACCGACATGGCGGCCCTGCCCGCGACCCTGCACCGGGCGGCGACGGCCGAAGCGCGGCACGGCCTCGGCGATCCGGCCCATGCGCCGCTTTCACAACCCGGCCCGGTCTCCTAGTCAGACGACAGGGGCCCAGCCGCCTAGGCCTTCAAGGACGCGGATCGACGGATGGTCGGCATTCTCTTTCCAGACGAAGCCCTCATGCAGGGCGGATGATTTCCATGCTCGGGAAACAGATTTCATATACCATGGCTCACAAGCACGCGGTTATGCCGCCGTCGACGTATACCGTCGTGCCGTTGACAAAGGAGGAGGCTTGCGACGACAGGAAGATCGCCGCGCCCACAAGTTCCTCGACCTTGCCCCAGCGGCCGGCCGGAGTCCGATTTTCCAGCCAAGCGGTGAAATCCGGATCGTCCACAAGCGCCTGGTTCAGTGGCGTCGCGAAATAACCCGGTGCGAGGCCGTTGATCTGCAGGCCGTATTTGCCCCAGTCCGTCGCCATGCCCCTGGTCAAGCTGGCCACGGCGCCTTTGGTGGCGGTGTAGGGCGCGATTCCAGGTCGCGCAAGCGCGGTCTGCACCGAGCAGATATTGACGATCTTGCCCGCGCGGCGCCCGATCATGTGGCGCGCGCAGGCCTGTCCCACATTGAAGACGCTGGCGATATTGGTCTGGAGAAGCTTTTCGAAAGCATCGGGGGGGAAATCTTCCAGCGGCCGGCGATGCTGCATCCCGGCATTGTTGATGAGAATATCGATGGCGCCGGTGGCCTTTTCGAAACTGTCGACGGCGCGTCGGGCGGCGGCGTGATCTGTCACGTCGAAGGCCAGTTCGTGAACGGTCACCCCGGTGCCACGCAGATCTTTCGCAACTTGGGACAGCCTGGTCTCATCACGGCCGTTGAGGACGATCTCGGCCCCTGCCGCAGCGAGGCCCGAAGCCAGGGCCCGGCCGATACCCTGCGACGAGCCGGTAATCAACGCGCATTTTCCGTTCAGATCAAACAGCGAAATACTCATCTTTTCTCCCGATGCGTGGCCGTTTCATTCGTCATCGCTGACGCTAATTGTTTCGCCGCGGTGCGCTCCGTCACCAGAGGTGCAGGCAGCCGCCGCGTTCTGTGCGCGATCGATGGCGCGAGGTCATTCCGTCCGCGGCGCTAATGTTCCGGATCGTCGCCGATCTCGGCCATTTTTGCATCCAGCTGCGCCAGTAGCGTCAGACGAATATCGGCATATGCCGGATCGCCGATCACGTTGAACAGCTCCAGCGGGTCGTTTTCGCAGTCGAACAATTCCCATTCTCGGTCTTCGCCGCCGTGGTTCGTGCCGGGCAGCTCATAGCCCTCGTTATACCAATATATCAGCTTGTAGCGCTGATCGCGCACACCATAATGCGAATAGGCATTGTGATCGGGGTCACGATGCATCCAGTAGCGGTGATAGGCAATTTGCGGCCAATCGGCGGGCGTATTGCCCTCAAGCACCTGACGTGCCGAACGTCCCTGCATGTAGTTCGGAATCACCTGGCCTGCAAAATCAAGGAATGTCGGGGCGAAATCGACGTTGCAGATGATATCGTCGCAAATGCGCCCTGCCGGGATCGCCGCCGGATAGCGGATCAGGAAAGGCATCTGAAATGATTCCTCGTACATGAAGCGCTTGTCGAACCAGCCGTGTTCGCCAAGAAAGAACCCCTGATCCGAGGTATAGATGACGATCGTATTGTCGGCCTGCCCGGTTTCGTCGAGCCAGTCCAGCAAGCGGCCGACGCTTTCATCCACTGACTGGATGGTGCGCAGATAGCGCTTCAGATAGCGTTGATATTTGAAATGGTGCAGTTCCTGCCGAGTGGCGAAGCTGAAGATTTCGCCCGTATCCCGATCGATCAGGCGCATTGCGGTCACATCGTCAGGGTTCGGAATTTTCCGGTTGCTGTCGCCGGGCTTCACCCGTTCGCCGACCTCGGCACCACCTTCGGGCTGCACCAGCCCCAGGTCGATATATTTCATATCGTCCTTGATCCGCATCTTCGCCTCGGCCGCCGCGCGGGCGCGGTTGCGATAATCATCGTCAAAGCTTTCCGGCACCCTGATGTCATCGGGATAAAGGCCGCGGTTTTTCGGATGCGGCTCCCATTCGCGATGAGGCGCCTTGTGGTGACACATCAGAAAGAATGGCTTGTCCGGATCGCAGGATTTCAGCCAGTCGAGGCTCTTGTCGGTGATGATATCGGTGGCGTAGCCGGGCACCTCGATTTCCCGGCCCATCTCGATCATATAGGGATCGAAATATTCGCCCTGACCCGGCAGGACCGACCAGAAATCGAAGCCGCTGGGTTCATGGGCCTTGCCCTCTCCCAGATGCCATTTGCCGATCAGCGCGGTCTGATAGCCTGTCGCACGCAGATGTTTGGCGACGTTGGGCCCGCGGCTGTTGATCGGGGTGTCCAGCGTGGTGACATTGTTGACGTGATTATAGGTGCCGGTCAGGATCGCGGCACGGCTGGGTGTGCAAATCGAATTCGTCACATAGCAATGGTTCAGCCGCATACCCTCGGCAGCGATGCGATCAAGGTTGGGAGTACGATTGATGCCGTGGCCATAGCAACCGATCGCCTTCGAGGCGTGATCGTCGGCCATGATGAACAGGATATTGGGGCGTTTGACCATGGTCTATTGTCCTGATGATGGGCTGCGAGAGGTAACCGCCAGGCCGGTTTCCGGGTGAAACGCATGCAGCCGTTCCGGATCGATGCGAACGCGCACGCGGCCGCCCGCCAGGGGGAAATCAGTGCCGCCGACGCGGGCCAGCATGGGCTGGCCCATGACCGACAGGTTCAACAGGGCGTCGGCACCCAACAGCTCGGCCAGCTTGACCCTTGCGTCGAACACCCAGGGACCGGAGGGGGCGTTTTCGGGGGCAAACACCTCCAGATGTTCGGGGCGCACACCAAGCGTCAGGGCGGGATCCGTAGCGTTCAGCCCGATGGCATCGGGCAGGACAAGATCGGAACCCTCGATCCGCCAATGATCGCCCGCCCGGGCGGCCGGCATGAAATTCATCGCCGGGCTGCCGATAAACCCTGCGACGAACTCCGTTGCCGGATGGTCATAGACCTCGCGCGGGGTGCCGATCTGTGCAACCGTGCCGCCATTCAGAATGACGATGCGGTCGGCCAGCGTCATGGCCTCGACCTGATCATGGGTGACGTAGACCGAGGTGACGCCCAGCCGGTCATGCAGTTCTTGCAGTTCCATCCGCATCTTGACCCGCAGCTTCGCGTCAAGGTTGGACAGCGGTTCATCGAACAGGAACACGTCCGGCGTGCGGACGATCGCGCGGCCGATGGCGACGCGCTGGCGTTGACCACCGGACAGGGCGGCGGGTTTCCGTTCGAGATAGGGGGTCAGGCCCAGCATGTCGGCGACGGCGTTGACCCGCTCGGCAATCTCGGCCCTGGGCGTCTTTTGAAGCTTCAGGGCCATCGCCATGTTGTCGAACACGGATTTATGTGGATAGAGCGCGTAGTTCTGAAAGACCATCGCGACACCGCGATCCTTGGGGTCGGTGTCGTTCACCCGCTTGCCGCCGATCAAAAGATCGCCATGGGTGATGCTTTCCAGCCCGGCAATCATCCGCAGCGTGGTCGATTTCCCGCATCCGGATGGCCCCAGCAGAACCAGGAATTCACCATCGGCAATCTCCAGGTCAAACTGCTTGACCGCCACGACGGCGCCATAGGATTTGCCGATCTGGTTCAGGGTCACGCTTGCCATGTCACAGCCTCATTTGCCCGCGCCAGCGGTCAGGCCGCCGACAATCTGTTTCTGGAATATTGCGGTGATGACCAGAACCGGGATGATGGCCAGAACGGTCGCCGTCGAGATCGTCTCCCACGGAAAGGCGTATTCGCCGGGATAAAGCGAGATGCCCACCGGGGCCGTGCGCATGGCATTCTGCGTCATCAGGACCAGGGCCAGCGGAAATTCGTTCCACGAAAAGATGAAGACAATCAGTCCGGTGGCCACAAATCCCGGCCACGACAGGGGCAGCACGATTGTCAGGAATATCCGCAGGAAGCCCATGCCATCCATGCGCGCGGCCTCTTCGATCTCCACCGGCAGGGTGGCGAAGTAGCTGGCCAGCATCCAGACGGTGAAGGGAAGGAACAGGCCCGCATGGGCCAGGACAAGGCCGGTATAGGTGTTCAACAGCCCGAAGTTCAGGAAGTTCTGAAACAGCGACGGCAGCAGCGACACCGGTGGAAACATCGACACCGCGAGGATGGCGACCATCAGCACTCCTGCAAAGCGCAGGCCCAGCCGCGACAGCGCATAGGCCGCCATCCCACCCAATAACAGCGTGACCGCCGTGGCGCCGACCCCGACGATAAAGCTGTTCAGGATATAGCGCAGCAATTCCGGCGAATTGGTGAAGATCGAGACGTAATTCTCGAATGTGAAGGGATCGGGCCAGTATTGCGGCGGCCAGGCATAGATTCCGGCGGTGTTCTTGAACGATGTCAGGATCAGCCAGACGATCGGAAAGAACGAGATCAAGACCGAAAGCGCGACGATTGCATAAAGGCCATAGCGCGGTCGTTTTTGCATCGGCTCAATCCTTGTTTCGAAGGGCAAAGACGTAGATCAGGCTCATCGCGAAGATCACGAGGAACTGCACCACCACGACTGCCGCGCCAAAGTTGAAATCCAGGAAATCGAAGATCGCCTTGTAGGCGTAGAGCGACAGGCTTTCGGTCGCGTTCACCGGCCCGCCATCGGTCAGGTTGAAGGGCAGCTCGAAGGTGCGCAGCGCGTCCATCGACCGGATGATGAGGGCCACGAGGATAGGCCCTTTCAACAGTGGCAGGGTGATCTGGGTGAATTCCTGCCATTTGGTCATGCCGTCCATACGGCCCGCCTCGAACAGGTCGCGGGGGATGGATTGCAGGCCCGCAAGAATAATGAGCGCCATGAAAGAGCTGGTCTTCCATACGGCCACGACCACCATCGATGCCATCGCCAGCGAGGTATCGCCCAGGAAGTTGATCGGCCGGTCCGCAAGCCCGCTTTGCAGCGCCACCGCGTTGAACAGCCCGTAATCGGAATTGTACATCCAGCGCCAGATCAGCGCATTCAGCGCCGTCGGCAGTGCCCAGGGAAACAGGACCGCCAGCCGCGCCAGCCCCTTGCCCCTGAAACTTTCGTTCATCAGCAAGGCCAGGCCGATTCCCAATGCCAGTTCCAAGGGAATGGACAGTGCGGTAAAGGTGAAGGTGACCGCAAGCGCGTTCCAGAACCGCCCGTCACCCATCAACGTGGCATAGTGCCTGAGGCCGACGAACCGGTAGGGTTCCGATCCGTCGATGCTGGATTGCCCGAAGCTCAGCACGACCGACTGGATGATCGGATAGATCAGGATCAGCGCGATGACGATCACGGTTGGCGTGACAAAGCCGATCCCGGTCAGCGCCGTGCGCTGTTCCAGATTCATGGTGCGGTTCATGTCCGGCCCATTTCTTTTGAAAGGCCCCGCGCGGCAAGGCAGACGCGCAGGGTCGGTGACCTACTTGCCCAGGATGGAATTGATCTCGGCGGCGGCGTCATTCAAAGCCTGCTCCACCGTTTTCTCGCGGTGCAGCGCGTTGGTGATTTCGGTCTGCATCACCTCGGATACGCGCGGGTAGAGATTGCCCGTCGATGCGGATGGACGCACGACGCCGACCGCGTAATCATCGCCCAGCTTCTTGAGCAAAGTCGCATCCGCCATTTCCGGCGCGTCGTAAACGTCGGTTCGGCCCGGCGCCCGGTTTTCGTCAAGTGCTGCGGCCAATTGCGCGTCGTAGGAAGTGAAGTATTCCACCAGCTTCGCCGCGGCTTCCTTGTTTTCGGAATTTGCGTTGACTGCCAGAAGCCAACCGCCCATCGCCGTGGATTTAGCGTCGGGATGCCCCTCGAAGTAGGGGTTGCGGGTGAAATCGAACTTGTCGGCCACGGGGCTGTCAGCGGCGCTCAGCGGTGCATAGACGAAATCCTGCACCATCAGGAACACCGCGCGACCTTGCTGGAACAGCGTCCGGGCATCGTCGGGCTTCATCGTCAGGATCGAATCCGGAACGATCCTGTCCTTGTAGATCATGTCGACCATGGTCTGGGTCGCGGCGATGGATTCGGGCGAGTTGACGGCGACCTCGCCATCAGCATCAAAGAAGGTCGCGCCGTTGCCGCCCGTGAACGAAAGCCAGTTCATGAACAGCCCCTCGATCTTGGCCCACATGGACACAAAGCCGTAAAGCTGCGGATTGCCTTCGCCTTCCATGACGGTCTTGGACGCCGCGATGACCTCTTCCCAGGTCTTCGGCACCGCAATTCCGTATTTCTCCAGCAGGTCGGATCGGTAGAAAAGATGGGTGCCATCGACATAAAGCGGGGCGGCAAACACCGTGCCGTCGATCGTGGCGGCGGACAGGAAAGACGGGTTGTATGCCGCAATCGCGTCCTTTCCCAGATAGTTGTTCAGCGGTTCAAGCCAGCCGCGCTGCGCGAATTCACCCGCCCAGATGACGTCGATCGCGAACACGTCCGGTGTCGGGCTTTTCGCGGTCAGGCCCGTCACATAAAGCTTGCGGCTGTCGCCCGGGACGTCCGACACTTTCAGCCATTCGACGGAGGTGCCGGGATTGGCGGCCTCGAATGCCTCGATATTGCGTTCCATCATGCCGCCATAGCCGCGCGACCCGATCGACATGACCAGCTCCTGCGCCCCGGCCGCAAGCGGCGCGATCAAGGTCAGCGCAGTCGCCACGGCGACTGCACCCTTCATTGCGAATTTCATGATTTCCTCCCTGACTATCGTTTGGCTAGACCTGTTGCATCTGCTTCGGTCTCGACGTGTCGGTGCCGTTCTCGACAGCAGATTTCGCGCCCATCAGAACCCGCTGGACCTTTGCCACATGCGCGTCAACGTCACGGACGGGCGTCGCCGCCTCTGCGGCGGTCAACAATCCGGCGAATTCCCCCTGCTCACCATGGATGGCCACGCAAAAACGCCGGACGCCCTTGGCATTGCCCATCAGATCGAACTGCATGTCCGCCGTATCGACTGTGAAGATTTTCTCTTGCGCTTCGTCCCACGGCACCTTTCTGCCGGAAACACCGACCTCGTAAAAACCGGTGACGTCCCAGTTCGCCTCAACCTCGGCCCGTTGCCTATGCGCAAGAGCCATCCGCGTTATGCAGTCCAGTTCATAGGTGGCGCGCACGAATCCGACCCCGGCGCGCAGCCGGATGGACTGCATGGGATGGGCCTCGGCGACGTGCCAGAACAGCGTTTCCTTGCGCAGGGCGATGAATTCGGATGCGGCGACCAGATCGGCGCTGACGCTCTGACATGCCGCGGACAGATGGCCGATCTCGATGCCGCCGAAGCTCATGCCCTGCTCGAACTGGAATTTCGGAAACAGGCGGCGATCGCTGGATTTCAGCACATAGCCCAGCGTCTCTAGCTCCTGGGCAATGCGATAGACGGTCGAACTGGCCAGACCGGTTTGTTCGATCAATTGCGCAACCGTCACGCCTGACCGTTTTGCGGCCGACAGATGTTCCAGCAAGATCAACGTTCGGTTGAGGTTTTCGCTCATCAGTATTCCCTGTTTTGGGAATTTTTATTCCCTTTTTTGAGATAAGTCAATCGACCTCGCCGGAACACAAGCAATGGACCCCCGAGGAATGCTTGCATGGGCTAACGCATCATTGTAGACAATCTACATTAGGAAGCGGCGGAAAGATTTCTGATGACCGGGTTGATCAAGCGCGAAACGATGGGCGCCCAGCTTGCCAGTCTGTTGCGCGGTGCGATCCTTTCGGGAGAATTCGAGCCCGGCGAGCCGGTGACCGAGACTGCCCTGGCCCTGCGTTTCGGGGTAAGCCGCGGACCCATGCGAGAGGCGATGCGGCATCTTGTCGATGAGGGTCTTCTCGTGACCGTTCCCTACACCGGCACGCGCGTCCTGCAACTGACCTCGACGGATATCGAGGATATCTATTCCATGCGGATCTGCCTCGAGGTCTTCGCCTTCGAACAAATCTGGGAACGCAGGGACGAAGCTTTCCGGCAATCCCTCATGGTGCGGCACGCGGCGCTGCTCAAGGCGATCGACGCGCGCGATGACATCCGCTCCATCGACGCTGAACTGGACCTTCACGGCCTTGCCTACGAGGTTTGCGGCAACGGCATCCTGTTGTCGAGCTGGAGCGGTATCCGCGCTCGTCTGCAGCTCTACTGGGCGGCGCATCACCGTGCCCACGGCATCACCGGCCCGAAACGGGAAAGCCACGACGACTATGTCCGCTTCGCTCTGGGAGACAGCCGCGAGCGGATGAAGGAAGAGATCCGCGACCACATGCGCCGCGGGCTGGACAAGACCATGGCCTTCGTCTTCTCGATTGAAGCGGTGAAGGCCAAATCCAACAGGAGAGAGAAATGAAAAGACGTCTGCTTATTCTCGCCGCCACGGTTGCATTGACCCTCGCCCCGATGGCCCGGGCACAGGACAGCGGTACCATGGCACAGGTCAAGGAATCGGGCGAGCTGCGTATCGGCGTCGCCTCCGCCGAGCCCTGGTTCTACAAGGATCCGATGTCAGAGCAATGGACAGGTGTTGGTGTCGCCATGGGCAGGCGGATGGCCGACAAGCTTGGCGTGACGATGATCCCGGTCGAGACCTCCTGGGCCAATGCCGTCGCGGGATTGCAGGCAAACCAGTTCGACATCATGTTCGTGCTCGACCCCACGGAAGAGCGCAAGAAGGCCCTCGCATTCCCGGCAAACCCGCTGTTCTATTATGCCATGGGCGCGTTGGTCCGCGAGGACTCGGCGGCGAAGACCTGGGTTGAACTCGACACGCCCGAAACGCGCATCGGCGTCACACTCGGCACCTCGCTGGACCGCAACGTGACCGAAATGATGACAAAGGCCCGGATCAACCGCTTCTCGTCCAACGACGAGGCCATCGCGGCATTTGCCGCAGGCCGTGTGGACGCCGTCGTCCAGTTTCACCCGGCCCTCGTCGTGCAGTATTCCCGGTTGAAGATGGGCAAGGTGCTGCTGCCAGAGCCGGTGAACCCGGTCGCCACCTCGGCCGGGATGCGCCAGGAAGACAGCAGCGATTTCCTCGACTGGGTGAACGCCACCGTCGCCGATCTCTACGCCGCCAGTGTGCCGGACGAGCTTTTCCGTGCCTATCTTGCCAGCAAGGACATCGATCCCGAAGGGATTCCCGGCCTGGTCAAGGAAGACTGGTAAGGTTCTGCCCGGACCTGTAGCCCGGCGTCAGGTCCGCGCCCCATCCGATCTAGCGAAAGCCGTGACATGGATTATTCCTGGGATTTCGGCCCGGTTCTGGCGCGTTTCGACATGCTCGCACTGGGACTGTTGAACACGATCAAGATCGCCGCGGTCTCGATCGCACTGGGCGTTCTGGTCGGCCTCGTCCTGGCGATGATGCGTCTCTCGCCGCGCAAGTGGCTGGGCATTCCGGCGCTTGCCTTCATCGAATTCTATCGCAACACGCCACCGATCGTTCATTTCTTCTGGTTCTTCTATGCGCTGCCGGTGCTGCTTTCGATCAGCCTCAATCCCTATGTCGCCGCCGTGCTGGCGCTGTCGACCCAGTCCGGAGCATTTTACGCCGAGGTTTTCCGGGGCGGGATCGTCTCCGTCGAGCGCGGGCAATGGGAAGGCGGGCGCGCGCTCGGCATGACCCATGCGGCGCTGATGCGCCGCGTGATCGTACCGCAGGCCATCGCCCGCATGGTTCCGCCCTTCATCGAGCGCAGCTTCGAGTTGTTGAAGACCACCGCGCTGGCCTCGACACTTGCCTATGCCGACCTGCTCTACCAGGCGATGATGGTGAACTCCGAGACCTTCCGTCCGCTCGAGGTCTATACGATCATCGCGCTGATGTACCTCGTGCTGCTGTTGACCGCCAGCCAGTTGGCGCGGCTCGCCGAAGCCCGGCTGACGGCCTATCAGTGAGAACCCGGCGATGACCTACGTTCCCGATTTCAGCATCGTCACCGACAACTGGATCGTCCTGTTGCGCGGGCTCTGGGTCACCATCCAGATCTGGATCCCGTCCATCGCCATCGGCCTTGCGGGCGGCCTGCTGCTTGCGCAGGCGCGGCTGGGCCGCAGCGGCTGGATCCGCGGCACGAGTCTTGTCTATGTAGAGCTTTTCCGGGATACCCCGGTCCTGATCCAGCTGATCTGGTTCTACTACGCCTTCCCGATCCTCGTCGGCGTGCAGCTGACCCCCTATGCGGCGGCACTGCTGGGACTGATCCTGAATACCTCGGCCTATGCCTCGGAGATTTTCCGGGGCGGCATCAGGTCGATCCATCGCGGCCAGATGGAGGGCGCGCTTGCCATCGGCATGTCCCGAACCCAGGCCATGCGCCGGGTAATCCTGCCGCAGGTCATCAAGCGCATGCTGCCGGCCCTGACCAACCGGACGATCGAGGTGGCCAAGATGTCCTCGCTTGCCTCGGTGATCTCGGTGCACGAACTGATGTACCAGGGACGTCTGCTCTCATCGACCTATTATCGACCCTTCGAGATCCTGACGGCGGTGGCCTTCATCTACTTTGTTCTGATCTATCCCGGCACCTTCCTTGCCGGGCGTCTCGAAAAGCACCTGGCGCGGTCCAACTGACCTGAAAAGGAACTCGCATGACCGGCAATCCCATTCTGGAAATCAAGGCCCTGCACAAGCGGTTCGGCGACCATCACGTTCTCAAGGGAATCGATTTCACCGTCGAGCCGGGCGAACGCGTCGCGATCATCGGCGGTTCGGGCTCGGGCAAGTCCACCTTCCTGCGCTGCATAAATTTCATGGAGACGCTGAGCGCGGGGGAGATCTGGCTGGATGGCACCCGCATCGGCGTCGAGCGGAAAGGGACCGTCACCTATCCCGATAAACAGCTCTGCCAGGTGCGCGAGCGGCTGGGCATGGTGTTTCAGCAGTTCAATCTCTTTCCTCACATGAGCGTCCTGGGCAACGTCATGGAGGGACTTGTGACGGTCAAGGGCATGGCGAAAGCCGAGGCCCGCAGGATCGCCGAGGCCGAACTGGCCAAGGTCGGCCTGTCGGATAAGCTCGACGCCTGGCCCGGGCGCCTTTCCGGCGGCCAGCAGCAGCGCGTCGCCATCGCCCGAGCGCTGTCGATGCAGCCCGAGATCCTGCTCTTTGATGAGCCGACCTCATCGCTCGACCCCGAACTTGTGGGCGAGGTGCTGCGCGTCATCAACAAGCTGGCCGAAGAAGGGCGGACCATGCTGCTTGTCACGCATGAGCTTGGCTTTGCCTACCACTTCGCCACCAAGGTGATCTTTCTCGCCGATGGCGTTTTCCACGAGGTCGGCACCCCCGACGAGGTTCTCAAGAACCCGCGAAAGCCGCGCACGCGGGACTTTCTCCGGCGCTTCGGAGAATTCGCGTTCTGAAACGCGCCCGATCCAGACATCTCAAGACCAAGGTATGATCATGACCCCTCAAAGCAGCTCCTCTTCCCAGAGCTACGTGAAAGACCCGCGCAACGACGGCGTCGAGATATATGTGAACGGCGAATTCTTCAGCCGTGACGAGGCCAAGGTCTCGATCTTCGACGCGGGGTTCGTGCTCGGCGACGGCGTTTGGGAAGGTATCCGCCTGATCAAGGGCAGGCTGCTGGCCATCGATGAGCACATCGACCGCATCTTTGAAGGTGCGAACGCGCTTCAAATCGACATCGGCTTCGGCAAGGCCGAACTGGTCGATGAAATCTGGAAATGCCTTGGGCACAACGAGATGGAGGACGGCGTCCACATCCGCCTGATGATCTCGCGCGGGCGCAAGTCGACGCCGAACCAGGATCCGCGCTTTATCGTCGGTGGTGCAACGATCGTGATCGTGGCCGAGTGGAAACAGCCCAATCCCGAACTGAAGGCAAGCGGTATCAAGCTGATGACCTCGACCATCCGCTGTTCGACGCCCGATGTCTTCGACCTGCGCCTCAATTCGCACTCACGTCTCAACTTCATTCAGGCTTTGATCCAGGCGATCAACATGGGCGCGGACGAGGCGCTCATGCTTGACGATCGCGGTTTCGTCGCCTCCTGCAACTCGACCAACTTCTTCATCATCCGGGGCCAGGAACTCTGGACCTCGGACGGGCAGACCTGCTTCAACGGCATCACGCGCAAGAAGGCGATCACGCTTTGGCGTGAGGCGGGCCTTGTCGTCCGCGAAAAGGCCTTCACACTGGCCGAGGTCTACGCGGCAGACGAGGCCTTCGTGACCGGCACGCTCGGCGGCATCACGCCGGTTTCCAGTATTGATGGCCGCGCGATCGGTTCGGGCAAGCCCGGTCCGATGACGGCCAGGATGAACGATCTCTACCAGGCCTATATCCGGGCCTGACCGATCCCCGCGCCGGATCGTCTTTCCGCCCCGGCTGCGGGCCCCGATCCGGCGAAACCTGCGCCGCGCAACCTCCATCGCCTTCCGACAGACCGGCCGGCTCGCCCGTCAGGACCGCCGCCTGCGCGTTGGTATCGTCTGATCGCGCTGCTCTGCTGGCGCATCGCGCAGCCCATGCAGGGCCGGGTCCAGTATTTCAGGCAGTCCTTGCATGCACTTCGATGGTGACATGGGCGAGTTCATGCACGCTTTCCAGCCGCCTCCGGTATTCCGTGACCGGCTTCGGATCCGCGCTCAGGATCGAGATGATGGCGCCGTGATGTCCCGGACCCAGTTGCCAGACGTGAAGGTCGATTATTTCATCGCGTTCGTTTTCGATGGCGGCGCGGACCTCGTTCGGCAGAACGTCATCGCCATAATGCAGCAGCACCGCACCGCTATCGCGCAACAGGCCCCACGACCAGCGAAGAATGACAACAGCGCCAACGATGCCGATCAGAGGGTCGAGCCACACCCAGCCATAGCTGCGTCCCGCGAGCAGCGCGAAGATCGCCATCACCGAAATGAGGGCATCGGCGAGGACATGCAGATAGGCCGCGCGCAGGTTGTTGTCGCGATGTTCCACGCCGGTCGCATTTGCGCTGTGATGTCCGTCCTTGTGGGTTTGCGCATGGTGGTGGTCATCATGGTGGTGATGTCCGTGCCCATGATGATGGTCGGGATCATCCTTGAGCAACCAGGCGCTGACCAGGTTGATGACAAGGCCCAACGCCGCCACCAGGATCGCCTCGTCGAAACTGATCGGAACCGGGCTGCGCAGCCGGACAAGGCTTTCCCAGCCGATCAGCAAAGCGACGATGGCCAGAACGGTCGCGCTGCCGAACGCGGCCAGATCGCCAAGCTTGCCGGTGCCGAAGGTAAAGCGCGGGTTGCGCGCATTTCTTCGGGCATAGAGATAGGCCAGCGCCGTGATCAGCAGCGCCGAGGCATGCGTGGACATGTGCCAGCCGTCAGCCAGCAACGCCATCGATCCAAAGATCGTCCCGGCGGTGATTTCGGCAACCATCATCGTCGCTGTCAGCGCGATGACGGCCCAGGTCCGGCGTTCGTTGCGGGCATGGTTTTCGCCAAGGAATACGTGGTCGTGCGGAACGACGGGTGCGAAATCGCGGCTCATCTGAGATGCCTTCTCATGACTTCGGTGAATTCCGCCGCCCCGGCGGCACGTTGCGCCTCGTTTTCCGCATCGACGATATGGTTGCGCAGATGATCCTCGAGCAGTTCGACGACGAGACCGTTGGTGGCTCCGCGCACCGACGCGGCGAGGTTCAGAATTTCGGCACAGGAGGCTTCGGCTTCCAGCGCACGCTCGATCGCTTCCATCTGACCCTTCAGCCGGCGGACCCTTGCAATGAGCTTCGATTTGTTCTCGGTGGTGTGTGACATAGGAAAGGGTGCTACCCTATATTCGGGGCGGGCGCAAGTTGATCTTGCCGACCAGGATGCCGCCACGCACCGCACGATTGATCGTTCGTCGTTGCCGGAACCGGCCAGCGCAGGCGGCACGGACGATCCTTGTCGCCATAGCGGCTGGCCCTTTCGTCGCACGGTCGCTTGCCCGGCCAATCCGGGGCGCGTCGCCATGCCGCGCAACTCACCGATTGTCCGCGATGTCTTCGCAGATCCGCGTCATCGGGGTCGGATCAGCCTGTGCATTCGCCAATCGGACCGATCCGGAACGACGATGTCACCAGGAAGGATCGTCAAGATATGATTGCACGCAAGGAACATCGAGCACGACGATCGCGTTGCCCGCCCAGAAACGCTTCCGGACAGCACGGAGATATCCATGGCCAGCCAGATCACCACCATCAATCCCGCGACAGAGGAAACGCTGAACACCTACGCCCTCATGACCAATGACGAGGTGAAGGACGCCGTGCGCGGATGCCACGAGGCTTTTCTCGAATGGCGGCAGCGCCCGATCGAAGAGCGGGCCGAGACCATCCGCGCGATCGGCAACGAACTCGCGAACAGCAAGGAAGACTTTGCCCAGCTCATGACCCGCGAGGTCGGCAAGCTGATCGGCGACAGCCGCGACGAGATCGACCTCTGCGCCCAGATCTGCCAGTTCACCGCCGATAACGGCCCCAGGGCGCTGGCCGACGAGGAACGCGATATCCCCGGCGGCACGGGTGTGGTCCATTATTCGCCACTGGGCGTCATCTACGGCATCCAGCCGTGGAACTTTCCCTGCTATCAGGTGGTGCGCTATGCCATCGCCAACCTGATGGCCGGCAACGGAGTTCTTCTCAAGCACGCCGAAAACTGCACCGGATCGGGGCTGTTCCTGCGTGATCTGATGCAGCGCGCGGGATTGCCGAAGAACCTGTTTACGGTCCTGCTGATCGATCACGACCAGTCCGATCTGGTCATCGAGAACGATCTGGTGCGCGGCGTGACGCTGACGGGCAGCGACGGGGCCGGTCGGATCGTGGCCCGGAAGGCGGCCGAGAACCTCAAGAAATCCGTTCTCGAACTGGGATCCAACGACGCCTACATCGTCCTGGATGACGCCGATATCGACAGCGCGGTGGAAGCCTGCGTCGCGGCGCGGATCTACAATAACGGCCAGACCTGCGTGAACGGAAAGCGGTTCATCGTCACGGCAAGGAATTACGATGCTTTCGTCGAGGGCTATTCCCGGAAGATGCAGGCGATCGAGATGGGCGACCCGACGGACGGCCGGACCGGGCTAGGCCCGCTGGCACGCAACGATCTGCGCGACAAGCTGGCGGCGCAGGTGGATGAAAGCGTCCGGAAGGGCGCACGGGCCGTGGTCGGCGGCAAGACGCCCGACCGCAAGGGCGCCTATTACCCCGCGACCGTGCTTGTCGACGTGAAGCCCGGCCAGCCCGCCTATGACGACGAGTTGTTCGGCCCCGTGGCCTCGATCATCAGGGCCGAGGACGACGAGGACGCCATGCGTATCGCCAATGACAGCCGCTACGGCCTCGGCGGCGGCATCTTCAGCCGCGACGAGGGCCGCGCACGCAAGCTGGCGGCCGAACAGTTCGACACGGGCATGATCTCTCTGAACGGGTTCAACCTCGCCATACCCAACATGCCCTTCGGAGGCGTGAAGAATTCGGGCTACGGGCGCGAACACGGCGGCTTCGGCATGAAGGAATTCGTCAATGCCAAGTCGATCTACATGATGGATGCCGCTGCGGACGCCTGACGCGGGATAACGCCGAAGCGGGCAGGCGGTCCGTCACCGGCGGTTCAGCCCGCCCGATCCGGCGCAAAGGGCGGCGGCAATCCGCAATCGGCCGCAAGCGCGTTCAGGTCACAGCAAAGCGCGCGGTCGAGCGTCAGGCCATGGCTGCGGCGCGCCTTGGCAAGGGCCGTCTTGCCATCGCCGGGCAGCCGCACCGGGTCATGTCCGGGCAGCGGGGGCGAGGCGCGCATCTCGTCGAAGACCCGGGCTGCCTGTCTGGCAAAGGCATCGCCGCTGCCGAACGCCTTCGGGTCAAGCGCCACGACGAATTGCCCGGTATTCGTGGATGAGGTCGTGTCCTTCGTGAAGTCGACCACATCCGATCCGAAGGCCGCGCCGTTCATGATTCCCGCCATCAGCCCGATGGCCACCGACAGGCCAAAGCCCTTTGAGCCGCCGATCGGCATCAGAAAGCCTTCGGACTTCCGGGCCGGATCGGTCAGCGGCTTGCCGTCGCGCCCGACCATCCAGCCTTCAGGCATCGGTCTGCCCTGTTGCAGCAAGGTCTTGATCTTGCCCATCGCGGCCACCGTCGTCGCCATGTCGAACACGAACGGGTCAGGGCCTGCGGCGGGGGCGGAAAAGGCGATGGGATTGGTGCCGAGAAGCAGATCCGTTCCCCCATGGGGCGGCACGTGGTTGGCGCTGCCCACGGCGGCGGCCATGCCCAGCATCCCGGCTTCGGCCTGAGGACGGACATACAGCGCCAGCGGCCCGGCGTGATTGCCGCGCCGCACGCCGACCCAGCCGATCCCGACGCTGCGCGCCTTGTCGATGGCCAGGTCGCGGGCGGCGGCCATGGCGAGGTGGCCAAGCCCGTTATCACCGTCGATCACGGCTGTCGCGACGGTTTCCTGCGCGACAGCGATCGTCGGTGTGGGGTTGTATCCACCGCCCGCCAGGCGCGCCAGATACTGACGCAACCGGAAAACGCCGTGGGTGCCGTGGCCGTAGACATCCGCCTCGACCATCAGATCCGCAACCTTTGCCGCGTCCGCATCGGGCACCCCGCGCGCCCCCAGCGCGCGGGCCACGAAATCACCCAGCGCCTCGACGGATATCGCCATGCCCTCAGGCATTGTGGGATCCCACGGTTTCCTGCTGCCAGAACACCACCTTTCGCTGGGTCCACTGCACGATCACATAGAGCGCCAGGCCGATGAGGCTGAGATACAGAATCAGCGAGAAGACGCGCGGTGTGTTGAGTTGTGAGGCGGCAACGCGGATCAGTTCTCCGAATCCCTTGCCGCCGCCCAGGAATTCGCCGGTGATCGCACCGGCCATGACGCCCACGGCGCCGATCTTGATGCCGGTGAAGATCTGCGGCAGACCCGTCGGCAGCTTCATCTTGATGAGCGTCTGCATCCGGCTTGCGCCCATGGTCTTGAACAACATGCGCGCGTTTTCATCCGCAGCATGCAGCCCGGCCGCTGTGCCCACGACAATCGGAAAGGTCGCGATGAACGCCGCCAGCGCCACCTTGGATTCGATGCCGAATCCAAGCCAGGCAACGAAAAGCGGCGCGAAGGCCACCTTTGGCATCGTGTCGATGGCGACCAGGTAAGGCATGACCGCCTTTTCCCCGAACGCGGTTTCGCCCACCAGCACGCCAAAGGAAAACCCGATCAGGATTGCCAGCGCGAAGCCATAGAAAACCTCCTTCATCGTGATCCAGAGCGGCTCCAGCATGTAGCCGGCGGTCAGAAGATTCTGACCGACAAACAACACGTCCTTCAGCGTTTCCATCGGGGTCGGCAGGATGATCGGCGAGACGAAGCCAAAGCTTGTCACGAACTGCCAGGTGCCGATGAAGGTCACGAACACGAAGGTCATGGCAATCCAGCGCGGAACCGAATCGATGAAGGCGACTTCCTGAACCCAGACGGTGTCCTGCACCGTCTCGGCATCGGAGGGCTGATTGGTCTGATACTCGGTCACATGTCCTCTCCCTTGTCCAGCATGCCGCGAATGTGATCGACGATCTCGCCGAACTTCGGCGTCGTCATCATGTCCAGCGTCCGGGGCCGGGGAAGATCGACGGTCACGATCTCGGCGATGCGGCCGGGGCGCGGTTTCATCACGATGATGTCGTCGGACAGAATGACGGCTTCCTGAATGGAATGGGTGACAAGAAAGGCGGTGGCGTCCTGTTCGCGACAGATCCGCTGAAGTTCCATGTTCATCATGTCGCGCGACAGCTCGTCCAGCGCGCTGAACGGTTCGTCCAGCAGCAAGACTGCCGGTTCGGTGATAAGCATCCGACAAATCGAGGCGCGCTGCGCCATGCCGCCGGACAGCTCGTTGGGATAAACGTTCTCGAAACCCTTGAGGCCCACGATGTCGAGAAGCTCGTGGGCCTTGTCCATCGCCTTCCTGGCGGCCGCCTTGCCGTCGCGAATTTCGATCGGCAGGACGATGTTTTCAACTGCGGTCTTCCACGGAAACAGCGTGGCCTGCTGGAACATCATGCCGATGTCCCGGCGGGGCCCCGTCACTGGCTGATGCTGCAGGATCACCCGGCCCCTTGTGGGCGGGATCAGCCCGGCCATGATCTTGAGCAAGGTCGACTTGCCGCAACCGCTGGACCCGATGATCGAGGTAAAGCTGCCCTTGCGCAGGGTGAGACTGACGTCTTCAAGCGCGATCACACGGTTGCGCGCATAGGTCTTGCTGACCTTTGTCAACTCGTAGACCGGCGCGCCAAGAGGCGCGCCGGAATAGTCGTGTGCAACGGCTGTGTTCATCCGCCCGCGGCCTCGCTTCCAAGCTTCGCGAACTCGTTCGTCCAGGCGGCGTCCAGATCATCAAGCGGGCTGGACAGCTCGCCGCCCGCGATCAGCGATTCCTGCCATTCGGCCCAGACCTCGGCCGGATACCAGCCAAGATGCGGGCTGCCCTCGGGGGGGATCGTCTTGGAGCGGACCGCGTCGAAAAGCGCGGACTGGAATTCCTTGTCCTCGCCTTCCTGCGGATTGCCGTCCGCCAGATGACCGAGAACCTTGTCGCGGTTCGCATCGTCGAGGGCGAAGGCATGTCCCTTGGCAAAGGCGCGGCTCCAGGCTTCGACCAGCGCGCGGTCGTTGGCGATAGTATCGGCCATGGTTGCGATGCCGTTCCCGAAGAAGCGGCCGAACTCCTCGGGGGTGATATCCCGCACGGCCATGCCACGCTGATTGAGGATGGCGGTATCGGCGGTCGATGAAGAATAGGCGTCGATTTCGCCGTTCAGGAAGGCCGCTGTCGCCGGACCACCGTCGCCGACGGTGAGGAAGTCGTAGTCCTGACCCTCGGTCATGCCTGCACCGGACATGACGTTGCGGGCAAACCCGACCTCGGCGCCGTCGGCCGTGCCGGTGCCGATCACCTTGCCGCGCAGCTGGTCGATGCTCTGGAAGTCGGAATCGTCCTGCACCGCGATGCCGAAGTTGCTGCGTGCGGCGACGTTGTAGATGTGCACCGCGTCCACACCACGGGACCGCGCCGCCAGCAGCGGACCGGGACCGGGGCGTCCGAACTGCGCCTGACCTGCGGAAAGCGCCTGCAGCACGGCGCCGGACCCGTTGATCGCTTCCACGTTGACGTTCAAACCCTCTTGCGCGAAGTACCCTTCGCCGATGGCGACGAACACGGGAAAAGAGTTGATGGCGGACGGGCTGGGCTGAACGAAGGTGATGTCGCGCATGGTCTGTGCCAGCACCGATTTGCCCAGAAAGCCCGTGGCCGGAACGGCGGCCAGCAGTGAGGCGGTAAACGCTCTTCTGTTGATCATGGTCATTTTCCTCCCGTTTATGGTTCTGCCTTTCGCCGCCTCCTCTGCGGCGGCGGGCGCTATACGGCGCGCACGGTGTTGCAAAGCGTGCCGATTCCCGAAATCCTGCATTCGACCGTGTCGCCGTCCTTGAGGAACCGCGGCGGCTCCATGGCATAGCCGACGCCGGATGGCGTGCCGGTGGCAATAATGTCGCCGGGCTCCAGCGTCATTCCTTCCGACAGCGACGCAATCAGCGTCGGGATATCGAAAATCATGTCGGCCGTGGTGCCATCCTGACGTTGCTCGCCATTGACCCTGGTCCCGATGGATAACGCGTGCGGGTCGGCGATGGCGTCCGCGGTTTCGATCCAGGGGCCGATCGGACAGGATCCGTCCAGTCCCTTGCCTTTGAAATACTGGCCGCCGTGGCGACGCTGGATGTCCCGTGCAGAGATGTCGTTGAGGATCGTGTATCCGAAGACGTGATTCATGGCATCGGCCTTGGCGATGTTCCGGCCGGCCGTCCCGATCACGACGGCCAACTCGACCTCGTAGTCGATGCATTCGGACAGGTCCGGGAAAACCAGGATGTTTCCGCCTGGCGGAACGATGGACGTGATCGGCTTGCTGAAAAAGACCGGATGCCGGGTCACGCCCACATCCTGTTTCTGCGCGCGGTCGCCCTCGGCGATGTGTTCCGCGTAGTTTCGTCCGACGCAAAAGACGTTCTTCCGCGGGGCCGGTATCGGTGCAAGCAAGGCCGCGTTCGCCGGCGCAAGGGCGTCAGCATGGTTCCCGGCCTCGGCATCGGCCACCAAACGTCCAAGCGCGGCAACCGCTTGGTCGCCGCCTTCGATGAGGCCCTGCATCGAACCGGCCCGAAGCGCGTCGGCACCCGATCCGGAAATACCCCGAGCGGCTTTCGCGATGTCCAGCCTTTTGCCGTTCTTCAGAATTGCGACGCAGACGTCTTGTTCGCCCACGGAAATCGTTGCCAGCCGCACTCGGCATCCCTCCCTCGTGATAACATGTGGCGTCAGAGCGAACAGAACTGCGACTCGCTGCCACATTCTTGAGGAAATGTTTGAATATCTCTCGGAAGCGATCAATCAACCAATTAGGGAATTGGGAGAGATCATGACCACCGATCTGACAAAGAGGCTTCGGGATCTGATCGACGATGCCGGGTATCGGCACAACGACCGGATCCCGCCGGAACGCGATCTGTGCATGCGCCTGGGCACGACGCGGAACCAACTGCGCAAATCCTTGTCCGAACTGGAAGCGCAAGGCCGTATCTGGCGTCATGTCGGTCGAGGCACCTTTGTCGGCGCGCGACCCGTTCTCAATCTTCAGGACGTGACCTATCTGCGCGACCAGATCAAACCCGAACAGGTGGTGACCGTTCGGCTCAACATCGAGCCGGAACTGAGCCGGCTGGCCGCACAGCACGCCGGCAAAACCGACTGCGAACAGATGAAGCTATGTGCCGAAAAATGCAGGAACGCCGAAGATTGGCGCGCATACGAGGCATGGGACAACCATCTGCACCACGCCATCGCGCGGGCTACCCGGAACCAGCTGTATCTCTATTTCTTCGAGACGCTGAACTCGGTGCGCCGGTCCATCGTCTGGGGGCAACCGCGCGAAACCCGCGCGCCGGCCACCGATTATTCCAGCTTCCGCGAACACGATGAAATCGTCGCCGCCATCATCGCCGGTCAGGGCGAACTTGCCGCCATCGCGATGCGGCGTCATCTTCGTTCGGTCTATTCCCGCGTCTTGCCCGGCAATATCCCCGAGGACGGCTGAGGTCGCCGGATGCCGTAACCAATCTGGAAAATGGTTGTTCGTGCGACCCTCGCGACCACTTGCCAATCATGCGCGAATTCTTCGAATAATCGGTCGAAGGCGCCGTCTTCTCGGCCGGCGTGAAAGACGTCGCGCGATCAATCACGGATCGGGTCTTCGACCACCAAGCGTTCAGGAGAACAGCAATGCCGGATCATGTCATCCCCACACCGCAAGCGCATGTCATTCCCGCCGGGGACGGCGGCAGCTTTCCCGTGCGGCGCGTTTACTGTATCGGCCGCAACTTTGCGGCCCATGCGGTCGAAATGGGGCATGATCCCGATCGCGAGCCCCCGTTCTTCTTCCAGAAGAACCCCGACAACCTGGATCCATCGGGCGAATTTCCCTATCCGCCCCACTCGTCGGATGTTCATCACGAGGTAGAACTGCTTGTCGGTCTGAAATCCGGCGGCACGAACATCCCGCTGGACCGGGCTCTGGATCACGTCTGGGGTTATGGCGTTTGCCTTGACATGACGCGGCGCGATCTTCAGGGCGAGGCGAAGAAGCTGGGTCGCCCGTGGGAAATCGGGAAGGCATTCGAACGCTCTGGCCCGGTCGGTCCGCTGCGGCCTGTCTCCGAGGTCGGCCATCCCGATCAGGGACGGATCGAGCTGAAGGTCAACGGCGAGCTGCGGCAGGAGGGAGACCTGAACCAGATGATCTGGAAGGTGCCCGAGATGATCTCGTATCTTTCAGAATATTTCGAGCTGGCGGCCGGCGACGTCATCATGGCCGGAACGCCGTCGGGTGTGAACGCCATCGCGAAGGGTGACGTGCTGGAAGCCGCGATCGAAGGCGTCGGAACGCTGACCGTCAAGGTCGTCTGATTTCACAGGGACAGATCCGGCCGGGGCGACGCTGCATGCGATGCCTCACCATCGTCTTTTCCATGCACCTGCTTTCAAGGGCTCGGCGCAAGGACCAATCTGCGCGATACTGCTGCGTGTGCCGCAGGATCGACATTATCGGACTGGACGCGGGTTTCGCCAGGCACCGCCCGCCGGCTTGCACCTTGGAGGCCCGATCGCGCATTGGCCGGTGACGAATTCGAACGATTTGCTCAAGGCAGCACCTCCGAAATCGAGACCAGCCGCTTTTCGGCGACCGAGCGGGCTGCCGCCTCGGCGAGGACGAGTGCCATCAGGCCATCATGGCCGGTCGTTGGCGGCAAGCCGCCGCTCTCTATCACCTGCACGAAGGTGGCGATCTCGGCCGCGTAGGCCGCGCTGTAGCGCGTCATGAAAAAGTCGAGAAGCGGGGGGCGCGTGAATCCGCCGGCATTGGCCAGCGTGGTCCGGGATTGGTGGATGTTCTCGACCGCAAGCGCCCCTTCAGAGCCCAGCACTTCGATTCGCTGGTCGTAGCCATAGGTGGCGCGGCGCGAGTTCGTGATCGTGCATTGCCGACCGCCGGCCGTCCGCAGGATGACGCTGACGCTGTCATGGTCGCCCAGGCGCCCGATCTCGCGGTCGACAAGCACCGAAGCCGCGGCCTGCACCGATTCCACCTCTTCTCCAAGCAGCCAGCGGGCGACGTCGAAGTCGTGGATGGTCATGTCCTTGAATATGCCGCCCGAGCGTTCGATATAGTCATAAGGCGGCGGCCCCGGATCGCGCGAGGTCAGCGTCACCATCTCCACGTTGCCGATATGGCCGGCGTCGATTGCGGACTTCAGCGCCAGGAAGTCGGGGTCGTAGCGGCGATTGAAGCCGACCATCAGCGTCGTCCCCGTCTCCTCGACGACGGCAAGGCATTGCTGGACGCGCGCCACCGACAGGTCCACCGGCTTTTCGCAGAATACGGCCTTGCGGGCCCGGGCGAACCGATCGATCAGGTCGGCGTGGGTGTCGGTGGGCGTACAGATAATGACGGCATCGACGTCCTGCGCGGTTTCGATCTCGTCGATGGTCCGGACGCTGGCGCCGTATTTGCCGGCAAGCGCCTGGGCCGCATCGGCGACCGGATCGGCGACCGCGACGCATTGTGCGCCATTGGTGGCCGCGACCGCTTGCGCGTGGGTCTTGCCGATGCGGCCAGCACCGAGGATGGCGAGCCTGAGAACCATGATGAATCCCTTTGGCGGGCGCAGTCTGTGCGCCGGTTTCTGATTGGAAGGATCCGCGACGAATCCCTTGCGGAAAATCTCAGGCGGTTTCGGCGTATTCCGGCTGGGTCTTGGCGCCGGTGATGTAGGCGACGACATCCTCGCCACTGGTGTCCTGCTTGCGCAGGTTGGCGCAGATGCGGCCGCGGCGCCAGACCACGATTCGGTCGCAGAGGTCCATCACCTGCCGCATGTTGTGGCTGATCAGGATCAGTGGCTCGCCCTGTTCCTTCAGCGTGCGGATGATGTTTTCGACCTGAACGGTTTCCTGAACCCCAAGCGCGGCGGTCGGTTCGTCCATGATGGTCAGCTTGGAATGGAAGGTGGCGGTGCGGGCGATGGCGACGCATTGGCGCTGGCCGCCCGACATGTGCTGGATCGTGTTGCGGATGTTGGGGATCTTCACGCCGGTCTTCTCCAGTCCCGCCAGCGTGGCCTTTCGCATTCCCTTGTAATCGAGGATCGAGAACGGCCCAAGATTGAACTTGCGCAATTCGCGACCCAGGAACAGGTTGTCGGGCACATCCAGATGATCGGCCAGCGCAAGGTTCTGGAACACCGTCTCGATGCCGGCCTCGCGCGCCGCCAGCGGCCCATCGAACTCGACATAATCGCCATTGAACCAGATCCTGCCGGCGGTCTTCTGTTCGACCGCGGTGATCTGGCGCACGAAGGTCGACTTGCCGGCCCCGTTGTCGCCCATGATCGCCACGTGCTCGCCCTTGCGGATCTCGAAGTTGCAATCCACCAGCGCGTGAACGCCGCCATAATGCTTGGTCAGCCCCTCGGTTCGCAGGATGACCTCGGCCGGTTCGACCCGCGGATGCGGCGCCTCGGCGCCCGAGATGTTGGTCTGGATATCGCTGGCCATGATGTTCTCCCTCAAGCCTTTGCCGCGGCGCGTTTCTGGCGCCACTGGTCCAGAACGACGGCACCCACGATGATCGCGCCCTTGACCATCTCCTGGTAGTAGGCGTCGAGGCGCAGGAAGGTGAAACCCGAGATGATCACCCCGAAGATCAGCGCGCCCAGCACGGTGCCGAGGATCGTCCCGCGGCCACCCTGAAGCGAGATTCCCCCGATCACGGCCATCGCGATGGCATCGAGTTCATACATCAGGCCCATGCCGGCCTGGGCGGTCAGGTTCTTGGAACTGAGCACCAGCGCGGCGATGCCCGCCAGCAGACCGGCGATGGAATAGACCAGAACCTTGTGTCGCGCGACCTTGATGCCGGACATCCGCGCGGCCGCCTCGTTCGAGCCGATGGCATAGGTGTGCTTGCCATAGACGGTGTATTTCAGGATCAGGTGAAACAGGATCGCGAGGAACGTGAAGATGAAGACCGGCATCATGCCCGATCCGATCGCCGTGTAGCTTTCCGTCGGGAAGGATACGGGCTGGCCCGCGGTCCACCACTTCGCGACGCCGCGGGCCGACACCATCATGCCAAGCGTCGCGATGAAGGGCGGGATACCCGTATAGGCGACAAGCAGGCCGTTGATCAGCCCCGCGACCAGACCGCAGGCCAGCGCCACGATCATGGGCACGATCAGCGGCAGGTCGACCCAGCCCTGCTCGAAAAAGACCGCGCGGCTATTCTCGATGCCGTTGATCTGGCCGACCTGGGCAAAGCTCATGGCGATCATTGCCGTTGCACCGACGACAGAGCCTGACGACAGGTCGATCCCGCCGGTGATGATCACCTGCGTCACGCCGAGCGCGATGATTCCGATGATCGAGACCTGAAGGATGATGATCTGCAACCGCGCGGTGTTGAACAGACCGTCGATGTTGTCCCGCGTGTTGAACAGAAAGCTGTCATTCATCAGGAACCGGCCCAGCACTTCGAACGCGAGGACGATCAATGCCAGGCCGATGGCGACGCCGGCCTCGGGCGGCAGACCGCGTTTCGATGCGTCAAAGGCAAGTCCGCCGACCCCATGTGGTGATTCCGCCATCTCGGGTTCTCCTCCTTGCCCGGCCTCACTGGCCGGAGGTCGGGAGACGGCGCGGAATTGCGCCGCCTCGGGGCCTTTCGAGCGTGAAACGCTCAGTTCTGGGTGGTGAAGTCGGACATGTTCTCGGGCGTCACGAGCTGGAACGGGATGTAGACCTTGCGATCGACTTCCTCGCCACGCGCCAGCGCCAGCGCGGCATCGATCGAACCCGCGCCCTGCCCGGCGGCGTCCTGAAACACGGTCACGTCAAGTTCGCCCGCCGCCATCGCAAGGAGCGCATCGCGAGTCGCGTCGATGCCACCCACGACCACATCCTCCATCGCGATGCCCGAAGCCTTCATCGCCTGGATCGCGCCGATGGCCATTTCGTCGTTGTTGGCGATGACGGCGTCGAATGGCTGGCCGGTTGACAGCCAGTTCGTCATCATGTCCTGCGCCTCGTCGCGCTGCCAGTTCGCCGTCTGCCTGTCGATGACGTCTATCTCGACCGCGCATTCGCCGCCTTCGATCACGTCGCTGATGTCCTGCGTCCGAACCACGGCGGCCTGGTTCGACAATTCGCCCATGAGGATATAGATCTCGGCCGGATCCTTGCCGGCGGCGCCCAGCATATCGCAGATCGCGACCGTTTGCAGCGACCCCGATTCGCGCTCGTCCGAGCCGACGAAGGCCTGGTTGTCCGGCATCGAATCGACATTGATCGGTTCCCGGTTGACATAGACAAGCGGCACACCCGCCGTATTGGCGGCGTCCGACATGGCCTGCGTGGCCGAGGTATCGACCGGATTCACGATGATCGCGTCGACGCCCGAGGCGATGAAATTGTTGATCTGGTCAAGCTGCTTGCCGACATCGTTCAGCGCGTCCTCGACCTGTATATCGACATCCTCGAGGCTGCCGGCGTATTCCATCATGCCGTTTCTGAGCACGGTCAGGAAATTGTCGTCGAACGATGACATCGATACCCCGATCGATTCGGCCATCGCCGCCGTCGAAAGGAGCGACACCAGCCCCCCTGCAATGATCGTTTTCTTCATCTTTCCTCCTCCATTGGTGTCCGGCTCACCTTGATCAATGCCGGATCATGCCGCTTTTTGTGGCAAAGCGGGTTCCAGGCGGTCGCGGCAGCGACCGACATGTTCAGCCGATGTTTGGAACCGTCATGGCATTGATGGCAAAGGACACCATGTTCTGTCGAATTCCGGTTGGAGCTGTCCCGCCATGACGGTCAGATCCGGTTCGGGATGAAGAAACCGGCAGGCCGGGCGCCGGACTTGTCCGGTCGCGCGCAAGCCCGGCCTCACGATCGGCTGTGACGCAAGAAGCTTCGCAAGTCCGGATTCCATCCCCATCTCCCGGCTGTCCCGACCTTCAGGGCGGAGCCCCAACATTCCGAGATAGAAGTAAACATAGATTGACGCGAATTGCAACCGGTTGCAAATACTGGCTGGCAGTTTTATTCATGTCACCGTCGGGCAAACGCATGTATGAGTCCGCCGTTCACCATTTTTGCGGAGGCGATCACGGGATGCCGGTGACTCTGAAGGATGTCGCTGAAAGGGCGGGTGTCTCGCGCTCTGCGGTTTCGCGCACCTTCACGGATGGCGCATCGGTTTCCACGACAATGCGCCGCAAGGTGGAAAAGGCCGCAAGAGAGCTTGGCTACAGTCCCAATGCACTGGCTTCCTCGCTGACCACGGGCCGGACCAAGCTGATCGGCCTGGTTTCCAACAACTTCCTCAATCCGATCTTTCTGCAGGTCTTCGACCTTTTTACCCGCGGCCTGCAAGACCGGGGATTGCGCCCCTTGCTCGTGAACCTGTCGAACGAAACGGATCCGGAAAATTCGGTTCGCATGCTGCGGCAGTATTCCGTCGATGGCGTGGTCGTCGCCTCATCCACTCTGCCTTCGGATTTCGCCATGGCCTTCCGGGATGCCGGCGTGCCGGTTGTGCATGCCTTTGGCCGATATTCCTCCTCGCCGAAGGTCCATGTTGTCGGGATCGACAACCGCGAAGCGGGCCGATTGGCCGCGCGCACCCTGGTCGAGCGCGACTATCGCGACATCGCCTTTCTTGGCGGACCCGAGATCGCGACCTCGACCCAGGACCGGTTTGCCGGGTTCATGTCCGAACTGGCGGCGCATCCGAAAATCCGGGTCAGCCATTCCTTCGCCCTCGCCTATTCCTTCGACGCCGGACGTCAGGAGATGTTGCGCCTGCTGAAGGCCGGGCCGGCCCAGGCCTATTTCTGCGGCGATGACGTCCTGTCCATCGGCGCGCTCTCGGCCATCGCCGACAGCGGCTATTCGTGCCCTGCGGATATCGGGATCATCGGCTTGAACGACATGGAAATGGCCCGATGGGAGAACATCAACCTGACCACGATCCATCAACCGATCGAGCAGATCGTCACCTCGTCGATCGAACTGATGCTGGCATTGCTGAAAGACCCCGATCGCCATCCGGAGGCGCGGATCTATTCCTGCCCGGTGGTCGAGCGGGGCACCCTGCGCGCCCCTGCCTGACCGATCGGCGCGCTCAGCGGAACATCGGCGGCCGGGCCTCCGTCCAGGCGCCGCTGGCTCTTGCCGAGGTCACGGCCGCATGGACCGCCGCCATCGAGCGCACACCCGCCGCCGCGTCGGGCAACCCGTCGCGGGGCTCTCCGGCGATGGCATCGGCCAGGTCGCAATAGATATTGGCCACGGCGAGGGGGAAGCCCTCGGGGTGGGCGACAGCCACGCGAGACAGGCGCCGTGCTTCCTCGTGCAGCCCGCTTTCGCCCTTCTCGATGATCTGCGTGCGGCCACCCAAGGGCGTGTAGATCAACTGGTTCGGCTGCTCGGACGCCCATCGAAGCCCGCCCGTCTCGCCAAAGACCTGGACGTCGAAACCGTGCTGCCGCCCGATGGCCACGGACGAGGTCCAGAGCCGGCCGACAATGCCGCTCTCCATCCGAAAATTGACCATCGCATCATCCTCCAGCGCGCGGCCCGGGATGGTGGAGGCGAAATCGGCCGAGAGCCGTTCCACCTCGTCGTCGCACAGGAAACCGGCCATATGCAGGGCATGGATGCCGCAATCGGCGAACTGGCCGGAAACCCCTGCCATCTTCGGATCATAGCGCCAGCGGATCCGGGGGTTGTCGGCATCCTTGGCGTCGCCGTGATGGCCGTGGCTGAAATTGGTGATTACCAGGCGAACCTTGCCGATCTCTCCCGCCCGGACCATGGCGCGGGCCTGGCGGATCATCGGATAGGCCGAATAGCAATAGTTGACTGCGCAGATCCGGCCGGATTTCCTGGCCACGCGGACGATTTCCTCACCCTCCTCGACGGTCATGGTCATCGGCTTTTCGCAAAGCACGTTGAACCCGGCTTCGAGAAAACCTTTGGTGATCTCGAAATGCGTGGCATTCGGGGTGGCGATGGTCACAAGATCGATGCGGTCGGCACGGCCTTTTTCGGCTGACAGCATCTCCTGCCAGTCGCCATAGGCGCGGTCGGCCGCGATTCCCAGCCGCCGCGCATAGGCGCGTCCGGCCTCGGGTCGGTGGTCAAGCGCGCCGGCGGCGAATTCGAAACGGCCATCGGCCAGCGCGCCCAGCCGGTGGGCCGGGCCGATCTGACTGCCTTCTCCGCCGCCGATCATGCCCCATTTCAGCTTGGTCATGGCCTGTTCCCCTTACTTGAAGCCGATGGATTCGAGATATTCGCGGTTCGCCCCGGCATCCTTGATCGGCGAGACATCGAGGGTGGGATCGCAGTCCTGCTCGACCGTGCACCAGCCCTCGAAGCCGGCGTCCAGCAGGACCTGGCGAACGGCCGGAAAGTCCACGTCACCCTCACCGAGGTTGCAGAAGATGCCCTGTCCGCAGGCATCATAGAACCCGGTGCGGTTCCGGATCGCCTCGGCCTTTACCCTCGGGTCGATATCCTTGAAGTGCATGTAGGAAATTCGGCCGATATGCTTTTTCATGAAGGCCACGGGGTCGAAGCCGGCATAGGAATGGTGCCCGGTGTCGAAGCAGATCCCGAGGATCGTCTCATCGACCTCGTCCAGCAGGCGTTCCAGTTCCGGCTCGAAGTCCAGGAAACCCGCGGCATGGGCATGAATACCCACCGTCAGGCCGTATTCCTCGGCCCCGATCCGCGCGCTTTCGGCGATTCGGTCGCGGAAGGCGATCCATTCGGCGCGGTCCATCTGTTCGGCCTCGCCGGCACGGCCGGCGGTGGGCGCGCGGCGCGGCGAGATGGAATCGATCAGCACCAGATGCTGGGCCCCATGGGCCCTGAGCGCGCGCGCAGTGCGGTGGGTGGCGTCAAGCACGTCCTTCCAGGCTTCGGGGTCATGATAGGGGCGGAAGACGACGCCGCCGATCAGCTCGAGCCCGTGTTCCTCCAATGCGTCCGACAGGATCCCGGGATCCTCTGGCATGAAGCCCACGGGGCCGAGTTCGATCCCCTTGTAACCCGCCGCAGCGCATTCTGCGAGAACGGTCCGCCATGCCGGGTTCCGGGGATCCTCTGCGAATTCCACCCCCCACGAGCAGGGCGCGTTGCCGATTCTGATGGTCATGCCTGCGTTCTCCGGTGATCAGAAATCTTTGATGTCGGTCCAGGTCCCGGCGTCGGCCGAGGCGCGCATCGCGGCGATGACCCGATTGACCTCATGCCCGTCGCGAAAGCAGGGCCAATGCGGCTGACCGGTCTCGATCGCATGCAGGAAATCCCTGGCCTCGATGATGATCTGGTCCTGGTAGCCGGTGCCATGGCCCGGCCCCTGGCAGAATGGCGCGTAGTCGGGATGCGCCGGACCGGTCAGGATCCTGGTGAAGCCGCGCTCTGCCTCGGGGCCCTCCATCCGGTAGAGCCAGATCGCATTCTGGTCTTCCTGGTCGAACCGGATCGCGCCCCTGGTGCCGCTGATTTCATAGGCGAAACCCATCTTGCGGCCGGTCGCGATGCGCGAGAAATACATCTGCCCCATCGCGCCGTTCTCGAACCGGCACATCATCTGGGCGTGATCGTCGTTGCTGACCTCGCCGCCGGGGCGCGTCTTGTGAACGGTCTCGTAGCTGCCCGCCACCGAGATGATCGGCCCCATCAGCGCCAGGGCGCCGTTGACCATATGCGGGGCAAGATCGCCCATCGTGCCATTGGCCATGCCGCTGGTCCGCCAGGTGGCCGGGGCCTTGGGGTCGGCCAGGAAATCCTCGGTATGTTCGCCCCGGAACCAGGTGATTTCTCCGATCTCTCCGGCGGCGACGAGGTGACGGGCGAACTGACTGGCGGGGGTGCGGATATAGTTGAAGCCGACCATGTTCACGACGCCCGCATTCTCGGCCGCGGCGACCATGGCGGCGCTGTCCTCGAGCGAGGCACCCATGGGTTTTTCGCAGAAGACCGCTTTGCCCTGCGCGAAAGCCGCCTCGGAAATCATTCGATGCGTCTCTTGCGGCGTGGCGATGACGATGGCTTCGACGCCGGGATCGTCGACCAGGGCCTTCCAATCCGAAGTGGCGCGGGCAAAGCCGTAGGCGGCGCGATAGCGTTCCGCGCTGTCGGGGGACGAGGCACAGACCATTTCGAGCCGGGGCCGCAGGGTCGTGTCGAAGATCGCGCCGACCGCGGACATGGCCACGGCATGTGCCTTGCCCATATACCCGCCGCCCAGAATGCCGATGCCAATTTGGGTCAAGCTGTCCTCCTGCCAGATTTTGATTGCAACCGGTTGCAAAAAACGTATCGTGAGAATCGACAACTCGCAAGCTGCATTCGCCAGCGATCGGAAATATTCAACGGGGGTTCGCGCAGAGATGACCGCGTCCAACGACACCATCCGGCTGACCACGGCCCAGGCGATCATCCGCTGGCTGTCCAACCAGTTCATCGAGATCGACGGACGGGAAATGCGCGTCTGCGGCGGCGGCTTCGGCATCTTCGGGCATGGAAACGTCACCTGCCTGGGCGAAGCCCTGAACCGCGTCCATGACCAGTTGCCGCTGTATCGCGGACAGAACGAACAGGGGATGGGCTTTGCCGCCGCGGGTTATGCCAAGCAATGGCTTCGCCAACGCTTCATGTTCTGCACCGCCTCGGCCGGGCCGGGCACGGCCAACCTCTTGACCGCGGCAGGGCTTGCCCATGCCAACCGGCTGCCGATCCTGATGCTCTGCGGGGATACCTTCATCACCCGCCTGCCCGATCCGGTGCTTCAGCAGATGGAGAATTTCAACGACCCGACCTTCGGGGTAAACGACGCCTTCAAGTCGGTCAGCCGCTACTGGGACCGCATCTGCCATCCGGCGCAGGTCATCCAGTCGCTGCCCGCGGCCCTTGCGACCATGCTGGATCCCGCCGATTGCGGACCGGCCTTTATCGGATTGCCGCAGGACGTGCAGGGCTGGACCTATGATTATCCGGCCAGGTTCTTCGACAGGAAGGTGCACCGAATCCGCCGCCAGGCACCCGACGTCGCCGAAATCGCCGATGCCGTCGCGGCGCTGAAGGGGGCCGAACGGCCGATGATCATCGCCGGTGGCGGGGTGCAATATTCCCGCGCCGTGGCCGAACTGACCGCGTTTGCCCAGGCGCACCGGATCCCCGTGGTCGAGACCATCGCCGGGCGCGCCAATCTGGTGGCCGCGCATCCGCTCAATATCGGACCGATCGGCGTGACCGGATCGACCAGCGCCAACGCGGTGGCCGAGGCAGCGGACGTGATCCTTGCCGTCGGCACGCGGCTTCAGGACTTTACAACCGCCTCCTGGACCGCCTTTGCCAAGGACGCGAAGATCGTTTCGGTCAACGCCGCCCGCCACGACGCAAGCAAGCACATGTCCCTGCCGGTGGTCGGCGATGCCAGGCTGGCGCTCGACGCCCTTGCCGAGACACTCGATTACACCGCCCCCGAAGGCTGGGTGCGCTTCGCGCAGGACGAACGGAAAAAATGGGACGCCTACGTTGCCGAGAACGTCAAACCCGGCAACCGGCCCAACTCCTATGCCCAGGCCATCGGCGTCGTGAATGCCCATTGCGATCCGCGAGACCGGGTGGTGGCCGCCGCCGGCGGGCTGCCGGCCGAAGTGACCGCGAACTGGCGCACCCTCGAGACCGGCACGGTGGATGTCGAGTTCGGTTTTTCCTGCATGGGTTACGAAATCGCGGGCGCCTGGGGTGCGCGCATCGCCCAGGCCGAGCAAGAACCAGACCGCGACACCATCACCTTCTGCGGCGATGGGTCATACCTGTTGCTGAATTCCGACATCTATTCCTCGGTGCTCAGCCAGAAGAAACTGATCGTGCTGGTGCTCGACAACGGCGGCTTCGCGGTCATCAACAAGCTGCAGAACAATACCGGGAACGAAAGCTTCAACAATCTTCTGGAACATTGCCCGACAATCCCGCAGCCCTTCGGCGTGGACTTTGCGGCCCATGCGGCCTCGATGGGCGCCGCCGCCCAGAAGGTCGCCAACCCCACCGAGCTGGCCGAGGCCTTCAAGCGCGCCAAGGCATCGGACAAGACCTGCGTGATCGTCATGGAAGTGGACCCCTACGAGGGGTGGACCACCGAAGGTCACGCCTGGTGGGAGGTCGGCACCCCGCATGTCAGCGACAGCAAGAAGGTCCGTGCCGCCCATGAAGAATGGGAAACCACCCGCGCCAAGCAGCGGCGGGGCGTGTGATGGATCGCCTGATCGACGGTATTCGCAAAGGCCGCTTCGTCGTGCTGGGACGCGCCGGCATGGACATGTTCGCCGAGCCACCCGGCACCAAGGCCGAGCATGCCGAAACCTTCCGTGCCGATCTTGGCGGCTCATCGGCCAATATCTGCGCGGGACTTTGCAAGCTGGGAATGCAATCGGCGCTGGTCACCTCGGTCAGCGACGACACCGTGGGCCGCTTCTGCACAAACAAGCTGCGCGGCTACGGCGTTGACACCCGGTATGTGAAGGTTCTGGGCGGCGAGCATCGCGTTTCTCTTGCCGTGTACGAAAGCACGATGGAGGATTTCCAGCTTTGCATCTACCGCAACAACGCGGTCGATTTTCAGGTCACGGAAGCAGACGTGGACCGGGTCGACTACGCCGCCTTCGGCGCGCTTGTCACCGCAGGCACCGTCTTCGCGGCCGAGCCCTCGCGGTCCTCGACCTTCCGGGCCTTCGAGAAAGCCCGCGAGGCGGGCCTGCCGGTGATCTTCGATATCGACTACCGCGCCTATAGCTGGCCTTCGCCGCAGGTCGCCTCGATGGTGCTGATCCGTGCAGGCGAGGAAAGCGACCTGATCGTCGGCAATGACGAGGAATTCGGCTTCATGGCCGGCGGACTGGACAAGGGACTGGACAAGGCCCGCGAATTCGCTGCGGCGGGCAAGACGGTGATCTACAAGATGGGCCACAAGGGCGCGATCACCTTCGCCGAGGGCAGAGAGATCCGTTCCGGAATCTACCCCGTCACAGCTGTCAAGCCCAACGGCGCGGGGGACAGCTTCCTCGCGGGACTGCTGGCCGCACTTGCCGGGGGGCGACCGCTCGAGGAGGCTGTCCTGCGCGGCTCGGCCTGCGCCTCGATCGTGGTCAGCCGACCCGGCTGTGCCCCTGCCATGCCCACCGCGGCCGAGCTTGACGATTTTCTCGCCGCGCATCCCGGCCCCAGCAACACCTGAAAGGAGAGGCAGATGCATATCGCCCCCCATGACAATGCCAACACCCCGATCGTCGATGTCGACCACGACCTCGTGCCGCTGAACTACTTCAACATCGTCAAGCTGAAAAAGGGTGAAGGTTTCGACTATGCCGTTCCGGGCTACGAGACCTGCGTCGTGCCCGCGACCGGCACGGTCGATCTGGATGTCGAGGGCGCGATATTCGAGCGGCTTGGCCGTCGCGGCGTCGATGTCTGGGACGGCGAGCCCGAGGGCGTCTATGTTCCGGTCGGCGCGCGGACCCGGCTGACCTGCGTCAGCGACACGGCCGAAATATTCATCGCCGGGGCGAAGTTCGACAGGGTGCTCGAGCCGTTTGATGTTCGCGAGGCCGAACTCGACCTCGTGCAATACGGCTCGGACGAGACCAAGACCCACCGCAAGATCAAGCACATCCTCGGCTCCAGGCAGCACGGCAGGGTGGGCCGCCTTCTGGTATCGGAACTGTATACCGTCGGGCAAGGCGGCTGGTCGGGCTTTCCCAGCCACAAGCACGATTCCGATCGCGTGGACGAGGACGGGGAAATCGTCGAGACCCGGCACGACGAGACCTACAATTTCCGCTTCCGGCCCGATTGCGGCTCGGGCATGCAGATGCTTCAGCGCGAGGACAACGTGCCGGGCGATGCCTATCACATCATGAACGGCTCGACGATCCTGATCGACAAGGGCTATCACCCCTGCGCCGTGCTGCCGGGCTACGAGATGTATTATTTCACCATCCTCGGCGGGCTGAGCCAGCGAAGCCTGAAACAGTATTTCCAGCCGACCCATGCCGAACAATTGCACACGATACCGGGGATCATGGACATGGTGGCCAAGTTCAAATGACTCTGGCAACACTTTCGCAGGTGCTGCAGCCCGCGCTGCGGGACGGATACGCCGTGGCCGGGCTTGTCACCCTCGGCTGGGAGGACATGCGCGCCTATGTGGCCGCTGCCGAGGCCGAGGGGGTGCCGGTGATCCTGCAGGCCGGTCCGTCCTGCCGCGAGCATACGCCGCTGCCCGTGCTGGGCGCCATGTTCCGGCACCTGGCCGAACATGCCTCCATCCCGGTGGTTGCGCATCTCGATCACGGCTACAGCAGCGACGAATGCCGCATGGCCATCGATGCGGGGTTCACTTCGGTCATGTACGACGGCTCGCGCATGCCGCTTGCCAGAAACATCGATGAGACCGCGACCATCGTCGAGATGGCCCACGCGGCGGGCGTGTCCTGCGAGGGCGAAATCGGTTTTGTCGGATATGCTGACGGCGACGCCTCTGCCGGCACGGATCCGACCGAGGCGGCGGAATTCGCACGGGCGACCAACGTCGATGCCATGGCCATTTCCGTCGGCAACGTTCACCTGCAGCGAAACAAGGAGGGCGGTCTCGACGAAGCCCGGATCCGCGCGATCGAGGCCAGGACAGATGTGCCGCTGGTCATTCACGGCGGCTCCGGCGTGCCGGTGACGCAGCGGCGGGCACTGGCCCGCGGCTCAAAGGTCTGCAAGTTCAACATCGGAACGGAACTGCGCATGGCCTTTGGGCAGGCATTGCGACAGGCAGTCATGCAGGATCCCGATCGCTTCGACCGTGTGCAGATCCTCAGGGACATTCATGATCCGCTGGTGACGGCGACTCGAAGCGTGCTGAAGGCTTTCAAGAAAGAGTGATGGACCTCAAGACCGACTTCCCGGATCAAGGGCACGACCCGTCCATCGCCCAAGCCGACAGCAGTGAGGTCGGTCCTGGGCGATCCGCCTTCGTTTGCTGAAGCGTCGCTTGCGCGAGCATCGGGATATTGCCGCCGGCGAAACCTTCTTTGAAGACGTGCAGTTCATTCTGCGCAGATTGCGGATACAATCTGCAGTCTTGCACCGCCGGGTCGGCCTTCAGGATGTTGCGCCGGATCCAGCGCAGGCCATCGACAGGGCGAGCTTGCCTTTGTTGTCGGACGGCAACGGGCGGCGTTATCCGGCCGGAGTGACCGCGACCGAGACCTGGCCTTCGTTGTCGGTCAGTCCCGCGCCATATTTACCGGCAAGGTCGTCGTTGATGACCAGTTGCAGCAGACCGGTTTGACCCTTGGGCGTGATCGCGCCATCGCCGACGAGGAACGGCGGATTGGTCCCGATCCGCCCGATCAGCGCACCCTCCGGCGCCCCGACCATCGCATAGGCAGGCTGGGTCGCGGTGAGGCTGGACCCGTTCGCGTCATAAAGGTTGCCATCGTCGATACCGGGATTTGCCGTCCACAGATTGCCGACATATTTCAGCGCATAGGCGTCGCCTTCATTGACATAGCCGATGCTCTGCCATGGCAGATCGGCAGCGATATCATGGACGACATCCTGCCATTGCCCGATCTGCGACCCGATCAGGGTGATGTTCCCGCCGGTGCTGGCGCTGCCCTTGGGCAGGACGGGCTGCTTCTGGTAGACGTCTCCTGCGGCATTCTGAAAGATCAGCCGCTTGCCCGGTATCTTCTGGAAGATCAGCGCAAAGGAAGATCCGCCATATTCGAATTTGCCCATTTCCTGGCCCTTGCTGACCTGCGGATTCCCGGTCATTGCCGCATCGAACACGATCGATGATACCTCGCTCATTCCCAACGGAATGCAGCAGACATAGCCATAATCGGGGGTCTTGATGACCATGATTCCGCGGGCATTCACCTGCGCCAGATAGGGCAGCGAAGCGGTCGTGGCGCCGGCGAAATCAGGGATCACCAGCTTGTTGAAGAAATATCCCGGAACGGCCAGCGGATCAAACAGGACCTGTCCGTTCACCGGGCACCACCAGCGATGAAAATTGTAGGGGTTCAGATAGGTCTGAAAGATGGACCCGTCGGTAAAAAGATCGATCAGCTTGTGATCGTCAATGATCTTTTGCTGATCGGGAAGCTCGGACGACAGGATGTCGGACAGCGAATACAGCATGTCTTTGAACCAGAATACATCCTGGGCTGCGATGTTCTCGTCCCATCGGAACAGAGAGCCATCATTGGCGCTGACGACGATCCGGTTGCTGTCAGCGGCGGCGACCGGACGCGAGGCGTCCTTGTCCTTGAACTGGCGGGTAAAAAAGGAATTCCAGCTGGTCCAATAGGGCAGGGTTTCGCTGTCCTTCTGCCATACCTCGAACTGATAGGATTTCTTCGCAGCCGATGACAGCCATTGTTCGCCTTCGGTGCCGAACACCCAGTTCGAGGCTGAACTGCCCAGATATGTGTTCCATTCGTTCAGGATATCCGACATCTTTTCGTTGAACATCGGCAGGCGGAACAGGGTCATACCGCTCTGGGTCGGGTCGATTCCCACGACAAGCGCGGAAAACGGCAATCCGACCAGTTCGTTGTCGATGAATTGCGGTGTCTGGGTCAGCAGGGTGTTGAACGCCTGCAAAAGCTCATCCTTGCTGGCAATACGCGGGAAATTGACAGCTTCGGCCGCCGCCAGGTCGGACACGTGGATATTGCCGTTCTGCTTGCAGGCATCTTCGATCAGATAGGTGAGGACCGGATTGTCGCTGAGCAGGTCGTCCATGGCCTGCACGCTGGGCTGATATTCGGTCGGTTCGGTATTCAGCACCTGATCCAGAAACAGCCGCATCGAATTGCTGGACGGATGGGGAAGCCAGCTGCTGACCAGATTGAACGGATAATGCGGATCGGAATCCATCTGGTCATGGATATGATCGACGCTGCTTCCGCCCATCTTTCTGGCGGCCGAGACGGACGAAATTGTCATGGCTGGTCAATCCTTTTGATCGGTGAGGGCCGCGTTGTCCAGGAATCGATTTTAGCAAGTCATGTCATAGTGTTAGCCAAAAACTCGCCTTAAGCAAGAATTTTCGCGATTTTTTTACTTACGGGTCAAAGCGCGTTTCTCAATTCGGAGTCTGTGATATTCGCATCGGGAATCATGGTGCGGGATGGCGATATTCCCGCAGATCCGGACGCCCGGACCGCGCGACTGCCCGGATGGCCGGCGGCCACATCGCCGCGCCCGCCGTAAGCCCCGGATTCAGGGATCCGGCAAAACGGCTGTTTGGTGGCGATGTTGCCAAGATACGGGCTTCGGACCGCTTCGGCCCGAACCGCGAAAGTCTATCGCCCCCAGCGTTCGATCACTCCGTCCTGCTCGGCCGGATCCGCCAGCACGACCATGACGGTCCCCAATGCGTTCGGTTCTCCGAACACCAGCCGGTCCTGCGGCAGATCGGCCGCACGCCCCCCAAGGTCGAGAAATCCCAGCGTATCCTGCCAGTCGCCGATCATCGCCACAACGGCCCCCGCCGAATCCGTGCCGCGCAATTCGCCAAGCATCCGGCCTTCGGAATTGATGAGGATCGCGCCGCGGTAGTCCTGCTGCCCGGGCATCTGCGACAGGGGCGACGGCCGGGAGGCAGCCAGCGCGGCGGCGGTATCGCGCAGGCGCGACGCGGCGTCTTCGGGGCGGCCGTTCTGCAACTGACGGCGCGCTTTGGCGACCGATGCCTCGGCCTCTGCAAAGGGGCCGGTCCCGCCGGCGCCTTGGCTGGCAACCTCAAGCACACGATAGGCTTCGTCCAGCGCCGGAACGGCCTGCGCCCGACGGCCGGTATCGAGGTCTTCGACGGCCGTCTGCAACTGTGTCGCGGCACCGTCGCGCAGCGCGACCTCTCGGGTCGGCGGCGCAGCCTCCTGCTGAGCCTGCGCCGGCGCGGCGGCAAGAAGAAGCCCGGCTGCAAGACCGGCGCGAAGGGTTTCACGACATCCCATGTTTCCATCCAACCCTGATGAGGACGTAGTTTACCGGCACCGTCAGCAGCGCGCCCGCCAGCAGACCGAAGCTGGCAAAACCCCAGAAGGCGTAGGTCTCGGGCGGCGGCTGCTCGCCAACGACCCGCGGCGTGACCTGCGACATCACCACCCCCATGCCGATCATGACCGAGGCCATGGAAAAGAACTCGGCCCGGAATGCCTTCCACAGCGCCGCGACAAGACCGTTATCCTGCAGCAGGAAGGCCCAGAGCTGGAAGATCAGCCAGCCGAACGCGAAGCCCACGGCATATTCGATCCAGAATTCCTGCCAGAAGGTCACGCCGACCAGACGCAGCACGATCATGGCGGTCATGATCCCCAGCCCGTCGCCGCCGACGCAGTGGATCAGCGCGCCGTTGGTCTTGTAGAACGTATTGTTTACATAATCGTGATGGACCGTCTGCTTTTCCTTCTCGTCCATCTCGGCGATGCCCGACGGTCGGCAGGTCAGCCAGTAAAGCGCCAGGCCCAGGATCGAGAAGAAGAAGAAGATGATCGGCCAAGCGGCCTTGAGCGGCGGATTGACCGCGGTATTGACGGCCAGCATGTCGTAAAGCGCCCAGGCCGCCGCGGCCATGCCGAACCCATACCAGGACAGGACGAACCACGGCTCTGCAAGAAATCCAGGAAACGCCACTGCGGGCCCTCCGGGCAGTCCAACATTCCGGCCCGCGCGGCGCAGGCACCCGAGGGTTCAACCATCCGGCTGCTTTCAGGTTCCGCAGTCCGGGCGACTTTTCGGCAGGATGCGGGGAACATCCCGCCTTTACAGAACGTTCAGCGGGCGGCACCGTTCGAATAACGGCGCCGACCCCGGATATGCTGCTGCATGGGTAAATCCTGATGTGGATGACATTTCTTGACCAGTTGCTGAGACAGGCGGTGCGGCAGGGAACCCTGATTGTCCACCCGCCCACGGGATCACCCAGCCGTTACGGGGACGGCACGGGCCAGCCGGTGACGGTCCGGATAAACGATCCAAGCTTGCCCCGCCGCATCACGCTGAACCCGGATCTGGGGATCGGAGAAGGCTACATGGACGGCACCTTCACGATCGATGGCGACGATCTTCACGGATTTCTGCGGCTCGCCATTCTCAACAGCGCGAATGCGTGGAAGCATCCCCTTCATCGCATGTTGTGGAAATTGCGTTATCTGGCGCGCGTGACCCGTCAATATAACCCGGCAAGACGCGCGCGCGCACGCGTTGCGCACCATTATGATCTGTCGGGCGAACTCTACGATCTCTTTCTCGACGCCGACAAGCAGTACAGTTGCGCCTATTTCCATTCGGAAACGGACACGCTGGAGCAGGCGCAGGCGCAGAAAAAGGCGCATATCGCCAAAAAACTGCTGATCGAGCCGGGCATGAACGTGCTGGACATCGGGTGCGGCTGGGGCGGCCTGGGGCTGACCCTCGCGCGTGATCACGGCGCCCGGGTGCTTGGCGTCACGCTCAGCGAAGAACAGCACCGCGTTGCCAATGAACGCGCCCGCGCCGCCGGGTTGTCCGACCGGGCGAGGTTTCAGCTGATGGATTATCGCGAGGTCGAGGGCAGGTTCGACCGCGTCGTCTCTGTCGGCATGTTCGAACATGTCGGAAGCCCGCATTACCGCGAGTATTTTCGCACCGTTCACGACAAGCTGCTGCCCGATGGCATCGCCCTGATCCATACCATCGGCCGCACGTTGCCCCCCGGCGCCAATTCACCCTGGATCGAGAAATACATCTTCCCGGGCGGCTATATCCCGGCATTGTCGGAAATGATGGCAGCGGCGGAAAAGGCCGATCTGATGTCTCAGGACATCGAGGTCTGGAGGATGCACTACGCCCTTACCCTGCGCCATTGGCACGACCGTTTCATGTCAAACATCGACCGTGTTCGCGACCTCTATGACGACCGGTTCTGCCGCATGTGGCGATACTATCTTGCGGCATGCGAACAGACCTTCCGCCACAACAGGCAGGTCGTGTTCCAGGTGCAGCTTGCCCGCAAGGTAGACGCCGTGCCGATCACGCGGGACTATCTCTACGCCGCGCCCCGGATGCAACAACGCGACATGGCGGCCGAGTAGCGCCAACGATTCCCGGATCGCGCCGGTCGGCCGAAGGGTCCGGACCAGATCCTGCGCCGATCCGACGCAATCCCTAGATGTGATTTCCAGCCCCGCGCATGACCCGGATGGGGAAACCAGCGCACTGGCAGGCGGCATGAAGCCCCTGCCGCTGCGGGCCCCGGATCGACCGGCCAGAAAAACGCGGCTGCCGTGTGCCGCCGGTCTTCGCGCGAAGCGGCTGCCAGAATTCGCCCAGGATCAACGGGATCAGTAATGGATCGCGCGGCCAAGCGTCCTTACCTGAAGCCGGCGCGACGATCCGGCGGTCAAGGAAGGAACGATGACGATCAAGCGGTGGGAAGCGTCTGGTCAGACCGACCTTCGACCATGAAACAGACGTGAATTCGCGGCAGCGCACAAGCCCGCCCGCGGAGGGGGACGATGGAATGGCAACACGAGTGACGTATCTGGTCGCCTCAACGGCGATCTTTTCAGGCCTGCTGGTCGCGGCCTGGCTGACGCATGGCACCGGCATCGTCAGGGACGATCCCGAACGCAACATCGTCATTCCCGACGAATTGAACAGCACCTTGCAGGTCAAGGTCGCCTATGACGGCGAGACGATCTGGTTCCGATATCGCTGGCCGGCGCCCGATCCGAACCTGATCAACGACCTGCTTGTCCTTGAAAACGGTGGCTGGTCTCTGCGCAAGGGGTCCGAGGTCGGGCCGGACCCGGACCGGCTGGTGCAGGACCGCGTGGCAATGATGGTCGATGACGGATCGGTGCCGCTGTTCTCGCGCTATGGCGGCTATATCACCGTCGGCGACGGGCTGACCAGCTTCACCGGCGTGCCCGAGACCGCGGAGGAACGCAGCAAATACCTGCCCGAAACGCGCGCGGAGCCAAACAATTTCGACAGCATCCGCCCGGCCAGTGAACTGCAACAACTGCGCGAGGCGGGCTATTTCCTCGATCTGTGGGATTGGCAGTCCGCCCGCACCAATCCGCTGGCGCAGGCCGATGATACATCTGTCGGCGCGGCGCGCGAACCGGATGCAGGCATGGCGCCCTACATTTCCAACTTCGACGAGAGGACAGGCTCGCCGCGCTTCATGTTCGACCCCGACACCGATCCGGGCGCGCCGCTGACCGTCGATGCCGCGACCGCCGGAGAGGTCGGGTTCGACACCGCCTATTTCCTGTCGCAGGCCGCAGCGGTGCCTTTCGATCCGGCCGCCGGCTGGCAAGAGGGCGACACCCTTCCGGCGCAGGTGCTGCGGGCGGGTACGGGATCGCGCGCGGACATCGCCATGCCGGCCGCGGCGCGCTGGCGCAACGGGTTCTGGGACGTGACGCTGCAACGCGCCATGGATACCGGCGATCCGCTGGAAGACAAGATCTTCCGCGAGGGCGGCAGCTATGACCTGGCCTTCGCGGTGTTTCGCAACTCGGCCACGATGCGCTGGCACTATGTCTCGTTGCCGGTCTCGCTGGGGCTGGACCAGCCGGCGCAGATCACCGCACGCCCGTCCCCGCCGGGCCAGCCCGATTTCACCGGTCCCTGGACCGAGGTGCCGATCTATTATCCCGGCCAGGTCACCTGGGGTCGCCTGACCGACCCGCGCCAGCACCCCGGCGCGGACCGGATCGCGGCGCGTGTGCCGGCCGCCTACCAGCACAGCGAACGCCAGCTTGCGCTTTACGGGATCGAGATGGAATTTGCTCCGCAGATCCGCCGCCAATGGCTCTGGACCCTGGGGCTCAGCCTGTCGCTGATCGTGGCATTCGGCGTCGCCACGGTCCTGCTGTTCCGTCGCCCGGAGGGGACGGCATGAGCCTGCGTTGCAAAGCGGATCACCACATATCCGAACCCGGGGAACGGACCATGACACCTGCCCATCCATATCTGCCGACGCTGCGAACCGCGCTGGCCACGACCGCGCTGCTGGCGCTTGGCGCCGGCGCCGCGCGGGCGCATGGCGGCGGCGGCGGCGTCGAAACGGCGGTCGAAGGGATGGCCGGATTTTCGCTTTCGCCGGTCTACCACATCCTCGTGGTGCATTTCCCGATCGCGCTCTGGCTGACGGCGGCGCTGTTCGTCTTCTTCCGGGTGTTTTCGGATTCCGTGCTTGCGGTGCGCCTGGAAAAATCGGTCTGGCCGCTGATCCTGCTGGGCTCGCTGGCCGGGTTCATGGCCTATGGTCTGGGATTGTCGATCTATCCCTGGTCGGCCATCACCCAGTCGCCGCTGGGCCGCAACCATATCATGCTGGCAACCTGGACGCTGAGCTACTGGACGGTGCTGGGCGTGCTTGGCTATCGTTATCGCAGTCATCTGTTCGAGGGTGCACAGCGTTGGGTGACATTCGTGATGACGCTGATCGGCGCAACCGTCGTGACCATCACCGGCACGCTGGGCGGATCGCTCAACGGCACGCCGTCGCTGGTGACCAAGACCATCGGCAAGCTGGGATGGGAGGTCTACATGACCTTCTATCTGCCCACCTGGATGCTTTGGGCTTTCGGCCTGGGGGCCGTGGCGATCGTCGCGCTCGGCCTCTTGGGACGACGGGCGCATGCGTGACGGCGACGGCGAAGCGGCCCGGCCCGCCCGTCCGGCCTGATGCCTTCATGTAACGGACGTGACGAGCAGCGTCTTCATTTCAAGCGCCTCATAGATTATGCGGCGCGACGCCAAAAGGAGGAAACGACAATGATCTTCATCCTGATCTCGCTGGGTCTGTCCGCCCCGGTCCTCTGGGCTGCTGTCCGCCCGCAGCCCGTTGCAGTCCGCGCCCCCGTGTCGAACCGATCCGGGCCGGAAGGCCACGGATCCGCGCGGCCGGGTTTCTGATCCCGATCCGCTCGAAATCATCACCTTGCAGGAGACCATGACAATGAACGCGACACGCATCATCGGCTTCGCCTCGGCCGGGCTGCTGGCCATCGCCGGCGCAGCCTTCGCCCACGAGATGGACACCGATCAGGACGGGCTCTACTCGCTAACTGAAATGCAGACCGAATATGCCGATCTGACACAGCAGGATTACGACGCGCTGGACACCAGCAAGGACGGCGCGGTCGATGCCGAAGAACTGGCGGCGGCAATCGAAAACGGCGCTTTGCCATCGATGGAATAGGGCTTGCCAGGTCAGCCTGCCCGCGCGAGCGACGAGGCAAGGTATGTCGCGGTCACTGAACTTCTTCTGCTCATCGGCGTCGTGGACGAACGCGATGATCGAGGCAAGTTCGTCCCCGGTAACCTCGATCTGTCCGCCCAATTCCTCCTGCTGCATCATCACCATCGGTTCGGCACCGCGCCACATGGCGGCCGCAAAATCGAAGGGATTCATCGGATCATCCATGTATTCGGCGCCGAAACCCCGCGACGACCCTGGCCAGGATATGGCCAGGATATGGCCAGGATTGCCGGAAATGGAATAATGATCAATATCTTCCGGAAGATCGCCAGGACGAGAAGCGCCCGAATGATGTGACCGGAGATGGCTCGCCCCCCGGTAACCCCGGTTTTTGCTGATATGTGAGACCGAAAATCCTCCGATCGGCATTGACCGTTGGCACCGGGGCAGATTTCCAGACGCTTTGGATCACGCCGGTCGCGCGGCCGCAAGATTCTGTCTGTTGAGAATCACTCACCCGCTGACAAGAATCAGATAGGATCGGCACGAAAGAAATTGCATGCGGATCGCTTCGGCCCCGACCGAAATTGCCCCGCCGCCCGCGACAGGCCCCCTCATCGCATTCTTGACGCGTCCCATGCGTCACCGCATTCTCGCGTCCATGGATCTGCCTCTCGCGCCCTTCTCGCTGTCTTCCGCCGACGAGGCCGCGCTGGCCGAACTCTATCGTCGCGGCACGCCTGAAAACACGCTGCGCGCCTGGGAACGCGACCTTGCCTATATCGCCGCCTGGAAGCTGGCCCGCTTTGCCGACGACCTGTCCTGGCCCGAGGCCGAGACGGTCGCGCTGCATTTCGTTCTGGATCACGCCGCCAACCTGTCGACGGCACAGGGCCCCGCGCGGCAGGCCGCCGATACGCTGATCGCCGCCGGTCTGCGCCGCAGCCTTGCCTGTCCGGCGCCATCCACGCTGGATCGCCGCATCGCCAGCTGGCGCGCCTTTCACCGGATGAAGAACCTTCCTTCGCCCTTCGACGCGCCGCTGGTCGCGCAGGCGCGCGGCCGCGCCCGCCGCGCCGCTGCCCGGCCCCGTGCGCCCAAGTCGGGAAACCCGATCACCCGCGCCGTGCTGGAGGCAATGCTGGCCAGCTGCGACCACAGCCATCGCGGCATGCGCGACCGTGCCGCGCTGATGCTGGGCTGGGCCTCGGGCGGTCGGAGACGGTCGGAAATCGTGGCGCTGAACCGCGACGACATCGACGATCGCGACTTTCAGGACAAGGCCCTGCTGCGGATCCGCCTTCTGACCACCAAGACCACCGGACCCGAGACCGCCCCTCGCCTGCCCCTGAAGGGCCGCGCGGCCCGCGCCGTCATGGCCTGGATCGCCGCGGCCCGGATCAAGGACGGGCCGCTGTTCCGCCCGGTCAGCCTGGCCGACCGCCCGCTGCTCCGAAGGCTGTCGGCCGACGGTTTCCGGCTGATCGTGCGACACCGGCTGGAACTGGCCGGCTACCCCCCCGATTTCGCCAGCGCCCACGGGTTGCGCGCGGGCTTTCTGACCCAGGCCGCGCTGGAGGGCGCGCCGCTGGTCGCGGCGATGCAATTGTCGCTGCACCGATCGGTCAACCAGGCGCAAAGCTATTACGCCGATGTCGAGATCGCGGACAACCCGGCCACCGATTTGCTGGAGGATTGAGACCGTCCGGGGTGTCCCGGCAGCGTCGCGATCCGCGGCGTCCATCGCCCATCCGCTTGCCGTCCGTCGCGACGCAAGGAATAAGTTTCATGCATCCGACATTTCCTTAATTGCGTTTGAGTTATTGCACGGGCCTTGCCATTCTCGTCAGACCGGGTGCCATGCAGCCGGAAAATCAGCGCGCCGGAGGAGAGAGAGGCGCGCATACCAACGGGAGGAATTCATGAAACGTTCGTTCATTCTGACGGCGATGGCGGCGGCTGCGGTCGCCGCAGCGGCGCAGACCGCCGCCGCGCAATCCTTCGACGGCAAGACGGTCGAATACACCATTCCCTTTTCGGAATCGGGCGGATCGGCGCAATGGGCCAATTTCTACGCGCCGCTCTTGTCCGAGGCGCTGCCCGGCGCGCCGACCGTGGTCGTGCGCTACCGTCCCGGCGCCGGCTCGACCGAGGGCGCGAACTGGTTTCAGGGCCAGCAGGATGAGGGCGACGGGCTGACCATCTTCGGCGATTCGGGATCGACCAAGTTTCCCTATCTTCTGGGCGATCCGCGCGTCCGCTATGAATATCGGGACTGGCAGCCGGTCCTGGCTTCGGCCACCGGCGGCGTGGTCTATCTGCCGCCGGATCTGGGCGAACGGTTCGACGGCGACATGGACGAGTTGAAGGACGAGCCGTATCTGTATGGCAGCCAGGGGGCCACGACGCTGGATCTGGTGCCGCTGCTGGCCTTCAAGATGCTGGGAATGCAGGTCGATCCTGTCTTTGGCGTCGAGGGGCGCGGTGATGGGCGGCTGATGTTCGAACGTGGCGAGGCCAATATCGATTACCAGACCTCGGCGGCCTATCTGGCCAACGTGCAGCCGCTGGTCGATGACGGACTGGCGGTGCCGATCTTTACCTGGGGCGCGCTGGACGAACAGGGCAATATCGTCCGCGACCCGACCTTCCCGGACCTGCCCAGCTTCAAGGAAGTCTGCGAGGCGACGGCGGAATGCGAAACCGAAGGTGTGGCCTGGGACGCCTACAAGGCATTCTTCGTCGCGGGCTTTGCCAACCAGAAAACCATCTTCCTGCCATCCTCGGCCTCGCAGGAGGTGGTCGATACCTATGTCAAGGCGCTGCGCGAAATCACCACTGCCGAAGACTTCAAGGATCGCGCGGTCGAGGTTCTGGGCGCCTATCCGCAGCTTGTGGGCGATGCGGCGGTCGAGGCGACCAAACAGGCCACGTCGATCACGCCTGAAGCCAAGCAATACGTTCTCGACTGGCTGAAAGAGGACTACGACGTCACCCTGGAGTGATGGCCGGCGTCTTCTGCCAGCCTGCGCTGCCCGCCGATGGACGGGCGGCGCCGATTTTCCCCAGCAAACGGAGAGCGTCGTGGAGACCTTCCTGCAGGCATTGCCCAGTCTGGGTCAGGCTTTCGCCCTGATCTTCCAACCGATGCAGCTGGTCTATCTTGTCGGAGGCGTTCTGCTGGGCCTCTCGATCGGGGTGCTTCCCGGACTGGGCGGCATCGCCGGGCTCGCGCTGCTGCTGCCCTTCATGTACGGGATGGAACCGGTCTCGGGGCTGGCGCTGATGATCGGGCTGATCGCGGTCATTCCGACCTCGGACACGTTCTCGTCCGTGCTTCTGGGCATACCGGGATCATCCGCCAGCCAGGCGACGGTGCTGGACGGCTTTCCCCTGGCCAAACAGGGTCACGCCGCGCGCGCGCTGTCGGCGGCCTTCGCCTCGTCGCTGTTCGGCGGTCTGTGCGGCGCGATCGTGCTGACCTTCTTCATCCTGATCGCCCGGCCGCTGATCCTTGCATTCGGCCTGCCCGAAATGCTGATGATCACGATCCTCGGCCTGTCGATGGTCGCGATCCTTGCCGGTCGTGTGCCGCTGAAAGGTGTGGTCGCGGCCGGGCTGGGGCTGATGTTCGGCACCATCGGCGCCGCCCCAGCCGGCGGCAGCCTGCGCATGTCCACCTATGACCTGCCCTATCTGGTCGATGGCTTCCAACTGGTGATCGTGGGCCTTGGCATCTATGCGGTGCCCGAGATCGTCTCGCTTCTGCGGCAGGACAGGGCCATCGCCGAGGGCGGGACGCTGGGCGACGGCTGGACGCAGGGCGTGCGCGACTGGTGGACCCATCGCTGGCTGTCGCTGCGCTGCGCGGTGATCGGCGTGATCGTGGGTGTCATTCCCGGTCTGGGCGGATCCGTGGTGGACTGGCTGGCCTACGGATCGGCCGTGCAGACGGCAAAAGACAAGTCGCAGTTCGGCCAGGGCGACATTCGCGGGGTGATCGCGCCCGAAAGCTCGAACAACGCGAAAGAGGGCGGCGGGCTGGTGCCCACGCTGATCTTCGGCATCCCCGGATCGGGGTCGATGGCGATCTTTCTTGGCGGTCTGGCGCTGCTGAACATGACGCCGGGACCGCAGATGGTGCGCAACAATCTGGACATCACCTACACCATCGTCTGGTCGCTGGCGCTGGCCAACGTGATCGGCGCGGGGCTGTGCATCCTGCTGTCCAAATGGATCGCGCGGATGACGACGATCCGCTTTACCATCATCGCGCCCTATCTGTTCACGATCATCGCCTTCGCGGCTTTCCAGTCGCGTCAGTCGGCGCTGGATCTTGCGGCGCTGGTCGGCATCGGCATCCTGGGTATCCTGCTGCGGCGGTTCGACTTTTCGCGGCCGGCCTTCCTCATCGGTTTCGTCCTCAGCAACCAGTCCGAGATCTTCGTCAACCAGGCTTTCCAGATCGCCGGGGCCCGGTTTCGTCGCTCGTCCGAAGCCGGCTGGGATTACCTGCTGTCGCCGATCACGATCACCTTGCTGGTGCTGACAATCGTCTCGGTCATCGTGGGGATCCGGGCGTCCAAGAACATCCGCGAAAATATCGAGGCGCCGACCAGCACCAAGACCGCGCCGCTGATCTTTTTGGGCATCGTCACCGCCTATGTCGCGATCGCGACGCTGGATGCCTGGGGCGTCAGCCGCCTGCAGGACCGGGTCTTTCCGCTGACCATCGGCCTGGTGACGCTGGCGGGCGCGCTGCTGCTGCTGGCCCGGATGGCGATGACGCCCGCGACCGACGATGTCTTCATCGACCTCGAATGCGGGACCGAGGGCGAGGCACCGCACGGCCTGTGGTCGACGCTGACATGGTTCGGGGCACTGGTCGCGATGACCTTCGTGTTCGGGCTGTTCATCGCGCTGGCGATCTTTCTGCTGGCCTTCTTCCGGGTCCGGGGTCGCTTTGGCTGGCCGGGCACGCTGCTGGCCACCGCCATCGGGCTTGCCTTCATCACCGGGCTTGCGGGCTTTCTGGGGCGCGAATTGCCGCCGGGATACCTGCAGACGCTTTCCGACCTTCCCTGGCCCCTGACCTGAGGCACCCCAGATGAGCCAAACCGCGATCCCCTATCATTTCCTGCGCGGCGGCACCTCGCGCGGACCCTATCTTCGCCGCAGCGATCTGCCGCAGGACCAGCAGACGCTGTCGCAGGTGCTGATGGCCGTCGTCGGCGCAGGCCATCCGCTGAACATCGACGGCATCGGCGGCGGCAACGCCGTCACCACCAAGGTCGCGATGCTGTCGCCGTCGGAACGCGCCGATTGCGATATCGACTATTACTTCGCGCAGGTCGCCGTCGACCGGCGCGAGGTCGATTACCGCCCGACCTGCGGAAACATCCTCGTGGGCGTCGGTCCCGCCGCGATCGAGATGGGTCTGATCGCGGCGCGGGACGACGAGACGGTCGTGCGCATCCACGCGGTCAATACCGGCGCGGTGGTCGAGGCGCGGATCCAGACGCCGGGCGGTCAGGTCCGATATGGCGGCAGCACCGAAATCGCCGGCGTGCCCGGCAGTGCCGCGCCGATCGCGCTTGGCTTCATGGAAACGGTGGGATCGGTCACCGGCGCCTTGCTGCCCACCGGCAGGCTGCGCGACGTCATCGACGGGATCGAGGTGACCTGCATGGATGTCGCCATGCCGGTGATGATGGCGCGGGCGGCGGATTTCGGCCTGACCGGCCATGAAAGCCAGGCCGAGCTGGACGAAAGGCGCGACTTCTATGACCGGGTGGAGCCGATCCGCCTCAAGGCCGGGCGGATGATGGGCCTTGGCGACGTGTCGCAATCGGTCACGCCCAAGATCACCCTGCTGGCCGCACCGCGCCATGGCGGCACCATCGCCGCGCGCTATTTCATGCCGTGGTCCTGCCATCCCTCGATGGCGGTGACCGGCGCGCAATGCATCGCCGCCTGCGCGATCACGCCCGGCACCGTGGCCGACGGCCTGGTGGATTCGGCCGCGCGGGGGCCATCGCCCGTCAATATCGGCATCGAACACGCCACCGGGACCTTCGATGTGCTGGTCGATTTCCGGCGCGATGGCGATGCGGTCGCGATCCGGTCGGCCGGGGTGGTCCGCACCGCGCGCCTGCTGGCACGGGGCGAGGTCCTGATTCCGGCGACCATCTGGACGCGCTGAGGATGCATCTGTTCGAACATCTGGCCGATTGCTTCGTCGCCGAAGGGGTCGATACCTGCTTTGCGCTGCTGGGCGATGCCAACATGAACTGGGCCACCGCGCTTGCCGGGCGCGGGGTCGCCATGACCTATGTCCGCCACGAACATTGCGCCGTGGCCGCCGCGACCGCCTTTGCGCGCAAGTCCGGCCGGGTCGGTGTCGCGACCGTGACCTGCGGGCCGGGGCTGACGCAGGTCCTGACCGCCCTGCCCGCCGCCGCGCGCGCCCGGCTGCCGCTGGTCATCTTCGCGGGCGAGGCGCCGCTGGGCGCGGCATGGTACAACCAGGCCATCGACCAGGCGCCCTTCATCGCCGCGACCGGGGCCCGCTACCGGGCTCTGCACCACGTCCCGCGCATGGCCGAGGCGATCCGCGACGCTTTTGTCGAGGCGAAAGAGACGCGCGGCCCCGTCGTCCTCGGCGTGCCCTTCGATCTGCAGGCCAGGCAGATCGCGCCGCCGGCATGCCTGCCCCGGCCATCGGCGGAGATCATGCCGCGAACGGGGCCGATTCCCCCCGGCAGCGACGATCTGGATGCGCTGCTGGCGGAAATCGACGCGGCCCGGCGTGTCGTCATCATGGCCGGTCTTGGTGCCGCCGATGCCGATGCCGCCGCATCCTGCCGCGATCTGGGCGACCGGATCGGCGCGCTGATGGCCACGACCCTGCCCGCGCGCGGCCTGTTTCACGGCGATGCCTTCTCGCTGGGCATTGCGGGCGGCTTCTCGACCGCGCTGGCCCGATCGCTGTTTGCCCAGGCCGATCTGGTCCTGGCTTTCGGATGCAGCCTGACCCAGCACAACCTGGACAAGGGCAAGCTGTTCCCCAAGGCCCGCATCGTGCAGATCGACACCGCGCCCCGCGCGGTCAGTCAGGGCATGGTGGCTGCCGAACGGCATCTGCGATCGGATGCGCGGCTGGCGGCGCAGGCGCTGGCGCGCCGCGCCTCGCCACGGCAGGGCTGGCGCAGCGCGGACTTGGCCGATGCCATCGCGACGACGCCCGCCGATACCGCGACATTCCCGGCCCAGCCGGGCCTGCTGGATCCGCGCGATGTGGTCTCGGTGCTGGACAAAGTGTTGCCGATGGACTGGCAGATGGTCAATTCATCGGGCCATTGTTCGTTCTTCTTCGCGCAGATGGATCGGCCCTGGGACCGCTTTCTGACCATCCGCGAATTCGGCGCGATCGGCAACGGCATCGCCTATGCGATGGGCGTTGCCGCCGCGCGGCCGGGCGAAAGGATCGTCCTGTTCGACGGGGACGGATCGGTGCTGATGCACATTCAGGAGTTGGAGACACTCCGCCGCCACGGCCTGGATATCCTGATCTGCGTGCTGAACGACGGTGCCTACGGATCCGAGATCCACAAGCTGCGCCACGAGGGTCTGTCGGATGCCGGCGCGGTCTTCGGCCGGACCGATCTGGCCGCGATCGCGCGCGGTTTCGGCATCGCGGGATACCGTGTCGACGACCTGTCGGCGCTGCCCGGCATCGTCGAGCGGTTTGCCGCCCGGCGCGGACCGATGCTGATCGACGTTCCGGTATCCGACATGGTGGCATCGCCGGTCATCCGGCGCGCCCATCCCGACGGCCATAGCGGAACCGAACACCCTGTCGCGATCGAGGCATTCCTGTGAAGGTCCATATTCTTGACGACTGGTATGACAGCCTGCGCGGCTTGCCCTCGTTCGGGCTGCTGGCCGGCCACGAGGTCACGATCTGGACCGACCGCGCCGCCGATGACGAGGTTCTGGCCCGGCGCCTGTCGGATGCCGATGCGGTCGTGCTGTTTCGCGACCGGACGGCGGTGACCGCCTCTCTGGCCGCCCGGCTGCAGGGCGGTCCCCGGCTGATCGCGATGCGGGGGCAGCATGGCCATGTCGATGCCGATGCGCTGACCCGCGCCGGCATCCTGTTCTGCGCCCGAAAGGCACGCGACGGGGCATCGCGATCCACGGCGGAACTGACCATGGGGCTGGTGATCGCGGGGCTGCGTTATCTGCCCGACCAGATCGCCTCGGCCCGGGCCGGGCATTGGCAGGGCGCCGCGCCGCTGGGCCGCAACGTCGCGGGCCAGAGACTGGGGCTTTACGGCTATGGCGGGATCGCGAAACTGGTTGCGGGCTTTGCCCGCGCAATGGGCATGGAAGTGCGGTTCTGGGCATCCGATCAGGGCCGCGACCGCGCCGCCGCCGATGGCGAGGACCTGCCCGCCACGCGGCGGGATTTTTTCGCGCAATCCGACGTGGTATCGATCCACAAGCGGCTGACGCCCGACACGCGGGCCGAGATCACGCAAGGCGACCTGATGGCGATGCGCCCCGGTTCGCTGCTGATCAACACCTCGCGGGCCGGGCTGATCGCCGAGGGCGCGGTCTTGCAGGCGCTGGAGGCGGGGCGGATCGAACGCGCCGCGCTGGACGTGTTCCCGCAAGAGCCGGTGACCGACCCGGCCGACCCGCTGCTGTCCCATCCCGGCGTCATCCCGACCCCCCATATCGGCTTCATCACCCGCGAGGAACTGGACCGGCAGTTCGGCCAGATCTACGATCTGGTGAACGCCCATGCGCGGGGCGAGCCCTTCGACATGGTCAATCCCGCGGTCTGGACGCGCGATCGGAACTGACATCGACATGGGCCGAAAACCGTTCCAGCATCTCGGCCTTGATCAGGCCCAGCAATTCGCTGGCCTGCCCCGAGATCGGAACCGCGCGCCGCGACACGATGCCCAGCGTGCGCTGCAGCCGGACTCCGTGAAAGGGAAGCGCGACCAGCGAGGCCGGCGCCATGCCGATGGCGCTGCGCGGAAGGATGGTCAGCGCCACGCCCGCATTGACAAGGCGCATTGCCATGGTCGCGTTCTGGACCTCGAAATGCCAGTGCAGGTGGTCGCGCAGATCGCCGAAGGCCGCGTCCAGCAATTGCCGGTTCTTCGATTGCGACCGGATCCTGGCCAGCCTGGGACCGATCAGATCCGGCAGACCGACATGAGGCTTGCCGGCCAGGGGATGATCGTGGCGCACGAACAGGTGGTATTCTTCGTCCACCAAGGGACGAAGCCGCAGGTCGGCCAGTTCGGCCGACATGATGGTCACGCCGAATTCCGCCTCGCCGCTTCTGACCGCCTCGGAAATCTGCGCGACGGGGATGTCCAGCACCTCGAACGAGATTTCGGGCCGGCGCGCCGCCATTCTGTCCAGCACTCCGCCAAGCAGCACATTCGCGATCGAGGGCAGGCAGGCAAAGGCCAGCCGCCTGGCCTTCCGCTGCGCGCCGGTCCGCACGGATTCATAGGTATCCTGCAACGCCTTCAGCAGCGCCCGCGCCTCGGGCAGCAGCCCCTGGCCGATCGCGGTCAGCGACACCTCGCGGCTGGTCCGGATCAGCAGCGCCGCGCCCAGATCCTGTTCGATCTTGCGCAGCCGATGCGACAGCGCCGCCTGACTGAGGCTGAGCGAATCGGCGGCGCGATGGAACGAGCCGTGGTCCGCGATCGCCACGAAGGCCTCGAGGCCAAGATAATCCACGCGCATCCTCGCCGCCCCCATCCGGCGGGCTACAGGCTACAACCTGCGCCCACAGGGGCAAGCCCGCGATGATCCCCGCATGGTTCCTGCCCGACGGGATGACCGACATCGTCTTTCTGGTCCTTGTCGCGACCAGCTTCGCGGCTTCGCTGATCACCGTGGCCTTCGGCATCGGCGGCGGCGGCGTCCTGCTGGCGGTGATGGCGATCCTGGTGCCGCCCGCCGCGCTGATCCCGACACATGGCGTGATCCAGATCGGATCGAATCTGGGCCGGGCGCTGATCACGTTCGGCAGGATCTTCTGGCCCGCGATCCCGGCCTTCGCGGCGGGCTCGGTCATCGGCGCGGCGGCGGGAGGTGCCATCGTGGTCAGCCTGCCGCCGGCCTGGGTGCAGATCGGCGTCGGCTGTTTCGTGATCTGGTCGGTGATCGGGCGACCGCCCAGCGGATTGCGCGACTGGCCGCTGCTGGTGGGGGCGGTGTCCAGCTTTCTGACCATGTTCTTCGGGGCGACGGGGCTGTTCGTCGCCACCTATACGAAATCGCATAATCTGCCGCGCCATGCCCATGTCGCCACCCACGCGACGCTGATGACGGTGCAGCACGGCGTCAAGACAATGGCCTTCGGCCTGCTGGGCTTTGCCTTCGCGCATTGGCTGGCCTTTGTCGCGGTGATGATCGCGGCGGGCTTTCTTGGCACGCTGGCGGGAAAGCTGCTGCTGAACCGGATCGATGACCACGGCTTTCGCCGGGCCCTGGACGCGATCCTCATCATTCTGTCGATCCAGCTGATCGTGGCGGGATTGCGAAAGCTGACCTTGTCTGACTGATGCCCGGAGAAAGTCGATGACACGAACCACCCTTGCCCTGATGCCCGGCGACGGCATCGGCCCCGAGATCGCCGCCGCGACCCGCGTCGTGCTGGAGGCCGCGTCCGACCGCTTTGGTCTGGACCTGGCATTCCGCGTGATCGAGGTCGGTTTCGCCGCCCTGGAGGCGACCGGCAGCACCTTTCCCGAAACGGCGTTCAAGGCCATCGAAGGCTGCGACGGGATCGTCCTGGGCCCGGTCTCGCACAATGCCTATCCCACGCGCGAGGACGGCGGGCTGAACCCGTCGGGCGAATTGCGCAAAAGACTGGATCTGTTCGCCAATATCCGCCCCGCCCGCAGCCGCGCGGGAATCGTCCCGCGTGCCGGAACGCCGCTGGATCTGGTGATCGTTCGCGAGAATACCGAAGGCTTCTACGCCGACCGCAACCTTCATCGCGGCCCGGGCGAGATCATGGTGACGCCGGACGTCTCGCTGGCCTTCAGGCGGATCACCCGCGACGCATCGATGCGGATCGCGCGACAGGCTTTCGCGCTGGCGGAAACACGGGGCCGACATGTGACCGCGGTTCACAAGGCGAATGTGATGCGTGTCAGCGACGGTCTGTTTCTGGAATGCTGCCGGTCGGTGGCCGCGGATTATCCCGACACGCGCTATGATGAAAGCCTTGTCGATGCGATGTGCGCCCATCTGGTGCGATCGCCCGATCTCTACGACGTGATCGTGACCACCAACATGTTCGGAGACATCCTGTCGGATCTGGCCGCGGAACTGGCAGGCGGGCTGGGCCTTGCGGCGTCGCTGAACGCCGGAGAAAGAATGGCGATGGCGCAGGCGCAGCACGGCTCGGCGCCCGATCTGGCAGGCCGGGACATCGCCAATCCCGCCTCGCTGATCGGATCGGCGGGGATGCTGCTTGTCTGGCTGGGCGCGCGGCGCGGGGATGATGCGATGCAGGCGGCCGGGGCGGCGATCGAAGCGGCACTGGAAGAATGCCTGACCTCGCCCGGTCACAGGACCCGCGATCTGGGCGGCCGGGCCGGCACGCGCGACCTGGCCCACGCGGTCGGCGCAAGGCTGACGGACAAGACGGTCTGACATCGTTCAGCGCGGCGGCCGTACCGGGGAACCGTCACATCGGCGCGAGCGTTCGCGGCAGATGCCATCCGCCAGACGTGATGTGCAGATGCCACGGAAAAGGATAGAATTGGCGACATGAACAGACGCATCTTCGCCTTCGCGCCCGCCGCCGCCCTCCTCGTTCTTGGTCTTGGCCTTGGCAGCCCGGCCTTGGCCGAAAAGATCCCGCTGAACGAGATCTCTCGCTATCTCAACGGCCTCACGACCGCGACCTCGGACTTTACGCAGGTCAATCCGGACGGCACGATGTCAACCGGAACCGTGTATATCCGCCGTCCGGGCAGGGTCCGGTTCGAATACAACAACGACAAGACACTGGTCGTGGCCTCGGGCGGCAACGTGACCGTCGTCGATCCGAAATCGAACGGCGGTCCGCAGCAATATCCGCTGTCCAGAACCCCGCTGTCGATCATCCTGGCCCGGAACGTCGATCTGGGCCGGGCCAACATGGTCACCGGCTACGCCGAGGCGAAGAATTCGACTGTGGTGACGGCCCAGGATCCCGCCAATCCGCAATACGGCAATATCCAGTTGGTCTTCACCAGTCCGACCGAACTGCGGCAATGGATCGTGACCGACGACAGCGGCCAGAAGACGACGGTGATCCTGGGCGAGATGCGCAAGGGCGTCTCGATCCCGGATTCGAAATTCGTGATGCGCTGAGCCGCGCGTCCGGGACCGATCGCTGTCATCCAGACAGCGATCTTGACCTTTTCGGCGAAAGGCCGCAACGCTGCGGCGAGAACTTGCCGCAGGGGTTATCGCCATGTCGATGTCGGCCCGCCTTTTCACCCCGATCCTGGTCGGCGGCTCGCTGATCCTGCTGATCAATTTTGCGCTGCGGGCCAGTTTCGGCGTCTTCCAGATCCCGATCGGCGCGGAATTCGGCTGGCCGCGCGCCGAGTTCAGCCTTGCCATCGCGATCCAGAACCTGGCCTGGGGGATCGGCCAGCCGATCTTCGGCGCCATGGCCGAACGCTGGGGCGACCGGCCGGCGGTCATCCTTGGCGCGCTGCTGTATTCCACGGGGCTGATCCTCAGCGCCTACGCGACCACGCCCGCGACGATGCAGCTGCTGGAGATACTGGTCGGCTTCGGCATCGCGGGAACGGGTTTCGGTGTCATCCTTGCGGTGGTCGGCCGCGCCGCCAGCGACGCCAACCGCAGTCTCGCGCTTGGCATCGCCACGGCTGCGGGTTCGGCCGGGCAGGTCTTCGGGGCACCTTTGGCCGAGATGCTTCTGGGCCGTTATCCGTGGCAATCCGTGTTCATGATATTCGGCGTGATCGTGCTGACGACGCTGCTGTTCCTGCCGATGCTGGGCGGCGGCCGCCCCGCCGTTCGCAGCGAGATCGAGGAGAGCATGGGCGGCGTCTTGCGCCGCGCCTTCCGCGATCCGTCCTATCTGATGATCTTCACCGGCTTTTTCTCCTGCGGCTATCAGCTTGGCTTCATAACCGCGCATTTTCCCGCCATGATCACCGGCATGTCCGGCCCGATCTCGCCGCTGGGCACGCTGGCCAGCATCGGCATCACCACCACGTCGGCGCTTGGCGCGGCGGCGATCAGCCTGATCGGGCTGGCCAATATCGCGGGCTCGATCTTCGCGGGCTGGCTGGGCAACCGATACAGTCGGAAATACCTTCTGGCGGGGATCTATGCCCTGCGCACCATCGCCGCGGCCGCCTTCATTCTGGCGCCGATCACCCCGGCCAGCGTGGTCGCCTTCTCGCTGGTCATGGGCGGGCTGTGGCTGGCGACGGTTCCGCTGACCTCGGGCCTGGTCGCGCATCTCTACGGTCTGCGCTATATGGGAACGCTTTACGGCTTTGTCTTCCTGTCGCACCAGATCGGCTCGTTTCTGGGGGTCTGGCTGGGCGGGACGATGTACGACATCTATGGCGATTACACACTGGTCTGGTGGGTGGGCGTCGGCGTCGGCGCCTTCAGTGCCCTAATCCACCTGCCTGTTCGCGAGGCGCCCTCGCGACTTTCACCCGCAGCGCAGGCCGCCTGAAACGGCGCCGCCGCCGATCACGGCAGATGGCTGGCAATGGCGCGGGCCAGGGCAAAGACACGCTGCTCCAGGATTACCGGCGTTTCGCAGACATAGGTCAGCGATTTCTGGCGTTCGGTGAAGATGCGCTGATCCCAGTCCAGCGCCTTTTCCTCGGCGTCCATGGCATCGAAGTCGGGATTTTCCTCGGCCTCCAGCCGGGCCATCCGGCTCCGGCGATCCTCGATCATCTTCGCCAGTGCGACCTGTTTTTGACCATAGCGCGCGATCCCGGCGATCAGCGCGCTGCGCTCGGATTCGATCCGGTCGAAAATGGCCTGCATCAGCGCGGTCAGCCGGGCCGCATCGGCATCCCGGGCGAAATCGGCGATGTCCTTTTCGGCCTGCTCGATCGGCAGGCGACGCTGTTCCAGCCGATCGGCCAGATCCGCGATCCGGGGATCCGCCGCCAGGCTCAGCACGGCCTGGTCCGGCACCGGTCCGGCCCAGACCTGACCCAGCGAAAGCCGCGGCTGTTTGGGTTGGATACAGGGCCATGTCGGATCGGTCCCGCTGGCCGCCAGGGCGGGGCCGGCGACCAGACAGGCGATCAGGACCGCAAGGATTTTCATGCTTTTCCCTTTCTGCGGGCCCAAAGGCCCTTTGACGGATCATACATGAACACCGCCCCCGCGAAGAACCCCGCCAGAAAGCCAAGGACCACCGCCAGGGACAGCCAGTTCACCTGAAGATACAACGCGAAGCGGATCAGTTCGACCGCGTGGGTAAAGGGATTCACGGCCGAGATGTCGTGCAGCAAGGTCGAGCTTTCGCCCATCCGCCACAGCGGATAGAGCGCGGAGGAGGCGAAAAACATCGGGAAGATGACGAAGTTCATGACGCCCGCGAAATTCTCCAGCTGGCGTATGGTCGAGGACAGGAAAAGCCCCATCGCCCCCAGCATCAGCCCCGACAGGATCAGCGCGGGCAGCACCGCCAGATAGCCCCAGGGCGGCGGCTGCACGTCCCAGAACCATGCGATCGCCAGGAAGGTATAGACTTGGATGATCGAAACCAGGACCCCCGCAACCAGTTTCGAGGCCAGCAGGAACCAGCGCGGGAACGGGCTGACCAGCAGGGTCCGCATGGCGCCGGTGTCGCGGTCATAGACCATCGACAGCGAGGATTGCATTCCGTTGAACAGCTGGATCATCGCGCACAGTCCCGGCGTCACGTAAACCTCGTAGAGCACATAGGTCTGATAGGGCGGCGTGATCGACAAGCCAAGGACGGCGCGGAACCCGGCCGCGAAGATGAACAGCCAGACCAGCGGCCGCACCAGCGCCGCCAGGAAGCGGCCGCGCTGGTTGACGAAGCGCAGCGTCTCGCGCCGGGCGATGCCCAGAAAGGCCGTCGCCCACGCCGCGGCCGGGAAGGCGCGGTCGCCGCTCATGCCGGGGTGCCGGTCAGGCTCAGAAAGGCCTGGGTCAGTCCTTGCCGGCCGGCAATGTTCGAGGCGCGGCCCCGGCGCAGGATCTGGCCCTGATGCAGGATCACCAGATCGTCGTCGGGCTGGATCTCGTCCATGATGTGGGTGGCCCACAGCGCCGAGACGCCCTGTTCGGCGATCAGCCGGCGGGTCAGGGCCAGCACCTCGGCGCGCGATTTCACGTCAAGGCCGACGGTCGCCTCGTCCAGCAGCAGGATATCGGGGCGGTGAATCAGGGCGCGGGCGATTTCGGCCCGCCTGGTCTGTCCGCCCGACAGGGCGCTGACCCGGTCGCCGCCCTTGTCGGTCAGGCCGGCCTGATCCAGAACCTCGGCGATGCGCACCCGTGCCTCGGCCCGGCCGATCCCATGCAACGCGGCGTGGTAGGCAAGGTTCTGGCGCACGCTCAGATCGGCGTCCAGCGCGCGGCTTTGAAACACGATACCCAGCCGCGCCAGGGCCTGCCGCGGCGCGCGGCGCAGATCGTGGCCGGCAACCCGGATCGTGCCCGAAGTATTGTCGTAGAGCCGGGTGATCAGCGAGAAAAGGGTCGTCTTGCCCGCCCCGTTCACCCCCAGCAGCGCGGTAAAGCCGCCGCGCGGCACGTGCAGCGACACGTCGGTCAGCGCCGCGACGCTGCCGAAGGAATGGCTGACCCTGTCGATGTCCAGTGCGGCGGTCACGAAAGCCCCTACCGGATGGTGAAGACGGCCCGCTGGGTGTCCCCGCGCGCACCGGGAATGGACAGCGTGTATCGGCCCGGCAGAATGGCCACGAAGCTGATCGAGGCGGTGCCGGCCTCGTCGAATTCAAGGCTGTGCACGCCCGTCGGCCGGATCTCGATCCCGTTCACGACGATTTCGTTCACCCAGATCGCGCGAAAGAAATCGCCGCCCGACAGGCCCAGTTCCTGACTGCCATCGGCGTTGATGTCGATCCGGTAATACCCGCCCGAGGACAGCGTGTAATCGCCGCTTGCGACCGGCTGTCCGGCAGCCATCGTCAGCGGCGCCAGATCGGCGCGGTTGTCCGAGGACAGAAGCCCCGCCAATCCGTAATCGAACTTGCCCTTCGCCTCGTGGATGCCGGCGGCCGCGTCCGTCGGTGCCGCGTCATCGTCGTCGCCATCTTCGGGGGCGGTCGGCCCGGACCGGGATTCCCTGGCCGGGGCGTCTGCGGCAGGAACGGCGTCCTGCGCCATGGCGGGCGCGCCCGTCAGGACAGCGGCCATCAGGATCGCCAACAGGCGGGTCGGATTCGGCTTCATTCTCTGCCTTTCCTTTTCTCTGGGCTAATGCGGGCCGGGCGCGATCACCACGCCCCAGGGCTGCTGACCCACGGGAATGGACTTGACGACCTTTTCCCTGGCCACATCGATGATCGAGACGTCGTTGGAGTTGCCGTTCGTGGTGAACAGGTATTTCTGGTCCGGCGTGAAGGCCATCTGCCAGACACGCTGGCCGACCAGCAGGTAATCCCGCACCTCGTCGGACTTGCCGTCGATCACGGCCACGCGGTTGGCGGGGCCAAGCGCCACGAAGACCCTGCTGCCGTCATCGGTGACGCGGACGCCGACCGGCTGGATCGCTTCGGGCAGCACACCGGGAATCTCGAATCCGATCTTGTCGATGATCTGCTGGGTGGACGGGTCGATGACGCTGACCGTGCCGCCGATCTCGGCGCTGACATAAAGCTTGGTTCCGTCGCGATTGTATTCGGCAAAGCGCGGGCGGCTGTCCACCAGCACATTGGCAAAGATCTGAAAGCTTTCGGTGTCGATGAAATGCGCCATGTTGGTGGTTTCGGAGGTGTTGATCACCACCCTCCCGTCCGGGCTGACGCCCATCCCCTCGGGCTCGACCCCGACCGGGATCTCGGCCAGCACCTTGCGGGTTTGCGTATCGATCACCGTGACCAGGTTGTCGTCCTCGTTGGCGATGTAAAGCGGGTTGCCCGACGGGTGCAGAACGAACAGTTCCGGGTCCGGCCCCGACGGCAGCGTATACAATTCCTCCATCGTCTCGGGGTCGAAGACCCGGACCAGATCGTCGTCCGAGGCGCAGACATACAATTTCGTGCCATCGGGGCTGATGGTGATGCCGCGCGGGCGGTTGCCGACCGGATAGGTGCCGATCACCTCCTGCGTGTCGCTGTCCAGCACCGTGACGTCGTTGCTTTTTTCGTTGGTGACAAACACGCGGTTGGCCATCGCCGGGGCTGCGGCCAGGCACAGGACGAGGGTCGGAAGATATCGCATGGCGCCTCTTTCAGAACGAACATTCGGTTTCGGGACGGTCGATGCCCAGGGTATCGAGCTGGCTGACCTGGTGAAGGTATTGACCCTGCGGGCTGACCGAGGCCATCAGATCGCCGGTGGTCAGCAGGATCGGCTGGCGCAGCTGCTGATCCCAGTCGCGGATGGTCAGCTTCTGCCCCTTGAAGCCGGCGACCTCGAAGCGGTCGGACAGCAGGAAGTCGCGCAGAACCGCCGGATCGGCCGAGCCGGTGCGCGTCGCCGCCTCGCCGATCATGCGCAGTGCCAGCCATGTCTGGTAATCGACCTCGCGCATGGGGCGGCCTGCCAGTTCCTCGAACCGGTTCTGGAACTGGCTCGCGCCCCAGGCCTCCATCGCGGGATGCCAGGTTCGCGGCACCAGCCCGGCGGATCCGGCGACAGGCCGCGGATCCCAGGTCTGATAGGGCAGATAGGGGGCGAAGACATCCGAATCGTCGGCCGCGATCATCACGTCATAGGCCGGCGCCCGCTGGGTGAAGACCGGCATCTGCTTTTGCACCTGCACATGCCCGGAATCGGTGCGCCTTGCACCGCCGGTATCTTCATAGACACGAGTTTCGACGATCTTCGCACCGAATTTCGAGGCCGCGCGCCGGTAGGCGTCGGCCAGATCGGTATCGGCGGGATGGCTGCCCTCGACCAGGAACCAGCGCGGCCAGTTCTTCCACATCAGGAACTGCGCCAGGGCGTCGGCGATCATCGCATGGCTGGGCGCGACATGGATGATGTTCGCCCGGCAATCCGCGCCGCGCAGGGCGTCGCCGCGCGCGCGGGCGTTCAAAATCGTCGCCCTGTCTCCGGCCCGGTCGGCCAGTGCCAGCGTGGTCTGGTCGTCGGCCAGCACGACGATGAAGGCAATGCCGGCGCCGATCAGGCTGTCCAGCGCCGCATTCGCCCCGTCGGGGCCGGTTGCGACCTCTTGGGCTTCGAAATCCTGACCCATGAAGCGACCGGTCGTGTCATTATCCTCGATCGCCAGCCGCGCGCCCGCAAAACCCAGGTCGGCCGTCGGCAGTTCCAGCCGCGAGATCGGGCGCAGCGTCTGCGCATCGACACGCAGCACGGCGGCGCGGATCAGCATCGGATCGGCCGCCCGCTGCGCCCACACCGGTGGCGCCAGCAGCACGACCGCGACCAGAAAACCCGTGATTGCCCTGATCATGCTCCGCTCTCCCCGGATCATCGTGGGCGCAGGGCAGCGTTTGGGCAAGCCTGTTTATCTTCCCGCCGGCACCGGGAACTTATGGCTAAGCCTTTGGTCCTATGCCTTTTGTCCGAGGGCGCGGCGTCTGCCGCCCGCGCCGTCCCCGACGCCGCCACGCGCGGGATGATCGATCGTTTCGGCGTCGTCACGGCGTGACAGGAACGGCCGCGACGAGATCGGCATCCGAAGCCTGTTGCCATTCATCGGTTCCGCCCGGGAACCATTTCACCGCGTCATAGCCCATGGCCACGGCGCGTTTGGCGGCATTCCAGCTCATCCAGCAATCGGCCCGGCAGAAGATCACCAGCGGCGCGGATCTGTCGCCGCCCGAGGCGCTGGCCAGGCCGTTCCTCAGCCGCGCTTCCTCGTCCGGGGAAAGGCGTTCATAGCCGGTATCCCAAAGCCAGATCGCACCGGGGATGGTGTCGTGGCGCGGCTCCTGCCAAATGGTGCCTTCGGGCAGATCCTGGGGTTTGCGGGTCCGGGGATAGACGTCGATGAAGGCCGCGCCCTGGTCGTGCAGGTCGATCGCGCGGGCGGCATCGATAACCTCGGCGCCCTGAAGGCTGGCGGGAACGGGTGCCCCATAGGGGGCGCCGCGATAGCCTTCGGGTTCGGGAACCTCGGCGCTGGCCGAAGCGGCGAAAGCCAGCAACAGCGCCATCGCCCAGCGTGTCATGGCAGCAGTTCCTTGCCGTAATCGTCCACCAGAGGCACGCCCGCCTCGTGCAGCACCTGATTGATCTCGTCCTGACGACGGCGGATCAGGCTGTTCAGTTCGCGCTTCCATTCCTGTTCTCCCTGACGCACGCCCATCGTGATCCGGTAGGCCATCTTCGGGCCGGTGGTTTCCTTCAGCAACGGGGTGAATTGCAGATCGGGATCGTCCTTGACGCGCGGCCCGGCCAGCGGCCCCCACAGCACGGCGGCGTCATAGGTGCCGTCGCGGACGCCTTGCAGCAGGTCACCGACCGGATCCTTGACCCTGCGATCCACGAACAGATCGGCGCCGTGCATGTTCTTGGCCAGCCCCGCCCGCGCCATGATCGTGGCGGGGGGCGAGCCCGCGACGACACCCAGCGGCCGATCCTTCAGTGCCGGGTCGGTCAGACGATCGACCGAGGCCAGATCGCTGTCCTTGCGGGTCACGATGCCGAAGACCGAGGTGTAGTAATGGTTCGTGTTCTGCACCAGCTCATCGCCCTGCGCATAGCCCATCACCACGTCGCAGGTTCCGGCGCGCAGCGTCTTGGTGATGAAGCCGATGCCCGAGGGAAACCAGGTATAGCTTACCGGCTTGCCCAGCCATTCGCCGAATTTCTCGGCCAGCCGGTTCTCGAAGCCCGATCCGTCCTTCATCGACATCGGCGCATTGGCTGGATCGGCGCAGACCCGGAATTGCGTGGTCGAACGCAGATCGGCGACCTGCGCGGCGGCGGGCAGCGCGCCGCACAGGGCCAGGATCAGCGCCGGCTTGGGCCAGGGGAAGCGGATCATCGGATCACATCGACATGCAGGAATCTTCCTGCGCGGTGAATGCCTCCGATTTCGGTCCCTTCTTCGCCGGGCGTCCCCGCGGCAATTCGTCGGTGCCGCGCGCCACCAGATAGGCCCAGATGTCATCGACATAGCACCAGACGTTCTTGTTGGTGCCGAAAGCCGGCATGACCTGATTCTGCGCGGTGTTGACCTGCTTCTTGCCAGAGGCGACGATCTGCTGGAACTGATAATAGTCCAGCCGCAGGACCGAATTCTTCAGGGCCGGCGCATAGGTCGAACCCTCGCCGTCCGGGCCGTGGCAGACCATGCAATTGGACGTATAGCGGCGATAGCCGTTGAAGGTCGCGAAATCGACCGTGCCGTCCTCGGCGATCTTGAATGTCGGGATCCCGTCGGCGTTGAACCAGCGGCCGTTTTCTTCGTAATCGGGGGTGATGTCCATGCCGTTCGGCAGGGTCGTCGCGCCCTTGGCCAGATCCACCGGCTTGTCGCTGACCGTGCCGCCGTTACCGGTTGCCGCGTCCTTGCCATCCTGCGCGGCCGGAGCTGCGGCCTGTGCATTGCCCGACGTTGCGGCGGCAGCCCCCGCCCCGGCCTGCGCCGGATCGACGGCTCCGGTGCCGGTGCCGGTGCCGGTGGTCGTGGCGGTGGCATTTCCCGACGTGGCGGCGGCCGCGCCCGCGCCGGCCTGCGCCGGGGGCGGTGTGGTGGCGTCCGTCGCTGCGGTCTGCGCGATGGCCGCGCCGGCCAGCGATACGCCCAGGATCAGCGCCCCCAGGCTGGTGATGACTTTCATGATCGTCGTCCTCCCAATTCTCATTTGCCTGCTCTCCCCAGACAGAACCGCCCCAGTCTATCGCTGGGGCGGCCCTTTCACAGATCAACCTCGTCCGTGCGGAACGAAAGTATTAGCCCTTCGTCTCGCCCGCAGCCGGCTTCGGCTCGGCCGCCGGGGCGTTCGAGGCCACGTCGCCGGGCAGTTCGAACACCGTCAGCTGGCCGCCCAGTTCGGTATAGTCGCTGAGCGCGGCATAGCCGCCCACGGCGCCCAGACCGTCATTGGGGTTGGTCAGACCGGCCGCAAGCCCGATGCCGGCCCAGCCGCCGACGCCCGACAGCACGCCGATATATTGCTTGCCGTTGCTTTCGTAGGTCATCACGTTGCCGATGATGCCGGACGGGGTCTTGAACTTGAACAATTCGTCGCCCGTTTCGGCATCCACCGCCTTCAGATAGCCCTCCAGCGTGCCGTAGAACACGACCCCGCCCTTGGTGGCCAGAGCGCCGGACCAGACCGAGAACTGCTCGGGCAGGGACCACTTGATCTCGCCCTTGACGTTGTCCCAGGCGATGAAGTTGCCCATGCCGCCATGGCTGTTGGGCGCCGGATACATCGACAGCGTGGCGCCGACATAGGGCTGACCGGCGGTATAGGCAACGCGGAACGGTTCGTAATCCATGCAGACGTGGTTGGTCGGCACGTAGAACAGGCCGGTCTCGGGCGAATAGGCAGCCGGCTGCTGGTCCTTGGAGCCCAGGGCCGCCGGGCAGATGCCGGTCGAGTTCACGTCCTCGCCGTTCTGCTCGGTCGAATATTCGGCCACCACCTGCGGGCGCCCGTACTGGTCGGATGAAGGATCCATGTTGACCTCGGTCGCCCAGTTGACGGCCGGATCGAATTTCTTGGCCACCAGCAATTCGCCCGTTTCACGATCCAGCGTATAGCCGAACCCGTTGCGGTCGAAATGGGTCAGCAGCTTGCGGTCCTTGCCGTCGAACTGCTGGTCGGTCAGGATCATCTCGTTGACGCCGTCATAGTCCCATTCGTCATGCGGAGTCATCTGGTAGAACCACTTGGCCATGCCGGTATCGGCATCGCGGGCCATGATCGTCATCGACCACTTGTTGTCGCCCGGGCGCTGCGCGGGGTTCCATGTCGAGGGGTTGCCGGTGCCGTAATAGATCAGGTTCAGCTCCGGATCATAGGAATACCAGCCCCAGGTCGAGCCGCCGCCGATCTTCCACTGATCGCCTTCCCAGCTGTTCAGGCTGCTGTCCTTGCCGATCGGCTTGCCCAGTTCCATGGTCTTTTCGGGATCGACCAGCATCTCGTCGTCCGGTCCGGTCGAATAGGCTTTCCAGACTTCCGAACCATCCGACAGGTTATAGGCCGTCACCCGGCCGCGAACGCCGTATTCACCGCCCGAGACGCCGACGATCACCTTGTCCTTGACCGGCAGGACGGTGGCGGTATTGGTCTCGCCGCTGGCCGGATCGCCGGTCTTGACCTTCCACTTCTCTTTGCCGGTCTTTGAATCCAGGGCCACCAGCGTGGTGTCGGCCTGATGCAGCAGGATGGTGCCGTCGGCATAGGCCACGCCGCGGTTCACGGTATCGCAGCACATCACCGCGATCACCTCGGGATCCTGCTGCGGTTCGTAGCGCCACAGGATCTTGCCGTCATTCTTCAGGTCCAGGGCGAAGACGTTGTTCGGGAACGGCGTGTGGACATACATGATGTCGTCCACCACCAGCGGTCCGCCCTCGTGCCCGCGCAGGACACCGGTCGAGAAGGTCCAGGCGACGCGCATGTCGCCGACATTGTCCTTGGTGATCTGGTCCAGCTCGGAATAGCGCGTATTGGCGTAATCGCCGGTCTGGATCGCCCATTGCTTGGAATCGTCGATCCGGCTGGTCAGGTCTTCGTTGGCGAACGCCGCGGTGGCCGTCAGCAGCAGGGCCGCGGCCGCGCGGTTCAGCAAGTGTCTCATCGATTGTTCCTCCGCTCTTGGATCAAGGGCCGCGGAACTGTCCTCCCCCCGCAGCCGTCCATAGAAGACAGTCTTGGATGCAGCCGACCTTGCGTCAATCTGCCGCCATGCCGCTTGCCCCTAAAGTCTGATGGCAAAGCGGCATGGCGTTCGGGAATGTTCGGCAAGGCGATCAGCCCAGCCGATCGGCGTGCCACATGACGTGATCGGCCATGAAGGTCTGCACGAAGAAATAGCTGTGATCATAGCCCGGCTGCATCCGGAACCAGCCCGGCTGGCGACGTGCGATCATGGCCTGGGCCAGGGCCTCGGGTTTCAGCAGATCCAGAAACTGGTCGCTGCTGCCCTGATCGATCAGAACCTCGCCGGGATAGCCCTTCTCGGTCATCAGAACGGTCGAATCGTGGGCACGCCAAGCCGCCTCGTCATCGCCCAGATAGGCCGAGAACTGCTTCCGGCCCCAATCCGAGTTGCTGGGATGGGCGATGGGCGCGAAGGCCGAGACCGAGCCGTAGCGGTCCGGATGCGTCATCGCGATGGTCAGGGCGCCGTGGCCGCCCATCGAATGCCCGGTGATCCCCATCGCCTCGCGGTCGATGGCGAAATTGTCGCCAAGCAAGTCGGGCAGTTCCTCCACGACGTAGTGCCACATCCGGAAATGCGGCTTCCACGGATCCTGGGTGGCGTTCACGTAAAAGCCCGCGCCCTTGCCCAGATCGAAGGCCTCGTCATCGGCCACATCCTCGCCGCGCGGCGAGGTGTCGGGAAAACAGATGGCGATGCCGGCCTCGTCGCACCATTGCTGCGCGGCGGCCTTGGTCATCGCGTTTTCGTGGGTGCAGGTCAGGCCCGAAAGATACCACAGCACCGGAACCCGTCCGAACTGCGCCGCCTCGGGCAGGAAAAGGCCGAAGGTCATGTCGGTCCCGGTGGCTGCCGAACTGTGCCTGTAGACCCCCTGCGTCCCACCGAAGCTGCGGTTTTCTGCTACCGTTTCAAGGCTCATCCGATCCTCCGTGATGTTCGGGATGGCCGCCCGCTTGCAGCGGGACGGCCGCGCCGGCCCATCAAGACCGGAATCCGGCATGCCGACAATGCGAAACGGCGCGTATTGCCACGAAGGGCGCGGGTGGCGCGCCGCGCAAGCCGGCGACGACCTTGCGGCGGGATGCCAACACCACCTATTCTGCCCCGATGACCGCGCATCCGATCGCTTCCGGACGACCAGCCGCCAGCCGACGCCCCGGGCCGGCCATTCTTGCGCTGGCGATGCTGCTGGCGCTGATCACCGGCGCCGCGCCGGTCGCGGCTGCCCCGGCCGAGCCGCTGCTGATCGAATCGCAGGCTTCGCCCGACGGCACAAGGCTGGGCCTGTCATGGTCGGCGCAGGATGGCGCCATGCCGCAGGTCTTTCGCCGCCGGCTGGGCGAGACCGGCATCGAAAGCTGGGCGCCCTACAAGCCCCAAATCGCACTGCCGCAACGGATCCTGGACAGCGGCCTGGAACCCGGACAGGCCTATGAATATCAGATCAGGATCGAGACCGGCCGCAAGACGCTGATCGGGTTCTGGGCCTACGGCACCAAAGTTCCGGTTCAGCCGCAATCGGGGCGCGCGATCGTCGTCGTCGACGAGACGGTCGAAGCCGGGCTGGCCGACCGGCTGGACCGGCTGGTTCTGGACCTGATCGGGGACGGCTGGCGAACCACGCGGCTCAGCGCGCCGCGCGGCGATGACCGGGATTCGGCCGCCAACATGACAAGGGCGATCGCGCTGCGGCAGCGGATCGGCGATGCCCTGGCCTCCGATCCGTTCGCGCCGCAGGCGGTTCTGCTGGTCGGGCACCTGCCGGTCATGCGCAGCGGCTGGATCGCGCCGGACGGCCATGACAAGGCGCCCCAGGCGACGGATCTGTTCTACGTCACCCCGAATGGGTTCTGGCCGCCGGTCACCACGCCCGACGGAAAGCTGGCGCTGGAGCCCTCTGTGATTCCCGGGGGACGGATCGCGGCCCCGATCGGGCGGGTGGACTTTGCCGATATGGCGGCCGAGTTCGGCCCCGAAACCGAGCTTCTGGCCGACTGGCTTGACCGCAACCACCGCTGGCGACAGGGCGATGGCGGCGCGCCGCGCCGCGCCTATGCGAAAAGCCAGTATCTGATGCTGGAGCGGGCCGGCCTTCTCAACATCGTCGGCCCGCCATCGCTGATCGAGGCCGGGCATCACGACCATCAGGGCCGTGGGCCGTTCCTGTTCGGCGTTGATTTCGGCAGCTATCGCGGCAACGATTACTTCAGCAGGCCCCCGGTGGAGGCGGTCTTCACCATCAATTTCGGCAGCGGCAAGCAACAGTTCGACAGGGCCAACAACCCGATGCGGGCCCTGTTGGCGGGATCGGACACGGCGCTGAGCGTTGCCTGGGGCGGGCGGCCCTCGTGGCTGCTGCACGGGATGGCGCTGAACGAGACGATCGGTCAGGCACAGATGCGCACGGTGAACAATGGAAATTACCGGTCCGGCGGTCTTGCCTCGCGCGAATACGGGGTCACCGGGCAATATGACTGGATCAACCCGGTCTGGGTGAACCTGATCGGCGACCCGACGCTGCGGCCCTTTCCGCAGCGCCCGGCGACCGGATTCACCGCCCGCCGCGCGGGCGACGACGTGCGGCTGGGCTGGTCGCTGCCCGATGACGCGGAATCGGCGGTGCTGTACCGGGCCGAACGCCGCGAGGGCCCCTATGACGTGATCGCCGAGGATCTCGGCGGCACCGATTTCACCGACCGGAACGCGCCGCCGGCCGGCTGGTACATGCTGCGCGCCAAGGGGCTGACGCGGGTCAATGCAGGTTCGGTCTATCGGCTGTCGGCAGGCGTCTTCGCGGCGGCGCCCTGATCACCCGCAAGACCCTGGCCGCAAAGATCGTGAAACATCACGTAGGCGTCGACGGGACCAAGCTGCGGATGAATGAAGGCGCCCGGCAGGCGGCCAACGATCTTGAAACCGGATGTCTGCCACAGATGCACCGCGTCCGCGTTCGAGGAGACGACGAAATTGAACTGCATCGCGGCAAATCCGGTCCGTCCGGCCCAGATCTTGGCATTCTCGACCAGGGCTCGGGCGACGCCCCTGCCCCGCGCCGCAGGATCGGTCGCGAACGAGGCATTGGCCACATGCGACCCGCCGGCGGGCCGGTTCGCGCCGATATGGCTGGTGCCCAGGATGCGGCCGCCGATCTCGGCCACGAAGACGGTGAAGGGTGGCGCGAACCAGTCGGCCAAAGCCGCGTCACGGGTGATGTCGCGCGGGATGCAATAGGTCTGGCCCGCACGATAGACCGGCTTCAGGATCGCCCAGATGGCGTCGTCGTCGTCATGGCTGGCGGGGCGGACAATCACCCCGCCGCCGGTCATGACAATTCATCCACGCTGCGGATGACCCTGGCCAGAAGGCCGTAATCCAGCGCCTCTTGCGTGTTCAGCCAGAAGTCGCGGTGGGTGTCCTTCTCGATCCGTTCCAGAGGCTGGCCGGTCGCATCGGCAAAGATCTGGTTCAGCCGGTCGCGCATCAGGCGGACCTGTTCGGCCTGGATCATCATGTCGGACGAGGTGCCGCCGATCCCGCCCGAGGGCTGGTGGATCAGAAAGCGCGTATTGGGAAGGCAGAAGCGGTTTTCCCGGTCCGCGCCGACAAAGATCAGCGCGCCCGCGCTGGCCACCCAGCCCGAACCGATGGTGCGCACCGTCGGGCGGATGAACTTGATCACGTCATGGATCATGTCGCCCGATTCCACATGCCCGCCGGGCGAGGAAATCAACATGTTGATCGGATCGTCGCTGTCTTCGGCCAGCGCCAGCAGATGCGCCACCGTGCGCTGCGCCAGCTTGTCGGTGATCGGTCCTGCGACGATCACCGTGCGCGACTTGAAATAGAGCTTGCCGATCCTGTCGCCTTCGGGCAGGCCCAGCCCGCCTTCCTCCTTGTGGCGGCGGTCGTCCTCTTCGGGTTCGTCGTCGTCATCGTCCAGCCACTGATGCCGCATCGGCCTGCTCCTTGTGTTCTTTCATAGCGACGGCGGGACCGCAGGCCCCGCCGCTTCATTACCTAAGGAGCCATCGAGGATCAGTAAAGCACGACCGAGCGGATGGATTCGCCGTCATGCATCAGATCGAAGCCCTTGTTGATGTCCTCCAGCGGCATCGTGTGGGTGATCATCGGGTCGATCTCGATCTTGCCGTCCATGTACCAGTCCACGATCCTGGGCACATCGGTGCGGCCGCGCGCGCCGCCGAAGGCGGTGCCCTTCCAGACCCGGCCGGTGACCAGCTGGAACGGGCGGGTGCTGATCTCGGCCCCCGCCGGCGCCACGCCGATGATGACCGAGACGCCCCAGCCGCGATGCGTGCATTCCAGCGCGTCGCGCATGACCTTGACGTTGCCGGTCGCGTCGAAACTGTAATCCGCGCCGCCGATCTGGTCGAACGGGGTCTTCGTCATCTCGACGATGTCCTGCACGACGTTCTCGACGTTCTTCGGATTGATGAAATGGGTCATGCCGAACCGCGTCGCCATGTCCTGCCGGTCATCGTTCAGATCGACGCCGATGATCATGTCGGCGCCGGCCAGGCGCAGGCCCTGGATCACGTTCAGGCCGATCCCACCCAGTCCGAAGACCACCGCCTTGGCGCCGATTTCCACCTTGGCGGTGTTGATGACCGCGCCGATGCCGGTGGTCACGCCGCAGCCGATATAGCAGATCTTGTCGAAGGGCGCGTCGTCGCGGACCTTGGCCACGGCGATTTCCGGCAGGACGGTAAAGTTCGAGAAGGTCGAACAGCCCATGTAGTGATGGATCGGCGTGCCGTCCGGCATCGAGAACCGGCTGGTTCCGTCGGGCATCAGCCCCTGCCCCTGCGTGGCGCGGATCCTGGTGCACAGGTTGGTCTTGCCCGACAGGCAGGACGCGCATTCGCGGCATTCGGGGGTGTAAAGCGGGATCACGTGATCGCCGGGCTTCACGGACTTGACGCCGGGACCGACCTCGACCACCACGCCCGCGCCCTCGTGTCCCAGGATCGCGGGAAACAGCCCCTCGGGGTCGGCGCCCGAACGGGTGAATTCGTCGGTGTGGCAGATTCCGGTCGCCTTGATCTCGACCATCACCTCGCCTTCCTTCGGCCCGTCGAGATTGACCTCCATCACTTCCAGCTTCTTGCCGGCCTCCAGGGCTACGGCGGCACGGGTTTTCATGCTTGATCTCCTGTTCTTCGATCGGGCTTGTCGGTCATGGCCGAGGGGGCCGGTTGTCGCGGCCCCCTGACGGAATGTGTGAAATCGGGCCGTGCCGCCGTCAAGCGGGCAACGCGCCCGACCGTTTCGCGACATGCGTGGCGATGGCGTCCATCAGCGGCGGCGACAGCGCGTCATAGGGTTCCAGCCCCAATTCGCGCAGCCGTGCGCGTATCGCGTCCATGCGCGAGGGATCGACACCCGATTCGATCACGGAACTGACGAAGGCCGCGAATTCAGGCGCTGACCAGCCATCTTCGTCGGACAATTCGGTATGGATGAAATCAAGTCCGTAGAACGGATGGTCCTTGTTCTCGATCCGGCCATACATGTGAACGCCGCATTCGCGGCAGCGATGGCGCTGGATCGCGGCGGATTCGTCCACCACTTCCAGCTTGTCGCCGTTTTCCAATACCTCGACCGCGTCACGCGACACGACCGCGACCTGACTGAAGGTCGCGCCATCGGGCTTCCAGCACCTGGTGCAGCCGCAGACATGGTTGTGGGCGGTCTGGCCCCCGACCCGGACCTTGACCGGGTTGCTGGCGCAATGGCAGGTCAGCGTTCCGCCGGAAAAGCCGGAACTGCCCTGTTTCACGCCGTGATCGACGTCCGGGTGAATCCTGATCCCGTCGGTATGTGCCATGGTCCCCTCCTCCGATGACCGAATGTTCCACCAGCGTCGCGCGGTCGGGAACATTCGGCAAGTCAGCGGAAGGTTGTAGCGCCAGAGATCGGAAGCAACAGGATCGGCTTGCCGAAACGCGGATCAGCTGGCCGGCGTCGAACTGACCCCGACCTTGGCCGGACGCAGCAGGCGGTCGTGCAGGCGGAATCCGTTGTCCATCACCTGAATGATCTCGCCCGCGCGGGTGCCGGGCACGGCAGCCTCGAACATGGCCTCGTGCCACGTCGGATCGAATTTCTCGCCCTGGGCGGGCCGGATCAGGGTGATGCCATGTTTGGAAAAGACGTTTTCCAGCTCGCGCAGGGTCAGTTCGACCCCCTCGATCAGGGCGGCGGCATTGGATCGCTGCTCCTCGCCGGCCGCATCCAGTGCGCGGGTCAGCGCGTCATGGACCGGCAGCAGGTCGCGCGCCAGGCGCGATCCGCCATATTGTTCGGCGTCGCGACGGTCCTTGTCGGCGCGCTTGCGCGAATTCTCGGCATCGGCCAGCGCGCGCATCCACTTGTCGCGGAATTCGTCACGCTCGGCGTTCAGGCGCGCAATCTCATCGGTCACGGCCGGGTCGGCCAGCGGATCGTCGTCGATCTCGTCGATCGGCTGTTCGTTCTGTTCTTTCATCTTCCAGTTCATCCTTTCCGGCCGGACAGCACCCGCCCGACCAGTTGCGCGGTGTAATCGACGATCGGCACGATACGGCCATAATTCAGCCGCGTCGGCCCGATGACACCCACCGCGCCCACAATCTTACGGTCGGCATTCATATAGGGAGAAACCACCAGAGCGGAACCCGAAAGCGAAAAAAGCTTGTTCTCGGAGCCGATGAAAATGCGCACCCCGTCGCCCTGTTCGGTCAGTTCCAGGAACTCCACGATGTCGCGCTTGCGTTCGAGATCGTCGAACAGCACCCGGATCCGGTCCAGATCGGCGGCCTCGCGGTCCAGCAGGTTCGCCCGGCCACGCACGATCAGGCGGGGATCGGCGGCTTCGCCATCCCACAGCGCCAGCCCCGACCGGACCAGTTCGGCCGCCAGCACGTCCAGTTCGCGCCGCCTTGCGTCGATCTGGCGGGCCATGTGGCTGCGCAATTCGGCCAGCGTGCGGCCCTCGGCCATGGCGTTGAGGAAATTGCCCGCCTCGCGCATGGAGGACGGCGTCTGGCCCGGCGGCGGCGTGAAGATGCGGTTCTCGACATGGCCGTCGGCAAAGACCAGCACCACCAGCGCGCGGTCGGGCGCGAGGCTGACGAATTCGATATGCCGGATCGGCGCCTCGTGTTTTGGCATCAGCACCAGCGAGGCCCCGCGCGTGATCGACGACAGCGCGGTGCTGACCCGATCCAGCAGCAGGCCGGTATCGGGATCGTCATTTCCCAGCGTCTGGTCGATGGCGGCGCGATCGGTGGGGGCGACGGAATCGACCTCCATCATCCCGTCCACGAACAGCCGCAGGCCACGCTGCGAGGGCAACCGCCCGGCCGAGGCGTGGGGGCTGTCAAGAAGACCCATGAATTCCAGATCCTGCATGACATTGCGCACCGTCGCCGCGCTGACCTGTTCGGACAGCGCGCGCGTCAGCGTCCGCGAACCCACCGGCTCTCCGGTTTGCAGATAGGTTTCGACCACGCGGCGGAACACCTCGCGCGAGCGGTCGTTCAATTCGGATAGCAGCGATTCCTGGCTCATATCCCTTGCGGGCTTGCGTGACGGGGCCAACGGGCGTTATGGGGCAGCAATCTTCAGCAAAAGGAAAAATCATGCGCCCTTCAGGCAGGAATCTAAGCCAAATGCGTCCGATTTCAATCGAAACCGGCGTGATGCGGCATGCCGAGGGGTCATGCCTGATCCGTTGCGGCAACACCCATGTCCTGTGCAGCGCCAGCATCGAGGACAATCCGCCGCGTTTCCTGAAGGGAACCGGACTTGGATGGGTGACGGCCGAATACGGGATGCTGCCGCGCGCAACCAATACCCGCAACCGGCGCGAGGCGGCGCAGGGCAAGCAATCGGGCCGGACACAGGAAATCCAGCGCCTGATCGGGCGCAGCCTGCGGGCGGGCGTGGATCGCGTGGCCCTGGGCGAGCGGCAGATCACGCTTGATTGCGATGTGATCCAGGCCGATGGCGGCACCCGCTGCGCCTCGATCACCGGGGCCTGGGTGGCGCTGCGGCTGGCGGCGAACAGGCTGATGCAGGCCGGGGTCGTGACCAGCGATCCGATCCTCGATCACGTCGCCGCCGTCAGTTGCGGAATCTATGCGGGCCAGCCGGTTCTGGATCTGGACTACGCCGAAGACAGCGAGGCGGGCACCGATGGCAATTTCGTGATGACCGGCGGCGGCCGGCTGATCGAGGTGCAGATGTCGGCCGAGGGGGCGACCTTCAGCCGCAATGAAATGACCGGCCTTCTGGACCTGGCGGAAGCGGGAATGGCCGAACTGGTCGCCGCGCAGAAGGCCGCGATCGCATGAGGCGGTTCGACGGCAGGCGCCTGCTGGTTGCCACGCACAACGCCGGCAAGCTGGCCGAGATGCAGGCGCTGCTGGCACCGTTCGGCGTCACCGTCATCGGCGCAGCCGAAGCCGGCCTGTCAGAGCCCGCCGAGACCGAGCAGACCTTCCTGGGCAATGCCCGGATCAAGGCGCGGGCCGCGGTCGCGGCGACCGGCCTGCCCGCGCTGTCGGACGACAGCGGCATCTGCATCGATGCGCTGGATGGCGCGCCCGGCGTCCATACCGCCGACTGGGCCGAAACCGGGCATGGCCGTGATTTCGCGATGGCGATGGAACGGACCTGGCGCGCGCTGGAAGATGCCGGCGCGCCCGAGCCCCGGCAGGCGCAATTCCGCTGCACCCTGGTGCTGATGTGGCCGGACGGGCATGACGCGGTGTTCGAGGGCACTCTGCCGGGCCGGGTGGTCTGGCCGCCACGGGGTGCCGAAGGGCATGGCTACGATCCGATCTTCATGCCGGAGGGGCATGATGTGACATTGGGCGAGATGCAGCCGGCGCTGAAGAACAGCCTCAGCCACAGGGCGCGGGCGGTGGCGAAGATGATCGAGGGTTGCTTTGCATAAAATATCGGTCGGATCATCCTTCCAGGCGGCGTCGGGCTGTCGCCCAGCCTTGGTCAGGGGCGTTTCGGCGGTGTCCGCCGCGACCATGGCGATCGCCTGGCTGATCGGATCGGAAATGAAGGCAGCGGTCACGGTGACCGCGATGCGCGCATGAGCGAGGATTGGCGTGCGGGAGGATTCGGGCTTTATGTGCATTGGCCCTTCTGCGCGGCGAAATGCCCTTATTGCGATTTCAACAGCCATGTCGTGTCGCGGGTGGACCAGGCACGCTGGGCCGACGCGCTGGCGAGCGAAATCGCGCGGCTGGCGGCCGAGACGCCGGGCCGTCATCTGGACAGCATCTTTTTCGGCGGCGGCACGCCATCGCTGATGCGGCCCGACACGGTTGACCGGGTGATCCGGGCGGCGCGTTCCGCCTGGGGTTTCACCAACGCGATCGAGATCACGCTGGAGGCCAATCCGACCAGCGTCGAGAAGGACCGGTTTCGCGGTTTCGCCGAGGCCGGGGTGAACCGGCTTTCGATGGGCGTGCAGGCATTGAACGACCCTGATCTGCGGCGGCTGGGGCGGAGGCATTCCGTTGCCGAGGCTCGGGCGGCGTTTGACGTGGCGCGCGATTGCTTTTCCCGGGTGAGTTTCGATCTGATCTATGCGCGGCAAGGACAGACCCGCGCGGCCTGGCGGGCGGAACTGCGCGAGGCTCTGGCCATGGCCGCGGACCATCTGTCGCTGTATCAGCTGACGGTCGAGCCGGGGACGGCCTTTGGCGCAAGGGCTGCGGCAGGCAAGTTGAAGGATCTTCCAGATGAGGATGTGTCAGCCGACATGTATCTGGAAACACAAGATATTTGTTGCGAGTTCGGGTTTCCGGGCTATGAGATCTCGAACCATGCGCGGCAGGGATCCGAGAGCCGTCACAATCTGATCTATTGGCGGCAAGGCGATTGGGCGGCCGTCGGACCAGGCGCCCATGGCCGGCTCACGCTGGACTGCGGACGGGTGGCGACCGAGGCGGTGATGTCGCCCGGAGGATGGATCGAGGCTGTCGAGACGCATGGAACCGGCGAGTCGCTGCGATCGTTTCTGCCTGCCGATGAACAGGCAACGGAGTATCTGCTGATGTCGATGCGGCTGGCCGAGGGGATGGATGAGGCGCGGTATCACCGCCTGTCGGGCGGTGTCTTGCCCGAAGCCGCCGTCGAAAGCCTGTTCGCGATGGGGATGCTGCGTCGTGAAGGCGGGCGCCTGATCGCCACCGATCAGGGTCGCCCCGTCCTGAACGCGATCTTGCGCGAACTGGCCACCTGAGATGCGACAAATCTGGCTTCTGACCGGCTTTCTGTTCATGGGCCTGGGGATCGTCGGGATCGCCCTGCCGATCATGCCTACGGTGCCCTTCTTGCTGGTCGCCGCCTGGGCCTTTTCCCGAAGCTCGCCGCGATTGCGACAAAAGATCCTCGATCATCCGGCCTATGGGCCGCCCATTCGCGCCTGGCACGAGCGTGGCGCCATCGGCGGGGTCGCGAAGATCTGGGCCGTGGTCGCGATGGCGGGCGGGATCGCCTTGACGTTATGGCTAGCGCTGCCGGTGTGGATCATTGTGGCACAGGCCGCGATCTGCGCCGGAGTTGCAGCTTATATTGTTACCCGTCCGGGATAAACCGCTATATGTTGTGTCAGCTATGGCCGCCGAGATGCTGGCACAGTGCATCAAGCTGATCGAGGTCGCGATAGGTGATGATCAGTTTCCCCCCGTCCTGGCCCAGATGATCGATCTGCACCCGCATCCCGAGATGGGAGGAAAGATCGGATTCGAGCGCGCGGGTATCCGCATCTTTCTGCTGAGGACGGGTAGAACGCGGCTGAGATTCCGTGCCGGGCTGGGACTGTTTGCGAACCAGTTGTTCGGTCTCGCGGACCGAGAGACCGCGATCGATGATCTTCTGGGCCAGCGCCCCGGGGTTTCCGGCGGTAATTAGCGCGCGGGCGTGTCCTGCGCTGATCTTTCCATCCTTGACGTATTGCTGAACGGTATCGGGCAAGTTGAGAAGGCGAAGCAGGTTGGCGATGTGGCTGCGACTTTTGTTCAGCGCCTCGGCCAGTCTTTCCTGCGTATGGCCGAAGCGGTCCATCAACTGCCTGTAGGAGGCGGCCTCCTCGATCGCATTCAGGTCGGCGCGCTGGATATTCTCGATGATCGCGATCTCGATCACATCGGTATCGGAAAGCTCGCGGATGATGACCGGCAATTCGTGCAGTTGCGCCATCTGCGCCGCACGCCAGCGGCGTTCGCCGGCGACGATCTGGTACAGACCCTCGCTGGTCGGGTGCGGACGCACGATCAGCGGTTGCAGCACACCGCGACTGCGCAGCGAATCGGCCAATTCCTGCAGGGCTTCGGGGTCGAAATGACGGCGCGGCTGATCCGGGTTGGCGGTGATCTGTTCGATCGGAATCAGGCTGCGGTCCCGCGACGGCGCTGTCGCGACGTTGGTTTCGCCCAGATCGATATCGGCCATCAGCGCCGATAACCCCCGTCCCAGGCCCTTCTTGGCTGTTCTGGCATCCGACATCACACTTCCTCTCGCACGATCTTCAGGCGCGCCGCGAATTCCTCGGCGAATTGACGATAGGCACCACTGCCCTTCGAGGCCGGGTCATAGAGCAGCACGGGCTGGGCATGCGACGGAGCCTCCGAAACGCGGACATTGCGCGGAATGACGGTGGGAAAGACCAGATCGCCCAGCGTGTTGCGGGCATCGGCCTCGACCTGCTGCGAAAGATTGTTGCGGTAGTCGGACATGGTCAGCAGAATACCTGCGATCCGCAGGGCCGGATTACCGCTGGCCCGGACGTGCTTGACCGTCGTCAAGAGCTGCGACAGCCCCTCGAGCGCATAGAACTCCGCCTGCAGCGGGACAAGAACCGAATCGGCGGCAACCATGGCATTGACGGTGAGAAGGCCGAGGGCCGGCGGACAGTCGATCAGGACAATGCTGCCATCAGGTGCACCCTCAAGCTTGCGGCGAAGCAGGCGGGTACGGTCCTGAGTCTGGGACAGATCCACATCGGCCGAAGAAAGATCGGCAGTCGCGGGCACGATGTGGAGGTTGTCGATCTGGGTCGGAATGGCGCAATCCTGAAGACTTTCCTCGCCGGCAAGCAGGTCATAGACGGTCAACTGCCGGCGATCCTCGTCGATGCCCAGCCCGGTGGAAGCGTTGCCCTGCGGATCGAGATCGACAAGAATCGTCCGATGCCCGGCCATCGCAAGGGCCGCGCCCAGGTTGATCGCAGTCGTGGTCTTGCCGACGCCACCTTTCTGGTTCGCGATTGCCACGATACTGTATCTAGACATGATCAAGCCCCCAGATTTTGAGGATAGCCGCAGACTGATCTGTCTTGCTGGGATGGCTCTCGACGGAGAAGCGCCAGTGTGACGCCGTCTCGTCAAGTTCCGCCTTCCACTGCCTGCCCTTCATCAACCACGCCTGCCCGTTCTTTTCGAGATGTTGCACCAGATATGGCATGAGACGGGGAAGCGGGGCAAGCGCCCGAATGCTGATATAGGCGGCTTTCAGCGAATTCAGATCCTCGATGCGGGCAGAGATGACCTCTGCCCGCTTCAGGCCGAGTTCGCGAATGACGCTTCGCAGAAAAGCCGATTTTCGCTGATCGCTTTCGACGAGAATGAAATCCGTCATGCGATCGCGGCATGCGATCGCCGCGACCAGGCCGGGAAAGCCGCCTCCGCTACCTAAATCGGCCCAAAGACCAGCGTCGGGCTGGCTGAGTTCGACAAGCTGCAGGCTGTCGGCAATATGCCGCTCTTGCAGATGGGGAACGGATGACGGCGCCACGAGATTGATCCGAGCATTCCACTTCCGGATCATAGCGGCATAGACATCCAGTTCATCCCATGTTTCACGTGAAACATGCATCATGCGGTCCGGCACCGCTCGTTCTTTGCCATGGCAAGGATCAGGGTCAGCGCGGCGGGGGTCATGCCTTCAATCCTGGCGGCCGAGGCGAGGCTCTCTGGCCGCGCTTCCGAAAGCTTCGCGGCCAGTTCGCCCGAAAGTCCGGACATTGTGAAGTAGTCCAGGGAGGTTGGGAGCACAATGTTTTCGTCGTTTTTCAGCGCCTTCGCGTCACGTTCCTGGCGATCGAGATATTGATGGTAGAGAGCGTCAGCGCGCAACTGAGCCATGGTTTCCGGGTGAACCGCCGACAATTCTGGCATGATTTCAACAATCTGCGCATCGCTGATCGCCGCCATTCCCATCAATTCGAATGCCGAGCGCCTTTGGCCGTCCTGTCGAACATGAAGCCCCCTGCCTGAAAGCTCGTTCGGCGAAAAGGCTCGTGCCTCGGCGATGTCGCGTCCGGCGATATACCGCTTTTCCCGGCTGTCGAAATGCCGCCAGCGCTCATCGCCGACGCAGCCGATGTTCCGGCCCATGCGGGTCAGCCGGCGATCGGCGTTGTCGGCCCGAAGCGTCAAGCGAAATTCTGCTCTGGAGGTGAACATGCGGTAAGGTTCGGTCACACCCCGGGACACCAGATCGTCGATCATGACGCCGATATAGCTCTCTGATCGGCTGAATTTGATCGCGGGTTTCCGCTGTGCCAACAAAGCGGCATTCAGTCCTGCAACCAAACCTTGCGCGGCGGCCTCTTCATATCCCGTCGTGCCGTTGATCTGTCCAGCAAGGAAAAGGCCGCTGACAGCTCGAAGTTGAAGCGATGACGACAGCGCACGAGGATCGACGTAGTCGTATTCAACGGCGTAACCGGGCTGAAGTATTACAGCCTGCTCGAGCCCCGTGATCGTTCGGACATAGGCTTCCTGAATCTCAGCCGGCAGCGATGTCGAAATACCGTTGGGATAAATCGTCGGATCGTTCAGCCCCTCGGGTTCAAGAAAAACCTGGTGCGATTTCTTTTCCGAGAACCGAAGAACCTTGTCCTCGATCGACGGGCAGTATCGAGGGCCCTTCCCGGAAATGTGTCCGCCATACATTGCGGAACGAGATAGGTTTTCTCTAATGATGTCATGTGTTTCCGGGTTTGTATGTGTGATACCGCAAGAGATCTGCGGCCCACTCACGCCTGTGCTGAGATAGGAAAACAGCGTCGGCTCATCGTCTCCGGGCTGCCGATCAAGGCGGGACCAATCGATCGTCCGCCCGTCTAGCCGAGGCGGCGTTCCCGTCTTCAGGCGACCCAGCGGAAGATCGAAACGGCGAAGCGACGTCGCCAAGCCTCTCGCATTCTCGTCACCCCAGCGACCGGCTGCATGCGATACGTCGCCGATATGAATGGTCCCGTTGAGGAACGTCCCGGTGGTCAGCACGGTGGCACATGCCGAATAGGCGGTCCCGTCCTCCATCTCGATCCCGGTCACGCGGTTCTCGTCGCCGGCCAGCGCCTCGACGCATCCGTAGATCAACGTCAGTCCGGGAAGACGGGACATAAGATCATGCGCGACCTTGCGATAGATTGCGCGGTCCATCTGGGCGCGCGGCCCCTGAACCGCGGGCCCCTTGCGTCGATTGAGCAGCCGGAACTGAATCCCGGCCCGGTCAGCGATCCGCCCCATCAGTCCGTCAAGCGCGTCTATTTCCCGGACAAGATGTCCTTTGCCCAACCCGCCGATCGCCGGGTTGCAGGACAATGCGCCAATATCCTCGCGCCGCATTGTGATCAGCGCGACATCAGCCCCCATGCGCGCCGCCGCGCCTGCGGCTTCAAGTCCGGCGTGACCGGCTCCGATCACAATCACATCAAAATGTTTCACGTGAAACGCCCTATTTCCCGATACAGAAAGTCGTAAAGATGGCATCTAGATAATCCTCCGCACCGATTCTGCCAAGAAGCCGGTCCAGACTCATGGCGCAGGCGCGAATATTCTCCGCCAGAATTTCGGGTGGCAATCCATCGATATCTGCCAAAGCGCGGCGCGCATCTACAAGCGCATTCAGTTGTCTGCCGTGGCTCACCAAACCCGCCGGAGCGATTCTCTCGGCCAGGGTGCGGCGCAACCTGGTCAGCAAATCGTCTATCCCCACCCCTGTCAAAGCCGAGACGCCAGTGGACCCATCCTCGCGCAAGTCAACCTTGCTGCTCACCACGATATCGCCGTCGCGCCACAGATCTTGCTCGCGCTGACCATCCGGGGACAGATGCACCCTCAAATCCGCTGCGAGGGCACGCTGTCTCGCGCGATCAATCCCCAAGGATTCGATGAGATCAGACGACTTTCTCAGTCCAGCAGTATCAAGGAACGTGACCGGCACACCACTCAGGTCCAGTCGCGCCTCGATCACGTCGCGTGTCGTACCCGCAATCTCGGAAACCAGCGCCACATCGCGCCTGGCCAACCTGTTAAGAAGGCTTGATTTTCCGGCATTCGGCGGCCCGATGATGGCCACCTCGAATCCCGATCTGATCGTCTCGGCGGCCGCATAGCCGGCAATATGACGGTCAAGTTCAGCCGCAAGTTCCTGCAACAGGGAAAAAACCTCGGCCGGGACTTCCTCGGGCGTTTCCTCGTCCGCAAAATCGACGCTCGCCTCGATCAAGGCGCCAGCGTCAATCAGCATCTTTCGCCAATCTCCGGCCACCCGACCCAACTCGCCCGAGGCCAGCCGCGCCGCCTGCTGCCGCTGGGCTTCGGTCTCGGCCGCAAGAAGATCACCCAGTCCCTCGACCTCGGCAAGATCCATTTTTCCCGCCAGAAAGGCGCGTCTGGTGAACTCTCCCGCTTCGGCCGATCGCACATCCATACGCCGCAGCGCGGCCCCAACCCGCCGCACGACAACCGGAGCCCCGTGCAATTGCAATTCCGCAGTCTCTTCTCCGGTGAAACTTCGCCCGGCTTCGAACCAGCTCACCAGAGCCTGATCGAGAATTTCGTTTCCCTCGCGCAAGGTCCGCAGATAGGCGTGGCGCGGACGCTCCAGCGGTCCGGCCAGCCTTTCGGCCACCCGCCGTGCTCCGTCTCCGCTGATGCGAATAGCCGAAATGCCACCGCGCCCGGGCGGGGTGGCTTCCGCATAGATAAGAGCCATGTCAGCCTCGTCAGGCGTTCATCGAGTCGAAGAATTCCGAATTGCTCTTGGTCTGCTTCAATTTCGAGATCAGGAACTCGACCGCATCTGTCGTCCCCATCGGATTCAAGATCCGGCGCAACAGATAGGTCTTTTGCAAATCCTTCGATTCGACCAGCAATTCCTCTTTCCGGGTACCGGATTTGAGGATGTCCATGGCCGGGAAGACCCGCTTGTCGGCGACCTTGCGATCCAGCACGATCTCGCTGTTGCCGGTGCCCTTGAATTCCTCGAAAATCACCTCGTCCATGCGCGAGCCCGTATCGATCAGCGCGGTCGCGATGATGGTCAGCGACCCGCCCTCTTCGATATTCCGTGCAGCGCCGAAGAAACGCTTTGGCCGCTGCAAGGCATTCGCATCGACGCCACCAGTCAGAACCTTGCCCGAGCTGGGAACCACGGTATTGAACGCTCTACCAAGTCTTGTGATAGAATCCAGAAGAATCACAACATCTCGTTTATGCTCGACCAGGCGCTTGGCCTTTTCGATCACCATTTCGCTCACCGCGACGTGCCGGCTGGCCGGTTCGTCGAAGGTCGATGAAATCACCTCGCCCCTCACGCTGCGCTGCATGTCGGTGACCTCTTCGGGCCGCTCGTCGATCAGCAAAACGATCAGATAGCATTCCGGGTGATTGCGCTCGATCGAATGGGCGATGTTCTGCAGCAGCACGGTCTTGCCGGTCCGCGGAGGCGCGACGATCAGCGACCGCTGCCCCTTCCCGATCGGCGCCACCAGGTCGATGATCCGCGCGCTGCGATCCCTGATCGTGGGATCCTCGATCTCCATCGTCATCCGTTCATCGGGATAGAGCGGGGTCAGGTTGTCGAAGGCGACCTTGTGGCGGGCTTTCTCGGGATCCTCGAAGTTGATCCTCTCGACCCTGGTCAGCGCGAAATACCGCTCGTTCTCGCCCGGGGCCCGAATGACGCCCTCGACGCTGTCGCCGGTCCGCAGGGAATGCTGCCGGATCATGTCGGGGCTGACATAAATGTCGTCGGGCCCGGGCAGGTAATTGGCTTCGGTCGAACGCAGAAAGCCGAAACCGTCCTGCACGACCTCCAACACCCCCTCGCCGCCGATATCCCAACCTTCTTCGGCATGTTCCTTGAGGATCGAGAACATCATCTCGCCCTTGCGCATGGTCGAGGCGTTCTCGATTTCCCATTCCTCGGCCATGGACAGCAAGTCGGCCGGGCTTTTCGCCTTGAGTTCGGACAGGTTCAGGCGCTCATCGCTCATATCGTCACCGTAGGCCGCCCCCGCGTCGAAGGTCGGTCATGTCATATTCGTGTGGGAATCCCCGTACCGGACGGCCGGGCTTGGTCGCGACATAGGCCGGCAGAACCGGCGAGTCAATCGCCCACCTAGAATTTGACGATGACCGACACGACAATGCCGATGAGCAGCACTGTGGGCACCTCGTTCATCAGCCGATAAGACCGACCGCGACGGATCGCTCCGGCCGCAATCCGCCGCCGCTCGGCCGCGCACCAGATGTGAAATCCGGTCATTCCCAGCACCCCGGTGGCCTTGAACCAGGGCCACAGGGCCGTCCAATCGAGGATACCCGGCGTTGCCACCAGCCATAATCCGCTGGCCCAGGTCGCGATCATCGCCGGCCGCATGATCACGCGCAGCAGCTTCTCCTCCATGATGCGGAAGCTGTCTGTCGGCTCCGCTGCCTCGGCGCCGCGCTCGGCGTGATAGACGAACAGACGCGGCAGGTAGAACAGCGCAGCCATCCACGAGATCACCGCGATCACATGGAAGGCTTTCACATAGGGATAGAACGCGATCATCAGGTCGGTCATCGGGGCCTCGTTTCCGACCACTTAAATAAAAAGATATGAAAAAGGAATGTAGTTGAAGTAGGGCCTGTGGATTGCGGGACTGGGCATCGCTCCCCGCACCTATCCACCATTTGCACGCCTGTGGATAAGTCTGGGAAAACTTCTTTGAAAGTGATAATATCTTTTGTTTTCATGAATTTGATATCTGGACAACTTCGGGACGACACGGTTGTTGTCGGGGGTGTCCACAACCCGTATCGCGGCGCCGCGGGTCTTGTCCACTTGTGGATTGCCAGCCTTCGTTCCGGTTATGTCCCGGGCGGAATTCGTGTCCTTGCAGCCATCCTCAGGCGTACCAACATGCCCCGGACCGATTCCCCCACGATTCCGTCCACAAAAGCCGGGTCTTCGCTGCAACAATGGCGCGTTGCGGCCGCGTTCGGACTTTTTCCATCGTCGCCAAAGGATTACTCTGCCCGAAACGATCAATGGACAAAGCAGATGCAAGACGATCCCGCCAGACCGGCCGCACAGATCCCGCTTGCCGGCGTCATCGGGATGCCGATCGCCCATTCGCGTTCGCCCCGCCTGCACGGATTCTGGCTGCAACGCTACGGCATCGCGGGCCATTACATGCCGCTGCCCGTTCGGGCCGAGCATCTGGCCGACGTGCTGCGCGTCCTGCCGCGGGCGGGCTTTGTCGGGGTGAACGTGACGATTCCCCACAAGGAGGCGGTGCTGGCCCTTGCCGACGCGGTTTCGGACCGCGCGGCCCTGATCGGGGCCGCCAACACGCTGATCTTCCGCCCCGACGGCAAGATCCATGCCGACAACACCGATGGTTATGGCTTCATCGCCAATCTGCGCCAGAACGCGCCCGACTGGCGGCCCGATGCCGGCCCCGCGGCGGTTATCGGCGCCGGCGGCGCGGCGCGGGCGGTCGTCGCCTCGCTTCTGGACAGCGGCGTCCGCGAATTGCGGATCAGCAACCGCACCCGGATCCGGTCGGAACAGATCAAGTCCGAATTTGGCGCGCGTCTGGTCGTCTATGACTGGGCGCAGGCCGGCAACATGCTGGAAGGGGCCGGTCTGGTCGTGAACGCCACCTCGCTGGGCATGACCGGCAAGCAGCCGCTGCGGGTGCCGCTGGACGCTCTGCAGCCGCAAGCGCTGGCCACCGATCTGGTCTATACCCCGCTGGAAACGCCGTTTCTCGCCGCCGCTCGCCAGATCGGCTGTCACACCGTGGACGGGCTGGGGATGTTGCTGCATCAGGCCGCCCCCGGCTTCGAACGCTGGTTCGGCCACCGCCCCGATGTTGACGAGGAAACCCGCCGCGTGGTGCTGGGATGAGCTTTCTTCTGGGACTGACCGGGGGCATCGGCATGGGCAAGTCCACGACGGCGCGGATGTTTCGCGATCTGGGACATCCGGTCTGGGACGCCGATCAGGCCGTGCACGATCTCTATGCCAGGGGCGGTGCGGCGGTCGAACCCGTCGCCGCCGCCTTCCCTGAGGCGCTGAAGGACGGCGCCATCGACCGTCCGGCGCTGAAACAGGCGCTCGGGGCCGATCCGGCGGCGTTGAAACGGCTGGAATCCATCGTCCATCCGCTTGTCGCCGCCGACCGCAGGGCCTTTGTCGCGCGCCATTCCGATGCCGCACTTGTCGTCCTGGACATCCCGCTTCTGTTCGAGGGCGATGGCCAGGGCCAGCTTGACGGCGTCGCCGTCGTCAGCACCGACTCCGAGACACAGCGCAGGCGGGTGCTGGAACGCCCCGGCATGAATCGCGACACCCTGCAGATGATCCTGGACCGGCAGATGCCGGATGTGCGGAAACGCGCGCTTGCCGACTGGATCATCCCGACCGATACACCAGAGGGCGCGCGCGCCGCCGTCGAAGCCATCTGCAAGGAGATCGCCGCCCATGCGTGAGATCGTTCTGGATACGGAAACGACCGGCTTCGACGCCGAGAAGGACGACCGCATCGTCGAGATCGGCGCACTGGAACTGATCAATCATCTGCCCACCGGCCGTACCTTCCACGTCTACATCAACCCAGGACGCCCGATGCCGCAAGAGGCGTTCGAGATTCACGGGCTTGGCGACGATTTCCTGCGCGACAAGCCCGGTTTCGCCGAGATCGCGCAAAGCTTCGTCGATTTCGTCGCCGAGGATGCGCGGCTGGTGATCCACAATGCCAGCTTCGACATGAAATTCCTGAATGCCGAACTGCGCCGGGCGGGGTTTCCCACGCTTCCCTGGTCGCGGGCTCTGGACACGCTGGCGCTGGCGCGCGAGAAATTTCCCGGCTCGCCCTCGTCTCTGGACGCGCTTTGCCGCCGCTTCGGCGTGGACAATTCCAACCGCGATCTGCACGGTGCATTGCTGGATTCGGAATTGCTGGCCGAGGTCTATCTGGAACTGATCGGCGGCCGCCAGCCCGATCTGGTGCTGGACCGTCCCGGCGCAACGGGCACGGATCAACGACAGGCCGCCGGTCTGATCCGCAGGGCCCCGCGCCCCGCGCCCCTGCCGCCCCGCCTGACCGAGGCCGAGGCCGCCGCCCACGCCGAATTCACGGCACGGATGGGCGAGGCTTCGCTGTGGTTGCGGTTCGGCACATGAGATCGTTGCGCCCCCGCCGCGATCCCGCGGCCCGGCCGGGCGCGAAGGGGGCCAGATGCTGAGCCTGATCCGCGATCTGTGGAGTTTCTGGTCCGCCATCTTCGAGCGGATGGACAAGATCCACATGGGCCTGATCGCGGCAGGGGTCGCCTTCTATGCAATGTTCGCGGTCTTTCCCGGACTGGCCGCGATCATCGCGCTGTGGAGCCTGTGGTTCGACCCGACGGTGATCATGGCCTATGTCGACGTGGCCCACGAATTCCTGCCCGAAGGCGCCGCCAAGCTGATCGACGGACAGGTGCGGTCGCTGACCTCGGCCGAGAACACCTCGATCGGCTGGGCCTCGTTCATCTCGTTCATGGTGGCGACCATCGCGGCGCGCGCGGGGGTCGATGCGTTGGTGCGCGGGCTCAACGCGGCCTACGGCGTCCGCTCGCATTCCACCATTTTCGGCTTCATCCTTGCCTATGGGCTGACCCTGGCCATCGTCGGCATCTCGCTGGCCGGGCTTGCGACCATCGTCATCGTGCCGGTCGTCCTGAACTTCATGGTCATCGCGCCCCTGCGGGCATGGCTGGTAACCGCGCTGCCCTGGGCGGGCATGTTCGCGCTGGTGATCCTGGGCATCGGCATCCTTTACCGCTATGGCCCGAATGTGAAGACGCCGCGCACGCCGGTCTTTACCTGGGGGGCGCTGTTTGCGGCCTGTCTCTGGGCGGCGGCCTCGGTCGCGTTTTCGGCCTATCTCAGCAGCTTCAACAGCTATAACCGGATCTATGGCTCGATCGGAACCGTGGTCGCGCTGCTGATGTGGTTCTACCTCGCGGGTTTCTCGGTCCTTCTGGGCGCGCTGATCAACGTCGAACTGGCCCGCCGCCGCCGCATCAGGGCCGCCCGCGAGGCCCGCGAGGGGCTGCGCGACTAGACGCCCGGACCGCGACCCGAGATGAAAGGGCCGCAGGCCGGGACGGGCGGAACCCGGCCCGGCGAAGGGTCAGGCCGCGTCCAGCCCCTCGGTCGAGGCGAAGAACATCGCCTGGCTGACGGCGGACCGGACCTGTTCCTCGCTGTAGGGCTTGGAAATCAGGAAGGCCGGCTCGTGACGGTCGCCGGTCAGAAGCCTTTCGGGGAAGGCGGTGATGAAGATCACCGGAATATCGCCCATCTCGCGCATCATCTCGTTCACCGCGTCGATGCCGGAAGATCCGTCGGCAAGCTGGATATCGGCCAGGATCAGGTCGGGGCGCGCCTTGCCGGCCAGATCGACGGCCTGGGTATGGGTGCGGGCGACGCCCGTCACCTCATGACCCATCGCCTGAACGATGCCTTTCAGGTCCATGGCGATGATCATCTCATCCTCGATCACCATGACCTTGCCGCTGATTGCCTGACCCATTTCGTTCAGCGCGATCTGGACCAGTTCCTCGGCCTCGCGCTGATCGACCTGCATCACGCGGGCGATCTGGTCATAGCGCAATTCCTCGATCGTGCGCAGCAACAGCGCCTCGCGCGAATTCGGCGTCAGGCGGCGCAGATGATCCTGGGCGCGTCTTTCGCGGACCGAATCGGCCTCGGCGACGGGCTGGCCCGAACTCTGCCAGATGGCATGGAAGGTGCGGAACAGGCCGAGGCGGGTATCATCCTCGTCCTGCAACACCGACCGATCGGTCAGGATCGCTTCCAGGGTGGCTGCGGCATAATTGTCCCCGGCGGTCTGGCTTCCGGTCAGCGCGCGCGCATAGCGGCGCAGATAGGGAAGCTCGCGTCCGATCGATTGGGCGAGATTGGCTGACGACATTTTCCTGTCCTTGAATTTCGCATGTTGCGGAACCTTCCCTAACCCCTACAGGTTGGCTAGGGTGCGCACAAGATTTCCGGGACTAACAAAAACATGACACCGAAACGAGATGAGCGGCAAAAGGCCGCCTTCGAAAAACAGATCGACGAGAACCTGAGGCGGGTCTACGAGCAGGATGCCAACGAACAGGTTCCCGATCGGTTCCTCGACCTTCTCAAGCAACTGCGCGAGCAGGAATGACAATTCCCGCAAGCATTCTGCCGCGAAGGCGCACCCCATGACGAAAACCCCGCAGACCGATCCCCGCGACGAGCTGGTCGATCACCTTCCGGCGCTGCGCGCCTTTGCCCTGTCGCTGACACGCGAGGGGGCTTCCGCCGACGACCTGGTGCAGGACACGATCGTCAAGGCATGGACCAACATGGACAAGTTCCAGGCCGGCACCAATCTGCGTGCCTGGCTGTTCACCATCCTGCGCAACACCTTCTATTCGGCCCGCCGCAAGACAAAGCGCGAGGTCAGCGACACCGACGGCATCCATGCCGCCCGCCAGGCCACGAGGCCCGATCATGACGGACGGCTTGCGCTGAAGGATTTCCGCGCCGCTTTCGAGCAACTGCCGGATGAACAGCGCGAGGCGTTGATCCTTGTCGGCGCATCGGGTTTTTCCTACGAGGAAGCGGCCGGCATGACCGGCGTCGCCATCGGCACCGTCAAGTCGCGCGCCAATCGCGGCCGCCGCAAGCTGGCGGAGTTGCTGCATCTCGAACACGGGGAAGAACTGGACATGACCGATCAGGCAACGCTGGCGGTGATGTCTGCCAATCAGGGCATCACCCGCTGAGGAAAGGGCGCGCGATGCTGAGACGGCTTCGCGACAGGCTGGAATTCACCCGCGGGCTGGGCTTCCGGCTTGGCACCCTTCTGTCGGTGGCGATCCTGCCGCTGGGGCTGATTTCGCTGATCCAGAACCTCAACCTGGCGCGCGAAGCCGAACGCAGCGCCGAGATCGCGCTGATGGGCCGCACCGCATCGGCCGCCGCGGGCGAAAGGGCGCTGCTGCAAAGCGCGCTCGGTTCGGCCGACGCGCTTGGTCCCGCCGTGCTGGAGGCGCTGGACCGGCCACAGGTCTGCGCCGACCTGATGCGCAATTTCATCGAACGCAGCGCCACCTATGTCTATGCCGGCTTCACCCGGCTGGACGGGCGCAGCGATTGCAATTCCGGCGCGAATGGGGGCGTTGCCGCCGACATGCGCCAATCGCCCGCCTTCAAGGCCTTTCTCGCCCAGCCCGGCACGATGGTTACATCCGTCGAACGGGGCATCGTCAGCGGCCGGTCGGTGGTTCTGGTGATGCAGCCATTGTATCGCGACCGGGAATTGCTGGGCTATGTCGGCCTGTCGCTGACCCATGAATTGCTGCAATCCACGCACGCGATGGCTTTTGCGACCGACGGCGCCCGGATCGTGACCTTCAACCAGCGCGGCGAAATCCTGACATCGGATCTGTCCCAGGACGGATCGGCCCGCGACATCATCCCGCGCGACACCGACCTGATCGGGCTGCTGTCGCGCAGCGAGACCAGTTTCCGCGCGATTTCGGGCAGCGGTCAGGAACGGGTCTTTACCGTGGTTCCCGTCGTGCCCGGACTGGTCTATGCCCTGGGCAGCTGGAGCCCGAAGATCGCGGGGCTGGGCCTGTTTCAGCTGTCGCGTTTCGGCGCCGTGACGATTCCCATCGCCTTGTGGCTGGCCTCGCTGGGCGTGGCCTATTTCGCCGTTTTCCGTCTGGTGCTGCGCCATATCACCGTGCTGCGTGGCCAGATGCGCCGCTTTGCCATCGGCAACCGGTCCGAGCCGCCGCCGGTCCTGTCGGATGCGCCCACCGAAATCGCCGATGTCAGCCAGACCTTTCACAACATGGCCCGGATCCTGATCCGAGACGAGGAAACCATGGAGGAGGCGGTCGCCGAAAAGACCGTTCTGCTGAAAGAGGTTCATCACCGCGTCAAGAACAATCTCCAGCTCATCGCCTCGATCATCAACATGCAAAGCCGGATGATCGAAAACAGCCAGGCGCGCGGCGTGCTGCGGTCGGTGCAGGACCGGGTTGCCGCCCTAGCCACGATCTATCGCAACCTCTACCAGGCCGAGCATCTGGACGCGGTCGAGGCCGACCGGCTGATCGGCGATATCGTCAACCAGCTTGCCAATGCCTCGGTCGGGCCGGGCAGCGATCTGAATATCAGCACCGAGATCGCGCCGCTGACGCTGCTGCCCGATCAGGCCGTGCCGCTGACGCTGCTTGCGACCGAGGCTTTCACCAACGCGCTGAAATATGCCGGGACGCCGGCCGGCGGTTCCGCGCCCTGGGTTTCGATCCGGCTGTCGGAAACCGAGTCGGGCCGCGCCCTGCTGGTGATCGAGAACTCGGTCGGCGATGCCTCGCGCGACAGCGATGGCGACGGCACCGGTCTCGGCGGTCAGCTGATCGAGGCGTTCTCGACCCAGCTGGACGGCGAAGCCGAGATCCAGTCGATGGACGACCGCTATGCGCTGCGGCTGGAATTCACGATCGTCGCGCCCAGCATGATCGGCGTGTCCGATCCGCGCAATGTCGTGCTGACCTCGGCGGCGCGCGAGGGGTCGCGGCATTGACGCCGGACTGTCGCGCCTTGCGCCGCCGCGCGGCGACGCTATCTTTCATTCCATGAGCGTGATCCAGGGCCAATACGATCTGAGCACGGGCGAGGGGCTTCTGGCTTGCCCGCGCTGCGATGCGCTGCATGTCGAGGAAGAGCTTGCCGAGGGCGAAACCGCGCGCTGCATCCGCTGTGGCACGGTTCTGGCCAAGCCGCGCGGCGGCGCGTTCAGCCAGTTGATCGCGCTGTCCTTCACCTCGATGGTGTTGCTTCTGGGGGCGGTGTTCTTTCCCTTTCTCGAAATCTCGCGGATGGGATTCGGCAATGCGACCTCGCTGTTCGGCGTGGCGCTTGCCTTTGCCGACGGGGTGTTGCTGCCGCTGGTTCTGGCGGTGCTGGCCATGGTGATCGGCCTGCCGGTCCTGCGCGCCTTTCTGCTGGTCTATACGCTGGTGCCGCTGGCGCAGGGCAGCGCGCCCTATCGCCACGCCGCCACCGCCTTTCGCCTGTCCGAGACGCTGCGACCCTGGTCCATGGCCGAGATCTTCGTGATCGGCACCTCGGTTGCGCTGGTCAAGGTGGCCGGTCTTGCCACGGTCCATCTGGGCCCGGCGTTCTGGGCCTTTTGCGCGCTGATCCTGGTCAACCTCGCCTCGCGCGGCTTCATGTGCCAGACCACGATCTGGGACGCCATCGAGGATGCCGGACAGAAGACGGATGGCCGCGAGATGGTCGAGGTCCGTCAGCCATGAGCGGGGCCGAAACCGGAACCGGCCATCGCGGCCCGGTCATGACCGCCCACCGCGCCGGATTGCTGGGTTGCCATTCCTGCGGCAGGGTCTGGCCCGAAACCCGGACACGCTGCGCCCGCTGCGGCGCCGTGCTGGTGCCCCCGGACCGGCGCCGGCTGCAGCATGTCTGGGCCTGGTGGTTCGCCGGGCTGATCCTGTATATTCCCGCGAACCTGTTTCCGATGATGAGCACGCAGACCTTCGCGGGGCTTCAGGGCAACACGGAATCCACCATCATCGAAGGCGTGATGGAACTGATCCATTATGGCAATTACGACATCGCGGCGATCGTCTTCGTGGCCTCGATCGTGGTGCCGATCGCGAAATTCGTGGCCATCGCCTGGCTGGCCATGGTCGCGGGACGCCCCGCCACGACCGAACAGGCCCATACCCGGCTGAAGATCTTCGAGGTGGTCGAATTCATCGGCCGCTGGTCGATGATCGATGTCTTCGTGGTCGCGATCCTGTCGGCGCTGGTGCAGCTTGGCTTTGTCGCCTCGATCCATCCCGGTCCTGCCGCTGCGTCTTTCGCGCTGTCTGTTGCGTTTACAATGCTTTCCGCGCAAAGTTTCGATCCAAGACTGATCTGGCGCGGATTGCCGCTGCGCAGCCGGACCGAAGACTGACGGGCAGGGAAGCAACAGGGAATGAGTGATACGCCGCCGCCGAAACCGGCCTCTCCGGTGCGCAAGACCGCGGTCCGTGCGGCGCAGGCCGGCGTGAACGTGATCTGGCTGGTGCCGATCATCGCGCTGGTGGTCACGCTGGCCATCGCCTGGAATGCCTTTGCCGAACGCGGCAGCCTGATCGAGGTCGAATTCGCCGATGCCACCGGCGTGACCCCCGGCGAGACGGTCCTGCGCTTTCGCGAGATCACCGTCGGGCAGGTGGAATCCGTCAGTTTTACCCCTGACTTGTCGAAGGTCATCGTCCAGATTCGCGTGGACAAGGACGTGGCACCCTATATCGACGCCGATGCCGCCTTCTGGATCGTGCGCCCGCAGGTCACCGCGCAGGGGGTGACGCGGCTCGACACGGTTCTGACCGGCTCGTTCATCGAGGGATACTGGGATGCGCAGGTCGCTCAGCCGCAGACCCGTTTCGTGGGCCTGGTCCGGCCGCCGCTGATCCGCGAGGACGCCAAGGGCACCTGGGTCCGGCTGACGACCGACAATGCCGACGGGCTGACCGAGGGCGCGCCGATCCTTTTCCACGGGCTCGAGGCCGGTCGCATGGAAAACCTGCGGCTGGACGAAAGCGGTCAGAAGGTGATCGTGGACGCCTTCATCGAGGCCCCGTATGACGAAAGGCTGACGACCCAGACCGTATTCTGGGACACTTCCGGCTTTTCGCTGTCGCTGGGAACCAGCGGACTGGCCTTCAACGTCAATTCGCTGTCCTCGCTGTTGCAGGGCGGGGTTGCCTTCGACACTCTGGTCAGTGGAGGCCAGCCGATCGGGCGCGACCAGGTCTATGCGATCCAGGCCGATGAGGACGCGGCGCGCAATGCCGTGTTCACCGGCGAGGACGACAACCTGCTGCGGCTGAGCATCCTCGTGGGCGATTCCGTGCGCGGGCTGCAGACCGGCGCCGAGGTCCAGTACGAAGGTCTCCGCGTCGGCCAGGTCACCGATCTGGCCATCGATGTCAGCAAGGATCCCTCGGGCACGACCGCCGTGCGCCAGCGCGTCAATATCGCCATCTCGCCGGCGCGGATGGGCCTGCCCGACGGCACCACGGCCGACCAGACGCTGGCCTTCCTGCAGGACGCCGTGGCCAAGGGGCTGCGCGCGCGGCTGGCCGCTTCGGGCTTTCTCGGCGCGACGTTGATGGTCGAACTGGTCGAGATCCCGGGCGCGGCCCCCGCGCAGATCGACACCGCGGCGCAACCGAATCCGATCATGCCCTCGGTCGAGGGCGATCTTGAGGATTTCACCGCCAGCGCGCAGGGATTCATGACCCGCATCGGCAACCTGCCGATCGAGGAAGTGCTGCAATCGGCGACCGACATGATGAACGCGGTGACCGCGCTGGCCGCGTCGCAGGACACCCGCGCGATCCCGGAAAGCGTTCGCGCCGCGATGCAGGATGCGCAGCAGACCCTGGGCGATATCCGCCAGATGGTGCTGGATTTCCGCCAGACCGGCGCGGCCGAGAATGCGGGCACCGCGCTGGCCGATGCGCGCGAGGTGGCCGACAAGCTGAATCAGGCGGTCGAGCGGCTGCCCCAGATCATGGATTCGGTTCAGAATGCAGCGACCTCGGTCCGCGACGTGGACTTTGCCTCGATCGGGGCGCAGCTTGACGCCGCCCTGCAGGAAATCCGCGACGTGATCGGCACGCCCCAGGCTGCCGCGCTGCCGGCCAGGATCGCGAGCCTGATCGATACGCTGAACCGCACCGCCGGCCAGATCGACCGGATCGCGGGGGACGTGCGGCAATCGGGCGCCGCCGCCAATCTGGGCAAGCTGGTCGACGAGGCCGCCGCCGCCGCCGAGGCGGTCCGGCTGGCCGCCGCCGACGTGCCGGCCATGGTCGATCAGATCGACGCGACCGCCGCCGCGGTCGAGAAGTTCGGCTTTGCCGAGGTCAGCAATCAGGCCGAGGGGATCCTGGCCGATCTGCGTGCCATGCTGGGCAGCGATGATGCCGCGCAATTGCCGCGCAATCTGTCGAAGGTTCTGGCTTCGGCCTCGGGGTTGCTGGACGATCTGCGCGACGGCAACGCGGTGGGCAGTCTGAACGACACCCTGCGATCGGCCAGCGTCGCCGCCGACGAGGTGGCCCGGTCGGTCCAGCAATTGCCGCAACTGATCCAGCGTCTGCAGGCGACCGCCGGGCGGGCCGACGCGGTGCTGGGCGCCTATGGCGATCGGTCCACCTTCAACAACGAAACGATCGGATTGCTGCGCGAATTGCGCCGGGCCAGCGAAGCCGTGGGATCGCTGGCGCGCCTGATCGAACGCAACCCCCGCGCCTTCATTCTGGGACGATGAGATGATGACGATGCCTTTCGCCTCGCGCAGGACCGCCCCGCTGATCGCGGCCCTTGGCCTTCTGGCGCTGGCGGCCTGTTCCAACCCGGAAAAGACCGCCCGCTATCTGATCGACCCGCCCGCCACCGGCGACATGGTCGCGAACCGGTTGGGCACGGCCGAACTGAAGGACGTGTCGCTGCCCGAATATGCCTCGGGGCAGGAGGTTTCCTGGCAGACGCCCGATGGCGCGGTGCGTTCCACGCCGGACGATCTGTGGGCCGACAGCCCGCAACGGGCCTTTACCCTCAGCCTGGCGCGCGCGATTTCGGACGTCTCGGGCGCGACGGTGATCGGCGAGCCATGGCCCCTGGCCCAGCCGCCACAGCGCGTGCTGGAGGTGCGGGTCGAAAAGGCGCTGGCGCAGGCGAATAACATCTATCGGCTGTCGGGACGCTATTTCGTCTCGGACGAGGGCAGCGGCGGGTCCAACCAGGCCCGCAGCTTCGACATTTCGGTTCCGATGGCGGGCGAACAGCCCGCCGCCGTGGCTGCCGCCGTCTCGCAGGCCATCGCGCTGCTGGCCCGCCAGATCGCGACCTTGTCAGGGCCGGGCCGCAGCATCGCCACCCGGACCCAAGCCGATCCCTTTGCCGTGAACCCGCTGTTCTAGGCCGCCGACGATCCGTGCGGCATCAGTCATCCCGCCCTCGTCCCGGTCGCCGTGACGCCGAAGGCGAAAAGGGCGGACGGTCCGAAGACCGTCCGCCCAGGGCCGCCCGCAAGCGGGACGTCGAGCAGGGAGGAACTCGTTACAAGGAACTGCTCAGCGGGCGGACCCCGTCCGGACTGCCTTCGGGACGGGATTGCGGGTCTGCGCCGTGATCGGACGCTTCGGTGGGATCATAGCCCATGACGCGACAGATGACGGGCAGGACAAGGTGATCGAAACAGGCGCGGTCGGGATTGAAGGCGCCCGGCCGGCCCAAGCCGCCGCATTCCTCGCAATCATGCAGCCTGCCCCAGCAGTTCGGGCAGGCGCCAAGCGCGCAGGCCAGCATCTCGGCGTGATCGATCAGCAATTGGTTCTCGCGTTCCAGGCGGCGGAACGCGGCCCAGGTCGGGCGGTCGGGACCGGGTAGAGGAGCCTCGGTCCCGGACCGCCCCAGATACGCCGCATTCAGGGTTTCCAGCGCGCGGCGGACCGGCTCATTCTCTGCACCCCCCGGTCCGGCGCCCAGAAGCTGAAGCGCGGCGATCACGTGATTGAAATTCGACACAGGCTGACTGGTCATATCGGTCACTTCCTCTTCTCTGACGCGGGTCTTGCCAAGGTCTTTTCCGCGTCGTCCTGAGGCGGTTATCGGGCTGCGCCGTGAAAACAGCGTGAATCCCGCCGCGTGAAACCGCCACGAACGCGGCAGGACAGCAGTCGAGAAGGGCCTTTTTTACCCTAGAAGGGCAAAAACCGGTCGATTCCGTCCAGAACCGGCGTCGGGTTCGGCTGGGCGGCGTGAAGTTGGGCCAGGGTGCGAATCGCGCCCCGGTCGGCGGGCGCGTCGCCCGCGGCAAGGCGTGCCGCCAGCCAGCGGGCGAATTGCGGCGCGGCCAGCGACGTTCCCGCCTGGATCGAGAATCCGCCGCTGGCGCGCCCGCGCACGATCATTCCGCTCAGGCCATGCGAGCGATCGACCGGCAGCAGGCAATCCCCGCCCTGGCCATCGCCCAGCGTCGAACAATAGGATGTCAGCGACAGTCCCGCCGCCTCGACCGCGCCGGCGCGGATTGGCCGCGCGCCGCCGGCATAGGTGTTGAAGGCACCGTCCCGCACCACACGCGCGCCGCTGGCGGGCGGATCGGACAGGATCGGCCGTCCGGCCTCGTCCTCGGCGCGGTAGGCAGGATCATGGAGCCAGCTTTGCCGGGCCTCGCGGGGGAAGCCTCGGATCACTTCGTCACGCTGGACCGAGGTCTCGTAAACCCCGTCCAACGATCCCGGTGCGATCCCGACGCGCCATTCGCCGGGCATCGCCCAGGGCTCTCCGGGGAATTGCGGACAGGTCGGATTGACGATCACCGTCGCCCCCTCGCGCCAGCGACCGTTCTCCAGCAGGCGCGGCGTGTAGTAGGCGCGGCCCAGCTCGGCCCCGTCCGCGCCGGTCAGCAGCGAATATTGCCAGGGCGCAGTGAAGGCAGTGGTCGTCGGGGCAAGGCCCGGCGGTGTCACGGTGATCTGGAACCTGCCATCGGGCGGGCCGTCATGAACCGGGCCCCAGATCTCGATCGGGGTGATGGTGCGATCGTCCGGCTGGATGCGCCAGCCGATGTCCTCGCCCGGCTTCAGCCGCGCGAACAGCCGAGACTGCCGGTTGTTGCCCGTGGGCAAAACGAAATGGACCGGACCCAGATCGGCAGCGGCGACCGCCGACACCGCATCCATGAAGCGTTCCAGCAGGCTGGATCCGTCGCGCGCCCCTGCGGTCAGTCCGAAACTGAGATTGATGACGACGGGCAGCCGGACCGATCCGGCGGACAGGCCGCGCCGCGCCTCGACAAGGCGGCAAAGACGTCGGGCGCGGGTGATGATGAACAGGATCGAGGCGAGGATCGAGACCGGGGCCAGCGTGCCCATCGAATCCTCGGTGATCCTGGGGGGAAGATTGACGGCGATCAGGGGATGGTCGCGCCCGGCCGGATCCTGGGGCGCGAAACCGGCGGCCAGCAGCGCGACCGCGGCGCCGTGCGGATCGGAATAGGCTGTCGAAGGCGTGCTGTCGCGCCGGAAGTCCAGAACGCCGCTGGCGCGATAGATCGCGTCCTCGCCCGGAAGTGCACCAGCCGCCACCTGTTGCAGCAACTGCCCGATCGCCGGCCCCCGCAATTCGATCCCCGAGGGCAGATCCAGCCCCGGACCGCCCGCGAAGGCCGCGTCCTGCGCCCAGAAGGCCGCCACCCGGCTGACGCCGCCCGGCAGGGTCAGCCGCTCATGCGCGAAGGGGATGGCATCGTCGATCACCGCCAGGATGCAGCCGCGATCGGGGTCGGGGAGGGCCGCGTCCTCCAGGTAGGCCAACGCCGGATCGTCCAGGTCGCTGTCGTCCAGTTCCTGCGGGTCGGGATTCATCGCATCATCGGGCAGCACGCCGGCAGGATCGTTCACGAAATCCTCGAAGGCCGACATGATGGCCAGCGCGATCATTCGCCAAAGCTCCGGCGGATCAGATCCTCCAGCGCCTCTGCCATCTGGCCGGGCAGCTTGGCCCCGTCCTCGGGCTGGTGATCCGGCGGCGGCGCGGTCTGGCCGCGGCGGGCGCGAAGCTGCTGCCAATAATGCATGTAGGGCGACAGGCCGGGGCGATAGCGAGTGTAGGCGGCAACGGGTGCGGTCCATTCCGGCTGCGCCTTCCCGCAATTCGGATCGTTCGGTTCCTGTTTCAGCTCCACCGCTGCCCCCATTCCGCGACCGCGCGCTTGCACAGCGATCCCCACAGCGGAGCGGGCCTGACGCGCGCGGCGTCCGTTGAAAAGCTGGTCGAAGGATCGGCACCCGCGACCATCTGGTTCAGGATCGCATAGTGGAAATCGCGCGGCTGGCCGGAATCGTGGAACAGCGTGCCGTCAAAATCGCCCCGACCTACCTCGCCGGCGCTGCCGAAGGCGGATTTGCGTGCCCGTGCCGCCAGATACCGGCCCAGCTGAATGCCCAGAACCGCCCCCGCTGCGCTGTCGGCGGGAAAATGCACGCCGGCGACGGTGCGGTTGATCGAAATCCGGCAGGCAAGTCGGTAAAGTTGGCTGTCGGACGCCACGCCGGCATCCGGATCCTGCAACAGCGCCAGAATCGTGGCCAGCGTGAAGGCCTGCGTGGCATGGCCGCTGGGCAGCGAGGCATGCGACGGGCAGGCGATCATCGGCTGGATGCGGTCGCTGAACTGCGGCGGGCGCGGGCAGCCCAGGTTCAGCTTGACGCGCATGACGACGAACGTCGCCATGTCCTGCGCCAGATCCAGCATTTCCAGCGTGGCGGGCGCGCGGCTGGCCTCGATCGGCAGGATCGCGGCGAAGAAGGGGACCAGATGCTGGGTCTGGACCTGGATTTCGGCGGCGCGGTCGCTGCGCAGTTCGGCATAGCTGCCGATCAATGTCGCAGCCTGGCGGAAATCGTCCAGGCCGGGCCGGGTGATCGCGGCCAGTTCGGTATAGCTGGCCTTCAGCGGATTCGTGCCGGTCTTGCGGCGCAGGACGGTGATGGTCCGGGCGGTGTTTTCGGCAGGGTCGTAGCCGGTCGCGGAAAAGCTGATGTCCTCCAGCAATTCGCCCGCCATGACCGCCTCGCGGTCGATGTCGTCCAGCCGTTCAAGCCGCGCGGTGATGTCCAGGCCCGACGTCTGGCCGGCGACGGGCTGGATCTGTTCGGTGCCCGCGATGGCCTCGCGGGTGCGGATCAACGCGGCCGCCATGAGGGTCGACCCCGGCCCGATCCCGCCGCCCTGGGCATTCTGTGCGTTCTGGGCATTTTGCGCGTTTTGCGCATTCTGAGCGTTTTGCGCGTTTAAAACTGCCATCGGAGAACCACCTTCCCGCCTGCTCCGACCACCACGACCGGTTTGCCGTGTCAAAATTTATCGTTTAAGGATAACACATTTTCTTGATCACAGCGACGGACAATCTCCGGTGAGCGACCTGATCCTGCGTCTGGCCGGGCCCGTCGATCTGACGGGACCTGGCGGCGAACGTCTGACGCCGCGCGGCATGAAGGCGCGCGGTGCGCTGGCTGTACTGGGATCCTCGGTCAAGATGCAGGTGGCTCGGCCGCGGCTGCAGGATCTGCTGTTCAGCGAACGAGAGCCGGAACAGGGCGCCGCCAGCATCCGGCAATTGCTGCGCGAGATCCGGATCGCCCTTGGACCCTGGCGGCACGCCCTGCTGACCGGGCCGGGCTGGGTCGGGCTGGACACCGATCTTGTGCGGCTGGACGTGACCGGCCGCCCCGGTGCCGATGGGCAGCGGCCGGAATTCGCGTCCGACCTGGATATTCCCGACCCCGAATTCGAGGATTGGCTGCGTGACGCCCGCAGCCACTACGAGGATCAGGCCGACCAGGTCCTGGCCAGCGTGGTGGAACCGGACGGCGCCCCGGCGCTGATCCTGCAATCGCCGATGGCGGCCGATCCGCAGGCGGCGGTGACGGCGGCGATGATCCTGCAAGAAGCGGCGGCACGGGTCAGCGACATGCTGCCCCTGCAGGTGGTGCAGGGCGATCCGGGCATCGGCCGGATCTCGGTCGGGATCGAGCTGGGGGCGATGGCCAACAAGGCGGGGGGCAGCATCGTCATCCTGTTCGCGGCCCGGCTGCGCAGCGACGGGCGGATGCTGTGGTCGCGCCGTTTCACCATCCCGGCCGACGATACGCTGGCGCATCTGCGTCAGGTCGCGAGCAGCGTCACCGTCGCCATCCTGCACGGGGTCGAGGCCCTGCGCGAGACCGTGCCCGATCCGCGTCTGCGCCGGATGCCGCTGCAGGACGTGTTCAGCTATTCCGCGCCGCGGCTGAGACGCGCGGATGAACAGCTTGCCCAGATCGACCCCAATGGCGACAAGGCGGTGATCCTGTCGCTGCGCTCCTATATTCGCCACACGATGCTGCTGGAACGTCTGTCGAAGAACCCCGAGGATGACGCGGAACTGGCCGCCGACATGGCCGCGCGGGCGCGCGAATTGTCGCCCGGCAATCCCTCGGCGCTTGGCGTGAACGCAATGGTCGCCGCCTATCAGGGTCAGCGCGAGACCGCCTTTGACATGGCGCGCCACGCCATGGCCATCGACGACGAAAATCCGATCGCGCGTCTGGCCTATTCCAGCGCGCTGACCAGCATGGGCCACCACCGCGAGGCCGAGGCCGAGGCCAGCGCCGCCCATAACAGCGCGCTGTCCGAACTGGGCCCCGCCGCCTGGATCCTGCGTCGGGCCATCGCCACCATGCGGGTGGGCGATCTGCCCGCGGCCGAGCGATACTTTTCGACCACTCACGGATACGCGCCCGAAAATCGCCCCGCATTGCGTTTTCTCAGCGCCATCCGCTATGAGTTGAACGACCACGAGGGCGCGCGCCGGGCATTGCAGCAATTGAAGAAACTGGAGCCTGATTTCTCGTTGGAGCTGATGGGATCGGATGGCTATCCGGTCGATTCGCTGCGCCGCGCGGGGCTGCTGAAAGTGACGAAATCCGGGCTGATCTAGCCGCGCCTCAGCGCCGTCAGCATCTGGTCGTGCAGACGCGGGCCGGCGACGATCAGCCCGTCCACCATCGCGCGCGGCCCGTTGAACCGCATCCGCGCGCCCTGCCGGTCGCTGACCGCGGCGCCGGCGCGTTCCGCGATCAGGCTGCCCGCCGCGATGTCCCATTCCCAGGCCGCCCGCAGCGACAGCGCCGCGTCGAAACGCCCCTCGGCGGCAAGGCACAGCCGCCACGCCAGCGAGGGGCGGAATTCGCGCCGAAAGCCCGGCACGCGGCCGTCGCGCCAGAACCCCGGCTCGGCGGCGGCGCGATAGGTCAGCACGCGCGCGCCCGCGATCCCGGCATCGCTGGGTGCAATGGGCCGGCCGTTCAGCAGCGCCGGGCCGTTAGCGAAGGCGGTATAGGTCAGATCCATCGCCGGAAGATGCACGATGGCGGCGGTGATCCGGTCGCCATGCGCGACGGCCAGCGAATGCGCGAAACCCTCCTGCCCGGCGATGAAGGCGCGGGTGCCGTCGATCGGGTCGATGATGAAGCAATGGCTGGCATCCAGCCGCGAGGGATCGGCCTCGCTTTCCTCGGACAGCCAGCCGTAATCGGGCCGGGCGCGTCGCAGGATCGTCTCCAGCGTCTCGTTCACGGCCAGATCGGCCTCGGTCACGGGGCCGGCGCCGTCGGGTTTTTCCCAGGATTGCGGCTGTTGACGCCAGTATCGCATCGCGATCGGCCCCGCTTGCCGCGCGGCATCCGCCAGCAGCGCCAGATCGGCCTCAGGCCCCGGCAACGGTCATTCCCTCGACGCGCAGACTGGGCACCTCGGCCCCGCGCCAGGGCAGCGCGTCGTTGGCCGCCTCGATGCGCATCAGCATGTCACGCAGATTGCCGGCGATGGTGCATTCGTTGACCGGATAGGCGATCTGGCCGTTCTCGACCCAGAAACCCGCGGCGCCGCGCGAATAATCGCCCGTCGTGCCATTGATCGAGGCCCCCAGCATCGAGGTCACGACCAGCCCCCGCCCCATCTCGGCGATCATCTGGTCCCGGGTCTTCGCGCCCGGTGTCAGGATCACGTTCGCCGTCGTGGGCGAGGGCGCCGAGGCCAGCCCGCGCGCCGCCGATCCGGTGCTGTCCAGCCCCAGCTTGCGCCCCGTCGCCAGATCCAGCGTCCAGCCTTGCAGCACGCCATCGGCGACGATCCTGCGCCGGCGCGTCGCCAGCCCCTCGACATCGAAGGGCCGCGACGAGGGATAGCGCGGGCGCAGCGGATCCTCGGTCAGGTCGAAGCCCGCCGGCAGGACCGGCTGATCCAGCGCGCGCAGCAGCCAGCTGGCCCCCCGCGCGATGGCGCTGCCATTGACCGCGCCCAGCAGATGCCCGATCAGCGAGGCCGAGACGCGGCGGTCATAGAGGATCGGAAACGCCCCGGTGGGCGGCTTGCGCGACCCGGCGCGGGCCAGCGTGCGTTCGGCCGCCAGTCGCCCGATCTCTTCCGGCTCGGGCAGGTCGGCGGTGAAGGCGCGGGATTCGGCGGCGTAATCGCGTTCCATGCCCAGCCCCTCGCCGGTGATCGCCACCGCCGAAATCACGTGGCCGGTCCGTCCGTAGCCGCCGGAAAACCCGTTCGAGGCCGCCAGCCAAAGCTGACGCCGCATGAAGGATGCATTGGCGGATTCGACCTGTGCGATGCCCGGCAAGGCCAGCGCCGCCGCCTCGGCCCGCAGCGCCAGATCCTGAAGGTGGTCGGGGGCGGGATCGGCGCTGTCATCGGACAATTCCAGCCCCGAGGCGTCGCGCCGATCGGTCAGTTGCCCGGGCGCGGCCAGCCCCAGATGATCATCGACCGGCGCTTCGCGAGCCATGGCGACGGCGCGGTCGGCCATCTGTGCGATCGCCGCATCCGTATGGTCCGAACCCGAGACGCAGGCCTGCCGCCCGCCGATCAGGACGCGCAGGCCGATCTCGACCCCTTCGGCGCGGTCGGCATGTTCCAGCCCGCCCGCGCGCACGTCGATGCTGACCGACTGGCCCGAAAGCGCCAGCGCATCGGCCTGATCCGCGCCTGCCGCCGTCGCGGCCTGGATCAGCCGTTGGGCCAGATCCTGCAATCGGGGGGTTGTGCTGCTCATGAAGTCCTCGTTGTTCGGCGTCCTCTTTTCCCGCGACCCGAAGCGATGCGCAAATGAAAAGGGTGATCCGCGGCCGGACTGCGCCGCGAAACCGGGGCACGGACGCCAGCGGGCGCGGCCCGGTCAGCCTGCCGCATCCCGATTCCGGGCGGGCGTCGATGCGCGGTCGGTGATGCGCGCCATGGCGCGAGACGGTCGGGACAACCCTGCCCCGACCCGGCTTGCCTTGCGGCCTATTTCACCTGCTGGCCATTGGCAAAGATCGACCCGCCCTCGCGGAATTCGATCTCGGTCGTCATCGTCTCGGGATCGCTGTCCGAGGGGCGGGCGAACATGGCCAGCATCATCCGCGTCGCCATCAGCTGTTCCTGCGGCAGCAGGCCCATGGCCGACAATGTCTCCAGCAGGGTGTTCAGGCCCGTGAAGCTGCCCTGGATCTTGCCGACCGGCTCGTTGGGCGTATCGCCGAAGGCAAGCTGGCCGGTCAGATCGGCCTTGGCCCCCACCGCATCCAGCGCAATCCTGTTGATCGTCAGATCCTGCGGCGCGAAGGGCATGTCGGGGCCTGCGGGCTGATCGGCCGGGTTCCCGGCGGCGAGATCGCCACTGGCCGCAGGATCCTGTTCGCGTTGCATCTTCTCGGCCAGCGCCGGATCCAGCAGGTCCCTGCCGACCAGCGCATTGCCCGACAGATCCACGGTCAGACTGGCCGGGTCGCGGGGCAGCTTGGCCTGCGGATCGAACAGGCCCCAGATCGCATCGCCCATCGTCAGCCCGCTGAGGCTGTAGGCAAGCGTGAAGGGCTGCGGCTGGTCCGAAGCGGTCACCGGCAGCATCATCTTGGCCGAGGTCTCGGCGACGGCATAGGTGATCGGGAAGGGAAGCGAGCCGAGGGTCATCTCGACCGCGCTGTTCTTGCCCGAGCCTTCATAGCCCAGCCCGTCCTTCGACATCGAGAACGCCATGCTGCTGGGGCCGGCGGCATAGCTGGCCTTGCCGTCTTGCGGCTGGCCGTCCTCGTCCTGACCGGAAAAGACGAACTCGCCCGAAACCCTTCCCATCGTCAGGGTTCCGTCCAGCGCCATCCCGGATGCCAGCGCGCTGTTCAGCGCCTGCGGTTCCGAGGGCGCGTCCGACGGCATCTGCATCCAGCCGCTTGCGGTCAGATCCGTGACATTGCCGCTGGCGTCGATCTGTCCGGTCCCGCCCGAGCCGTCCTGCTGCACAGGCTCTTTCGCGCTGAGGGCGATGTCCACGCCGGCGGCGCTGAGATCATAGGTGATCCGGCCGGCCGTGCCGTCCTGGTTCTGCTGGCGGCCCTTCACGTCGTTCAGCAGGATCGTCAAGGGTGCCTTGCCGTCCTGCGCCGCGCCGCCGGTGAAGGTCGCCGCAACCTTGATCTGCGGATAGACGACCTCGTGGGTCATCGCGTCGGGCGTGCCTGAACTGATCATCTCGTTGTCGGGCAGCGACACGGTGGCATCGAACTCGACCGGCTCGCCCTCGGGCGGGGTGGTGATCGAATCGATCAGCGTATCGCCCTCGATCATCGTGCGGACCTTGGCATCGCCGGTCTGCTGCAGGATCATCTTCGGCACGGTGATCGTCGTCGTGCTGGCCGTGTCCGCCGCCGGCGGCGAAAGCGTGATGTCCGAAACGGTCAGCGTGTCGCCGGATTCGTCGCGCTGGCCCACCTCGACCTTGTAACCCATCGCGGTGTAATAGCTTTCGAGACTGTCCCAGACCTGCGCCGGCGTCAGTTCGGCCAGGACCGGCGCGGCCCCCGCGATCAGCGCCACGGCCGAGGTGGCAAGCAAACGGATCATGACGGATACCTTTCGACACGAAATTCTTTGCGAAACTGTCTGACACAGCCTCCCGCGGAGGGAAAGGGAACATTCCGTGATCCGCCGCGAGACGCGCGACGGTCCGGCCATCCTGACCCTTGACCGCCCCGCCCCGCCCAATTCCCTGGCCGAGGCGATGTTGCGCGATCTGACCGCCCGCCTCGACAATCTGGCCGCGTCCGATTGCCGGGCGCCGGTTGGGGCCGCGACCGCACTGGCGGCCGATGGCCCTGCGGCATCGGCCGCCCATGCCGCCGCGATCAGGCGGATGGCCTCGGTTCAGGCATAGACCGATTGTTTCTTGAAGTGCTGGCACAGCAGGTAATAGACGACCGCGCGGTATTTGCTGCGGTTCGACCGGCCGTATCTGTCGATCACCGCGTGGACGCCTTCCATCAGTGCCGGACCGTCGGGAAGCCCCAGCTTTTTCATCAGATAGTTCTTTCGGATCCGGTCCAGTTCGGCCTCGTCGCTGGCCGCGACGGTTTCGGCGTCGTTGTTGTAGATCGACGGACCGCAGCCGATCGTCACCTTGCGCAGCAGGTCCATGTCGGGTTCGACCCCCAGCTTGTCGCGGATGTCGCCGGCATATTTCCCGATCAGTTCGTCACGCTTGCTCATCTCTCCCTCCGGGTTTTCGTATCGGACCGGGGCAGGATGCGGCGAGGTCTGACATTTATCAACAAATTCCGCCCCTAGCCGCGCGAGAAGCCGCTGATGGCGGGCAGCCAGGTCGAAAGGCCGGGCACGAAGGTCAGGATCGCCAGAACCACCAGCGCGGCCAGAAAGAAGGGCGGCAATTCGCGGATCAGCGCCGAGGGGCGCTGGTTGGTGGCCGAGGCAACGACGAAGATCAGGCCGCCGACCGGGGGCGTGATCAGTCCGAAGGTCAGGTTGACGATCACGATGATCGCGAAGTGATCGGCGGCGATGCCGAGGCTGTTGGCGATGGGTGCCAGGATCGGCACAAGGATCATCACCCCCGGCAGCGGGTCCATGAACATGCCGAAGACCAGCAGAAGCAGGTTGACCATCAGCAGAAAGGCGACGGGCGACAGGTTCATCGCGATCACCGCGTCGGCCATCGCCTGCGGCACGCCCTCGATGATCAGCACCCAGGCAAAGGCGCGCGCGCCGGCAAGGATCATCAGCACCGCGACCGACATGATCCCGGCCCGCCAGAACGCCCCCCAGAGATCCGCGAATGTGAAGCCGCGATAGATCACGGCGCTGACGAGGATCGCATAGACGACGGCGATGACGGATGCCTCGGTCGGCGTGAACACACCGCCGCGGATGCCGCCCACGATCAGCACCACCAGAGCCAGCGCCGGCAGCGCGGCGACGGTGTTGCGGATCATCTGCAGGACGGGCGGACGCGGTTCGGCGCTGCGATAGCCGCGCTTGCGGCTGATCCACCAGTTCACCCCGGCCATCGCGGCGGAAATCAGCAGCCCCGGCAGGATCCCGGCCATGAACAGCGACCCCACCGACACGTTGCGGTCCTGCAGCGCATAGATGATCATCGTGATCGAGGGCGGGATGATCGGGCCGACGACCGATGTGGCGATGGTCAGCGCCCCGGCATAGGCGCGGCTGTAGCCGCCCTTCTCCATCATCCGCACCATCATCGCCCCCGGCCCCGCCGCATCCGCCAGCGCCGAGCCTGAAATTCCCGCGAACAGGGTCGAGGTCAGGACATTGGCATAGCCCAGCCCACCCCGCAGATGGCCCACGAATTGCGCGGCAAAGCGCAGCAGCATGGCGGAAATCGCACCCGCCGACATGATTTCGGCTGCCAGGATGAAGAAGGGCACGGCCAGCAGGGGAAAGCTGTCGAGGCCGGTGAACATCTCCTTGACGACGACCACCAGCGGATAGCTGCCCGCCAGCGACACCGCCGCAAAGGCCGCCATCGCCAGCGCGAAGGCCACCGGCACGCCGAGGATCATCAGGATCAGGAAGGCGGCGACCAGGATCTCAACCACGCGCGGCCTCGTCGGTGGCGTTGAAACCCGCCTGCAGGTATCGCGGGGCGATCAGCGCCAGATGCACCATCATCAGCGCGAAGCCGGCGGGCATCGCGGCATAGACCCAGTACATCGGCAATCGAAGCGCGGCGGATTTCTGGATCGCCATGCGATTCATGTAGTCGATGCCAACCCAGACCATGAAACCGAAGAAAGCGAACAGGATCAGAAGGATGGCCCAGCGGAGCGCGCGCTGCGCGGGGCCGGGCAGTGCCTCTTGCGCATTGGCGATGGCGACATGGGCACCCTCGCGCAGGGCCAGCCCGGCACCAAGGAAGGTCAGCCAGATCATCGTGTAGCGCGCGACCTCGTCCGACCATGTCAGCGAGAATCCCAGCAGGTAGCGCCCGGCCACATTCGCGCCGACGACCGCCGCCATCACCGCGAGGCCGGCGATGACGACGGTGCCGTTCAGCACCACGAACAGGCGTTCCAGCCGGCGCATCGGCCCTATTGTTCGGCCTGGATGCGGTCCATCAGATCCTTGCCGAACTGCGCCTCGTAGTCCTTGTAGGGGCCTTCCAGCGCGGCGCGGAAGGCGGCCTTCTGGTCGGGCGTCAATTCGTTGACCTGCATTCCGGCCTGTTTCAGTGTCTCGACACCCGAAGCCTCGACCTCATCGACATAGGCCCGCATCGCCGTGACCGCATCCTTGGCGGCCTTGTCGAAAGCGGCCTTCTGGCTGTCGTCGAGACTGTTCCACAGCGCGGGGGAAATCAGGATGACGGCGGGAGAATAGACGTGGCCGTCCAGCGTCAGGTATTTCTGCACCTCGTTCAGCTTGGCCGAAACGATCACCGAAAGCGGATTTTCCTGGCCGTCGATGGCGCCCTGTTGCAGCGCCCCGATCACCTCGGGCCAGGCCATCGGCGTGGGCGCGGCGCCAAGCGCCTCGAACGCCTTGATATGGACCGGGTTTTCCATTGTGCGGATCTTCAGCCCCTTGGCATCGGCGGGGGTGGTGATGGGTCCCCGATTATTCGTGATATGGCGAAAGCCCTGCTCGCCCCAGGCCAGCGCGTGCAGCCCGGCCTCGTCGAACCTGGCCAGCATTTCCTGCCCGATCTCGCCGTCCAGGACGCGGCGCGCATGATCGAGACTGCTGAACAGGAACGGCACGTCGAAGACGCCCACTTCGGGCACGAAATTCGACAGCGTTCCGGTCGACACGATGGTCATGTCCACCGTGCCAAGCTGCACACCCTCGACCACTTCGCGTTCGCCGCCAAGTCCCGACGAGGGAAAATCCTTGAAGGTGAAAGCATCGCCCAACTGGTCGGTGACCGATTTCTCGAAGGCCTTGGCCGCGACGCCGTAATGGCTGTCCTCGGCCAGCGCATAGCCGATCTTCACCTCTCTGGCGGCGGCGGGCGTGGCGAAGACCGCGCCCAAAAGCGCGGCGGTGCAGATGTGTTTCATGAGATCCTCCCTCTTGCGGCGCGATCCTGCATGACCCGAAGGCCATGCGCAATCGCGGTTCCGGCCGCAAGAAAAGCCTGAAATGGCGCGGAGGATCAAGCCTCGCCGTCAGCGCAGGCCGGCGGTCGTGTAATAGACCTCGGCCGCCTTGCGATCGTCATAGCCGATCCCCGAGGCGATGATGCAGCTTGTATCATCGGGCCGCGTGGCGACCAGCGTCCAGGTTCCCATCTGGTCCGAGCCCCACAATTCGGTCCCGTCACGCGGGCTGACATCGACGGGGGCTTCGTTGAAATCATGCTTCAGAGTAGAGCTGATCTCGTCGTTCACCGCGCAATAGGGCTGATCACCGACCGCCATATCCGAGGTCGGAAGGCTCTGCGCCTGGTTCAGAAGGGTCGCGATGTCCACGCCCTCCATGGCGGGCCACCCCTGGATTGGCTGATCGGAACGGATTGCCGAAAGTCCGGGCAGGGCCGTCAGCAGAACGACGCTGCCGGCCATTGTCAGGCGGGCGATGCGGTTTGCAGAGCGGATCATCGGTTCGGGCCTTTCCTTGCGTTTTCTGATGCTGAAACGCGCGATTTCGGGGGTTTGTTCCCCTGCGGCGATTCCGGCCCCGGACAACGCCGCTTCTGGCGGCCGGCAAGACCCCTGCCCCGCGCGGCGTCTGGGCCGCCGGTCGCGATGGCCGGATTCGTGGCGCAAACCCCGTCGGCGGCGGCCGGAACAGGGTCCGGCGCGTCCATGGCCTTCGCCCTCTCGCAACTTTCCCGGATCTCGCCTAAGGATGGGGAACGGCAGAAAATGCAGGGCGAGGAGTAACGGAATGGCGATGCTTCTGGGGGATGTCGGCGGCACCAATGCCCGGCTTGCCATCGCGCGAAACGGGGTCATCGACGATAACACCGTGACCCGCTTTCGCGGCGACGATTTCGCCAGTTTCGACGATGTCGTGCGGCGCTTTCAGAAGGACCAGGACCAGCCGCGCATCACCTCGGTCTGTATCGCGGTGGCGGGGCCGGTCAGCGGCGGCAAGGCCAGCCTGACGAACCGTGACTGGGATTTCGACGAACACCGCCTTGCCCGGCTGACCGATGCGGATCATGTGCGGCTGATCAACGATCTGACCGCGCTTGGCTATGCCACGCCGTCGCTGTCGGGCGACGGGCTGGCGGTCCTGCGCGAGGCGCCCGAGGATCGCGCCCGCAACGGTCAGGCGCTGGTCGTGGGGCTTGGGACCGGCTTCAACGTCTGCGCCGTCCGCGCGCTGCCCGGTGGCGCGATCACCGCGATGGAGGCCGAAGAAGGGCACACCCACCTGCCCGCCAACATCTGGCAGCGCCTGTCCGAAACCGTCGGCGCCGAGGCCGCCCGCGCCTTCACCTCGACCGAGGAAACCTTTTCCGGCCGTGGCCTGTCACGGTTCCACGCCGCCCGCACCGGCACCGATCCGGTTCCCGGCGAAAGGATCGCCAGGGCGGCAGAGGCCGGCGATCCGCAGGCCGTCGCGACCTATGATCTGTTCGCCGAGATGGTCGGCCTGATGTGCCGCGAACTGACGCTGCATTTCATGCCGCTGGAGGGCCTGTATCTGGCCGGCAGCGTCGGGCGCAGCATCGCCGACCGGATAGACCGCTTCAGCACCGGGCTGCTGTCCCAGCCCTTCATGCGCCATATTCCCGAAAACACGCCGATCTTCCTGATCCGTGACGACATGGCCGCGCTTCAGGGATGCCTGGCCGCATTGTCCTGACGCCACGATGCGCCAAAAAAGGTTAACGCGGCCCCCCTTTTCGCAGGAATTGCTGGATTCCGCGGCGCAATCCTGCTCAAATCGCCAAAAGCAAGAATTGCAGGGCAGGACGATGCGGGCATATCTGCGGGCGGCACTTGTCGTCTTCACGGCACTGGGTTTCGGGGGAATGGCGCTTGGCCAATCCTCGTCCCCGTTCTCGGGCCTGTTCGGCCGCGGCAGCCAATCCGAAGGTCCGGTCGATCTGCAAATCACGGTCGCCGGCAACCAGGACGGGCTGGATCGCGAAATTCGCAACAGTTCGCTCATCAAGGGCGCGCTGGACGAGGATCGCACCACCGGGCAGGACGTCTTCGCCGCGGCCCGCGCCGATTATGCCCGGATCCTGGGCCTGCTCTATGACAAGGGGTTCTATTCTCCGGTCATCAACATCACGCTGGACGGCGTCGAGGCGGCCGAGGTCGCGCCGCTGGATGCGCCCCGGGTCGTGCGCAAGGTCGTGATCCGCGTCGATCCCGGTCCCGGCTTCAAGTTCTCGCGCGCCCAGATCGCGCCTGTCGCGCCCGGATCCGACATTCCGGGCGAATATGCCGTGGGTGAGACCGCGGGCACCGGCACGATCAAGGCGGCCGCCGCGGCGGGCGTGGATGGCTGGCGCAATGACGGCCACGCCAAGGCCGATGTCGGCAGCCAGAGCATCGTCGCCGATCACGACCAGAATACCGTGGACAGCCGAATCGGGCTGAATCCCGGCCCGGCGGTTACCTTCGGCAGGCTGAACATGACGGGCTACGAGCGGATGAAGCCGCGCCGCCTGCGCAAGATCGCGGGCCTGCCCGAAGGTCAGCCCTTCGATCCCGACGATATCGAGACGGTTCGCAAGCGGCTGCGCCGCACTGGCGTCTTCTCGGCGATCACGCTGGAAGAGGCCGACCAGCTTGGGCCGGACAACAGCATGGATGTGAACCTGACCGTGGTGGAACAGAAACTGCGCCGGATCGGGGCGGGATTCGAAATCTCGAACACCGATGGTGCGATGGTTTCGGCCTACTGGATGCACCGCAACCTGCTGGGCGGGGGCGAGCGGTTGCGGATCGAAGGCAAGGTCAAGGATATCGGCTCGAAGACCAGCGGGCGCGACGAGGACCTGACCTTCCGTCTCGACCGTCCGGCGACGATCACGCCGGATACCACCGCCTATGTCGAAACCCGGCTGGCCCGGATGCGCGAAGAGGATTACGATTCCGATTCGGCTTCGGTCGGGCTGGGCTTCAACCGTATCTTCAGCGACCGGCTGACCACCAACCTGGCCGTCGAATACCAGTTCTCGCGCGTGTTCGACGCCAACGGGCAACGGGATTTCAAGGTTCTCGCTTTCCCGCTGAGCGTGACATGGGACCAGCGCGACGAACCGACCGACGCCAGGAAGGGCTATTATCTCAGCGCCGATGCCGCGCCCTTCAAGGGCTTCGGCGGCACCGATGACGGTGTCCGCTTGCTGGGCGAGGCGCGCGGTTTCTATTCGCTGGGCCAGGATGACAGGTTCACGCTGGCCGGCCGCGCCCGGCTGGGCAGCGTGCTGGGCAGCGATATCCGGAACACGCCGCGCGACTATCTGTTCTTTTCGGGCGGCGGCGGAACCGTGCGCGGCCAGCCCTATCAATCGCTGGGCGTCGAAGTGATTCCCAGCCCGGACGGCCCGATCATGACCGGCGGCATGAGCGTCGCGACGCTGAACGCCGAGATGCGGTTCCAGGTCCGCGAGCGGATCGGACTGGTCGCCTTTGCCGATTACGGCCGCGTCTGGTCCGAAGGTTCCTTTGGCGGCGACAGCGGCGATCATGCCGGCGCCGGCATCGGGGTGCGATACAAGACGCCGATCGGGCCGCTGCGATTCGACATCGCCGCGCCGGTCTCGGGCAAGACCGGCAACGGCGTTCAGGTCTATCTGGGGCTGGGGCAGGCATTCTGATGCGCACGATCTGGATTCTTCTTCTCGCGATGTTCCTGCCGCTGGCGGCCCATGCGCAAAGCGCGGCCGACATCTCGGCCGAGGTCTCGGACGACAAGGGCTTCATCACCCGGCTGCTGGAGCGGAACCTGTCGGGTCAGGGGCGCCGCATCTCGATCGACGGGTTTCAGGGGGCGCTGTCCTCGCGCGCGACCTTCACCCAGATGACCATTGCGGACGCAGATGGCGTCTGGCTGACGCTTGAGAACGGCGCCATCCAGTGGAACCGCTCGGCGCTGTTGCGCGGCCGGGTCGATATCGCCGAATTGTCGGCCGAACGCATCAGCCTGCCGCGCCTGCCGGGCGCGGGCGGGGCGGCGGCGCCCAAGGCCGAGACCACGGAATTCGCGCTGCCCGAACTGCCGGTCGGCGTCGAGATCAAGGAAATCCGCGCCGGCCGCGTCGAATTGGGCCAGCCGGTGATCGGCGTCGAGGCGGCGATCTCCATCGACGGCAGCATGAGCCTTGCCGGCGGCGAGGGCGCGGCCAAACTGACCATCGACCGTCTGGACGGGCCGCGCGGCCAGTTCGTGCTGGATGCGGGCTATTCGAACGGAACCAAGGTCCTGCGCGTCAATCTGGGCCTGGACGAGGCGGCCGACGGCCTGCTGGTGAACCTCGTCAACCTCTATGACAAGCCCTCGGTCACGGCGCAGATCAGCGGCGAAGGCGAGATCAAGGATTTCATGGCCGACATCCGTCTGGCGACGGACGGCCAGCAGCGTGTCACCGGATCGGTGGGGGCGAATGCGGGGGCAGGGCCCGATGGCAGCCCCGGCACGAATTTCCGCGTCCAGCTTGGCGGCGACATCGCCACCCTGCTGCCGCCCGAGGATCGTGCATTTTTCGGAACCGGAACGCAATTGACGGCCGAAGGCTGGCGCGGCGACGACGGGCGGCTGAACCTGCCGGTGCTCAAACTGGCCACCGATGCGCTTGGGATCGACGGTCGGCTTTCGCTGAATGCCAAGAATGCGCCGGAAACCGCGCAGCTTCTGATCACGCTGGGCCGTGACGCCAATGCGTCGCAGGTTCCCGTCGCGCTGCCTTTCGCGCAGGACACGACAGTGGAGTCGGGACGGCTGGAACTGCAATACGATTCGGCCGAGGGACAGGGCTGGACCCTGACCGGCCGCGTCGGCCAGCTGGATCAGGGCCAGGTCACGATCGGCGCGCTGACGCTGGACGGGGCGGGCGCGGTGGTGCTGGATAATGGCGCGCTGTCCAACGTGTCGGGCAGGATCGGCTTTGGCGGACAGCGGATGGACTTTGCCGATCGCGGTCTGGCCGAGGCTATCGGGACGCAGCTGGACGGATCGGCCCAGTTCGATTTCACGCCCGGAAATGCCGTCGAATTGTCCGAGGTTACGGTGAACGGCGCGGATTACGGCCTGTCGGGATATTTCCTGGTCTCCGGCCTGTCCAGCGGCTTCCTGATCTCGGCCGATGCCGAGGCGCGCTATGACGATCTCGCGCGGCTGTCGGTCATCGCGAACCGGTCGATCAAGGGCAGCGCGAACGCATCGGTGACCGGCTACTACAACGTCCTGACCAAGGGTTTCGACATCGACGCCGAAGCCACCGGACAGAATATCGCGCTGGACCAGCCGCAGGTGGATCGGCTGCTTGCCGGCCAGTCGCGGATCAGGCTGGCGGCGCGGCGCGACCAGACCGGGATCGAACTGAGCCGTTTCGATATCAACGCCCAGCGGCTGACCGCGCAGGCGCAGGGCTATCTGAACAGCCTGTCCAGCGACGTGAAGGCGACGATCTCGATGCCTTCGTTGCAGGACGCCGATCCCAACTTCTCGGGCGCGCTGCAGGCCGAGGCCAATCTGACCGGCGCCGCCGGGGCGCGGCGGTTGTCGGTCAGTGGCGAGGCGAACGATCTGAAGATCGGGATCGCGGCGCTGGACGGAGCCCTTCAGGGGCGCACCAGCCTGGCCATCATCGCGGCCGAACAGGATGGCGGCTATCAGGTCGAGACGCTGCAATTGTCAAACCCGCAACTGGATGCCAAGGCCAAGGGAAGCTTCGTGACGGGCGCGCTGGACGCGACGGCGACCTTCGAACTGCCCGATCTGTCGGCGCTGCGCTCTGATTGGCGCGGCGGCTTTACCGCCCGGGCCAGCCTGACGGAACGGGACGGCACGCGCTTTCTGGATCTGACCGGAAAAGGCCAGGATCTCAGCCTCGGGCTTGCCAATGGCAACGAGGCGCTGACCGGCATCACCGATCTGGTGGTCAAGGCCGAGGAAAAGGACGGCCTGATCACCCTGCGCGACCTGCGACTGGTGAATGACCAGTTGAACGCGACGGCCCGCGGCACCTATGGTCAGGGCGAAACCGATCTGACGGCCCGGCTTGACATCGCTTCGCTGGCGCCGTTCGGGCCGGATTGGGGCGGATCGCTGAACGCCGATGCGATGCTGGTGCAGCGCCAGGACGGCATCCGGCGCCTGGATCTGACCGGCACCGCCCGCGATCTGGCCATCGGCCAGCCGCAGGTGGACGGCGCCTTCCGGGGAGAGACCCGGCTTGCCGTCAAGGCCGAAGAGGACAAGGGCACGGTCACGTTGCGGGACGTGCGGATTTCGAACCCGCAGCTTTCGGCCACCGCAAGCGGCGTCTATGGCAAGGGCGTGACCGACCTGACGGCCTCCGCGCAGATCGCGTCGCTGGCCTCGTTCGGCCCCGGCTGGCGCGGCACGATGACCCTGGACGGGACCTTCCGTGAAAGCGGCGATGGCGCGCGGCGGCTGGCGGTGCGCGGCAGCGGGCAGGATCTGTCCTTCGGGCAGGCGCAGGTCGATGGCGCGCTGGCCGGCGAGACCCGGCTGTCGGTGATGGCTGTCGAACGCGACGGTGTCTTCACCATCGATCAGGCACAGCTGGAAAATCCCCGCCTCAGCGCGAATGCGACCGGCACCCTTGGCGGCGGCAAGACCGACATCTCTGCGCAGTTGAACGCCGCCGACCTGCGCTTTCTGGGCAATGGGATCCGCGGCTCGCTGAGCGCCGATGCAAGTCTGGTCGAAGAAAACGGCCTGCGCCGGATCACCGCGACCGGCCGCGCGAACGGGCTGGCTATCGGGCAGGACCGGATCGATCCGATCCTGCGCGGCCAGACCGGCTTCGACGTGGCGGCGACGCAATCGGCGTCGGGCCTGTCCTTCCAGCGCCTTCAGGTCCGCAATCCGCAGTTGCGGGTCGATGCCGATGGCGACACCGCCAGCGGCATGAACGTCTCGGCCCGGCTGACCGATCTGGGACTGGTCCTGCGCGAATTGCCCGGCGCGCTGAGCGTGGACGGCACGATCCGCGAATCGGGTCAGGATTTCGCGGTCGATCTGGCCGTCGTCGCGCCAGGGGACACGCGGCTGCAAATCTCGGGTTCGGCGGCGCGGAATTTCTCGGACACGAACCTGGACATTTCCGGCAACACCAACGCCTCGATCGCCAACAGCTTCATTCGCACGCGCAGCATCGAGGGGCCGGTCAGCGTCGATGTCAGTGTGAACGGTCCGCCATCGCTGAACGCGGTCAGCGGCCGCATCCAGCTCAGCGGCGGTGAACTGGCCGATCCCGGCCTGGGCGTGCGTCTGCAGGGATTGAACGTCACCGCCGATCTTCGGAACGGCCGCATCCTGGTAGATGCGCGGAGCGGCGTCGCGGCGGGCGGATCGCTGGCCGTTTCCGGACCGGTCGATCTGCAGGCGGGCAATCTGGATCTGACCATCGTGCTGGACAATCTGGTCGCGCGCGATCCGAACCTCTACGAGACGCAACTGAACGGGCAATTGACGATGAGCGGCAACATGGCCTCGGGCCCGCTGATCGCCGGCACCGTCAATGTCGGCGCGACCGAGATCCGAATCCCCTCGACCGGACTCGGCGGGGCAAAGGCCATTCCGGATATTCAGCATGTCGGTGCAGAGCGTCCGCCGGTTCGCGGCACCCGGGCCAAGGCCGGGCTGGAGGATTATCCCAGCCAGGCGTCGCGCGATGCCGGCATGGCCGGCCCGCCCTCGACCCCGCCGGCCAATCCGCCGCGGCTGGACCTGCAGATCAATGCGCCGAACCAGATCTTCATCCGCGGCCGCGGCGTCGATGCCGAAATGGGTGGCGCGCTGCGGGTCACGGGAACCACGCGCAACGTGATCCCCATCGGTCAGCTGGAACTGATCCGGGGCCGGGTCGATCTGCTGGGCAAGCGGTTCGATCTGGCCGAGGGGCTGGTCGAATTGCAGGGCAGCCTGGTGCCGGTGATCCGGCTGGTGGCCGAAACCTCGCAGAACGGGATCACGACCCGGGTCATCATCGATGGCGAGGCGCGCGATCCCGAGATCACCTTCGAATCCTCGCCCGAATTGCCCGAGGAAGAGGTCCTGTCGCAGTTGCTGTTCGGCCGGGGCCTGGACAATATCAGTCCGCTTCAGGCCGCCCAGCTCGCCAATGCGATCGCGGTGCTGGCCGGGCGCGGCGGCGAAGGAATCGTCGGCAATCTGCGCAACCAGTTCGGCCTGGACGATCTGGACCTTCAGACCGACGCCGAGGGAAATGTGCAGGTCCGTGCGGGCAAGTATCTCAGCGAAAATCTTTATACCGACGTGGCCGTCGGCAATAACGGCAAGAGCACGATCAACCTCAACCTGGACGTGACCGAAAGCCTGACCGCGCGCGGTTCGGTGGACAGCGAAGGTCAGAGCACGCTGGGCATCTATTTCGAGCGCGACTACTGAGGACGGAGGCCGCGCGGGCGGTGCCTAATCCGCGCCCACGGCCCGGGTCAGAAGCGGGGCGGCCCCGTCCTGACCGGGTGTCGTGGCGACGATCTCGGCCCGGCGGAAGCGCAGCAATTGCCGCGCGCCGCCGATCCGGGTGACCCGCCAATCCAGCAGCGCGCCATCCGGTCCGGTAATCAGGCCGGTGTCACGCGAGGTTTCCGACCCTGCCGTCAGCCGGGCGCGCAGGGCGGCAAAGCCCGGACCGTTCTCGACCCTTCCTTCCCAATCGCTCAGCGCCTCGGCAAGGGTGGTGGCGCCGCCGCCCCAGATCTGGCGATAAGACTGGTTCGTCATCAGGATCTGGCCGCTTGACGAAAAGGCCGCCAACCCGTCATCCAGCCCGTCGATGACATTTTCGCCCAGCGACAGATCGGCGCGGAATTTCCGGGTCAGCGAGATTTCCGAGGTGATGTCCTCGAACAGGAAAGCCACCGCGCCATCGGGATGCGGCCGTCCGGTGACGCGATAGGTCTGCCCGCCCGGCAGCGACCAGGTCTCGACATGGTGGCCGGTGGCGGCGGCGCTTTCCAGATTGTTCATGTGCTGGCGCCAGCTGCGGAAATCCTTGGGCTCGGGAACCATGCGCGATTCGCGCAACTGATCCAGCAGGTCGAACAGGGTCGGCCGCGCGGTCAGGAATCCGGTCGGCAGCCCGGTCAGGTCGATCAGCGCCGGGTTGAACAATTGCAGGTGCCGCTGGCGGTCGAAGATGGCCAGTCCGATGGGCAGGTCGGCAAAGGTCTTGGTCAGCGTCTGGACGAATTCGCGAAGGCTGCGCTCGGCCCGGACGGCGGCATCGGCGGGCAGGGCGAACATCATCGTCTGGTCGCCGATCTGATGGCTGTGGCAATCATACCAGGACATGATCCCGTCGCTTTCCAGCGATGCGCGCCGGGTGGAGGGCCCGCCGCCCGGAGCAGGTTTGGGAGGATCCAGCAGCCGCGGCAATGGCCAGCTGAGCATGCCGCCGGCATGAGCCTCGGCCCGGCGCAGATAGGCGGCATTGGCCCAGGTGATCGCGTCGCAGGCATCCTGCCGCCAGACCAGCATCGGCGTCTGGTCCAGCGACTTGCGCAGCAGGTCAAGCTCTTCCTCCATCGCCTGCTGGGACATGGAATCGACGACGATCCCGGCATGTTCCGCCTGCGGATCGACGATGGTGACACGGACCATGGCATCCTCGATGCGTTCGGCGGTCAGGCGCAGGGCGGCGCTGCCGGCACCGTTTCCACCCAGCATTTCCACCCGACCCAGTTCGTCCAGCCGGTCCAGACGCGCAATGCCGTCGGGAAAGCGCGGCCCGGCCCATTGCCGCAGCCGCGTCCAGTCATCGTCCGGGCCATTGACCCGATCCAGCAGGGTCCGGGCCGGGGCGGTCGCATCGACCAGGGCGCCGCCGCGGAACAGAAGGATGGTGGGTTTCAGCGCCCCCTCCAGATGGTCGCGTCCCGACCGGCGGCCGGAACCCGCCGCAAGCCGGTCCCAGAACCGGATCGCCGCGATCGCCAGCAGGACCGAGATCGTCCCGGCCGCAACAGCGGTAAGAACAAGCCAATATCCCTCGAAAGCCACGTCGTCGCGCCCCCATTGCGTTTTCACAACTGTAAGGCGATCTGACTTAATGAAAAGTTAAAATGCCCGACTTGTTCAATCGAACAGAAGCGGGTTGTCCCCCAGGGCGACGCGGCTGTCGGCGCGGATGCGATCCAGCGGCCAGCGCACGGTGACGATGGCGCCGGGTCCGCCATTAGCGAAAGTCAGCACTGCCCCGGATCGTTCCAGCAGCGCCTTCGCGATGAAAAGACCAAGGCCCATGCCCTCGTATCCGCCGCGCTGGCGGCCCTCGCGCCGACTGGTAAGATAGGGGTCGCCGATGCGCGCCAGCAAGGCCGGCGGATAGCCGGGACCATCATCGCGGATGGTGATCGTCAGGTGGCGGGCGCCCTGATCGGCCTCGACCACGACACGGGATTGCGCGAAATCGACGGCGTTCTGGATCAGGTTGCGAAGGGCGTGGATGACGGCGGGATCGCGGTGAATCTCGGGCCCGTCGGCGATGATGTCCAGTTGCGGGCCGCGATCGGCATGGGGTCCGGCGGCATCTTCCAGAACCGCGTGCAAGGGCGCGCTGCGCATGTGCAGATCGTCCTTTCCGGCCCGTCCCATGCTGCGCAGGATGGTGCCGCAGCGTTCCGCCGAATCGCGCAGGGCGCGCGCGTCCTGTTGCAGGTCGGGACGGTCGTTCAACTCTTCCACCAGTTCCGAGGCGATCAGCTTGATCGTCGCCAGCGGGGTTCCCATCTCATGGGCCGCCGCCGCGACGACCCCGCCCAGATGCTGCAACCGCTGTTCCCGCGCCAGTGCCATCTGGGTGGCGAAAAGCGCGTTCGACGTGGCCGACAATTCCGCCGTGACGCGGTGGGCGTAATACGCGAAGAAGGCCACCCCGATCACCAGTGCGGCCCAATGCCCAAGCGCCAGGATCGGCGCCAGCCGCAGCACCCCGCCATCGGCATCCTGCAGCGGAATGGCCACCATCGCCGCGACCGAGATCAACGCCACCGCGGCCAGCGACAGCGCCAGCGTCTGGCGCAGGTTCAGCGAGGTCGCGGCGATGGTGACGGGGGCCAGAACCAGCAGCGCGAAGGGATTGGTCATGCCCCCGGTCAGCGCCATCAAGGCCGAATTCTGCATCAGATCGAAGCCGAGCTGCACGATGGCATGGCTGGGCGAGGCGCGCATGAAGGGCCGCAGGGACAGCCACAGGTTCATCGCGACCGCCGCGGCGATCAGCACCAGCACGGGCAGGACCGGAAAGCCGATGCTCATGAAATGCGCCACGATGACGGCGGCCAGCTGACCCGCGATGGCGATCCAGCGCAGCAGGGCAAGGGTGCGGATGCGGATCGGTTCGGGGTCGCGCGGAAGGGCGGCCGGGAAGGCGGCGCTTTTCACGGCCGGATCTGCGCTCATCTGGGGCCTCGCTGCGGCGTTCGGCGACTTGATACGCGTCGGGGAATGCGCGATCAATGCGCGCGATGACCGATGGGGCGAAAGGAAACGGCATGACCGAGGCCAAGATCATCCTGGCTGCCGCCGCGGCTGCCGCCGTGTTGTCCGTCGCGGCGGCGGGGGGCGCCTATCTTGCATTGTCCGGCAGCGACGAACGCATCGCACGGTGTGACGGCGGCGATGGCGCGGGTGGGCTGGACACCCTGGGCACCGAATTCACCCTGACCCGCGACGATGGGACGCGGGTTTCGGACAAGCAGGTCTTCGACAGGCCGACATTGCTGTATTTCGGCTACACCTCCTGCCCCGATGTCTGCCCGCTGGACAATGCGCGCAATGCCGAGGCGGTGGACATCCTGAAATCGCAGGGCAGGGATGCGCAATCGATCTTCGTCACCGTCGATCCCGGGCGCGACACTCCCGAGGTGCTGGCCCGCTTTGCCGACAGCTTTGGCGGCGCAGTGATCGGCCTGACTGGCAGCGACGCCGAGATCGCGGCCGTCAGCAAGGGCTGGCGGATTTATTCCCGGGCGAATGGCGGAAAGAACGACCGGGATTACATGGTCGATCACGCCAGCAATACCTATCTTGTCATGCCGGGAAACAGGACGGTCGATCTGTTCCCGCGTGAGGATTCGGCCGAAAAGATCGCCGCAACCGTCGGCTGCAACCTTGACGTGGCGGCCTGACAGCCGCTTGCCGCAGGCCCGTCCATCGGGCAGTCTGCGCGCCGATGCGCGCAAGAAGGGAAACATGATGGCTGAGGATATCGCTGCCCGGCTTGGTGCCGATCCGTCCTTGCTGCTGGTCGATGACGATGAATTGTTCGTGACGCGGCTGGCCCGCGCCATGGAGAAACGCGGCTTTGCCACCCGCACCGCGCTGAGCGTCAGCGAAGCGATGCGGATGATCCGTGAACAGGCGCCGGCCTTCGCGGTCATCGATCTGCGCCTCGAAGACGGCAATGGCCTGGACGTGGTCGAATCGTTGCGCGAGACGCGCGAAGATGCGCGGATCATCGTCTTGACCGGGTATGGTGCCATCGCAACCGCCGTCGCGGCGGTGAAAATGGGCGCGACCGATTATCTCGCAAAGCCCGCCGACGCAAATGACGTGACGTCGGCTTTGCTGGCTGTCGGTGACCTGCTGCCGCCTCCTCCCGAAAATCCGATGTCGGCCGATCGGGTCCGCTGGGAACATATTCAGCGCGTTTACGAGCAATGTGACCGGAATGTCAGCGAAACCGCCCGCCGCCTGCATATGCACCGACGCACGCTTCAGCGAATTCTCGCCAAACGCGGACCCCGCTGACAGGCGCACCGAAGGGTTGAAACTTTCTCAATATAATCTAATTTTTCGTTCACCAATATTCTCACGGACGAAGAAGAAATGAACGTTGATTTTGACAAGATGACGCTGAAGGAAATGCGCGATCTACGCGCCAAGCTGGATCGGGCAATCAGTTCCTACGAGGATCGCAAGCGGCGCGAAGCGCTGGCTGCGGTCGAAGAAGCCGCGCGCGAACATGGGTTCAACCTGGCGGAGCTGACAGGCGGCAAACCCCGGCGCGCGGGCACCGTGCCCCCGAAATACGTCAATCCCAAGGATCCTACGATGACCTGGACAGGTCGTGGCCGCAAGCCGCGTTGGGTTCAGGAAAGCCTTGAGGGCGGCAAGCAACTGGAAGATCTGCTGATCTGAAAACAATCGGGGAAGGGCGTTTCATTGCGTCTTTCCCCTGAAGGTTAAAAAAGGGTTAATATTTTCCCTTTTCATCGCTGTTTCCCGTTTGATCCAGCGCCCGCATAATCGCGGAGAATTGTTCGAGAAATGCGGCGCGGACCTTCGCGGGCGGGCTGAGATCGATCTTGAGCCGGGTCAGTATCTGTTCGCCGGGGACGGGGAAAAGCTTGCGCGCCTCGGTCTCGTCGAAACCCGCGATCTGAACGGCCTCCAGTCGGGCCGAAATCCGGTCGGCGGTCTTGATCCGCTTCTTCAGTGCGGCGGGAAGGCTGGCAGGCAGACCAAAGCGGCGATGGATCGCCGCCGTCAGCCTTTCATCCATCGCGCCGTAATCCTGGCCAAGCGCCGATTTCACCGGCGAGATCATGTCCCCGATCACGTATTCGGGCGCGTCATGCAACAGCGCGGCCAGCCGCGCGGCGGGATCGGCGCGCGGATCCAGCCGGCAGAAGATATCCTCGACCAGCAGCGAATGACCGGCCACGGAATAGGGCCAGTCGCCATGCGTCTGGCCATTCCAGCGGGCGACGAAGGCCAGACCATGGGCGATGTCCTCGATCTCGATGTCGAAGGGGGTGGGGTCCAGCAGATCCAGCCTGCGGCCCGACAGCATCCGCTGCCAGGCCCGGCGCTGGCGCGGCGGCATGACCGAAGACCGCCGTCAGGACAGTTTCTGATCGGCCGGCGCGCCCTGCTGCGTCTGCGCGCGGCGCGACAATTCCTGACGATACAGCGCCACGAAATCGACCGGATCCATGTTGAAGGGTGGAAAGCCCCCGTCGCGCGTCAGATCCGAAATGATGCGCCGCACGAAGGGAAACAGCATCCGCGGGCATTCGATCATCAGGAAAGGGTGCAACTGGTCTTCGGGAACGTTCTCGATATGAAACACGCCGCCATAATCCAGTTCGACCAGGAACATGGTCTGGCCGTCACCCTTGTTGGTCGAGGTGACGCGGAATTTCGAAATCACCTCGTATTGGTGATCGGCCTGACGCTTGCGCGCGTCCAGGCTGACCTGAACGGTCATCTCGGGCTGGACCTCGCCCTGCGGCGCGCCCTTGGTGGCGACCGCGTTCTCGAAGGACAGATCGCGGATATACTGGGCCAGGATCTGCATACGGACCTGCGGCTGCGCCGCGGCCTCGGCGCCATCGGCGGCACCGTTCTGGTTATTCTCGTCGGCCATGTTCGTTCCTCGCACGTTCGGACTTGCGGCTGCTTCTATCAGGCGCGTCCTTCCGCCTCAATGCCGAGTCCAGCCCGAATGGCCGCGCCGTGGCGGCTGGTCGTCGCCTGGTTCGGGCGGCAGGTCGGGTGGCCGGCGGCTGGCGGGGTGGCGCTGATCGTCCTCGACCACATAATCGCCGTCGATCGCGCCATCGCCATATGGCGGGCGTCGCGGATCTTGTGGCGTCTCGCCCATCCGCGTCCGGGTGATCCGGACATGCCGCGCCAGATAGTGCACCACCATGTCGCGCACCGCCGGAATCAGCAGCAGCAGGCCCAGCGTATCGGTGAAAAAGCCCGGCGTCAGCAGCAGCATCCCCGCCATCAGGATCATCACGCCATGCGCCAGCGGCCGCGACGGATCGCGCAGTTCGGCAAAGGAACGCTGCACCTCGGCCCAGGCCCGCGCGCCCTGGCTTCGCATCAGCGCGGTGCCCGCGACCGCGGTCAGCAGCACGATTCCCAGCGTCGGCCACAATCCGATCAGCCCGCCGACCTGAATGAACAGTGCGATCTCGATCAGCGGAATGGCCACGAACAGAACGAAAAGCCACATGCGAATTCCCCTTCATTCAGGCGCAAAAACTGGACTTGCGCCGACTCGCATCCTACATAATGACCCACAGCGCAGATACCAACAGATCGCCAAGAACAGGGGCCCCTACCCGCATGTCCAACCCGATGCTTCAGCTGATCGTCCTGGCCGCGATCGCCATTTTCCTGATTCTCAGGTTGCGCAACGTGCTTGGCACTCGCGACGGGTTCGAGCCGACCAAGGTCGACACGCCCGAGCCGTCACGGCGGCGCTTCGAGGTGATCGAGGGCACGGCGGAAGAGGCCGAGGATCACGACATCCTCGATCATGCCGACGCGGGCAGCCCGCAGGCCGATGCGCTTGCGGCGATGAAATCGGCCGAGCCGTCCTTCAACGTTCGGGATTTCCTCAACGGCGCGAAATCGGCCCACGAGATGATCCTGATGGCCTTCGAGAGGGGCGATCTGTCCGAGGTGCGCGCCTTTCTGGACGCGCCGGTGGCCGAGGCGTTCCAATCCGTCATCGACCAGCGCGCCGCGAAGGGCCAGACGGTCGAGGCGCAGTATCTGGGCACCCGCGAGACGGCCCTGCACGGGGCGGATTTCGACAGCGCGACCGGCGCGGCCGAAATCTCGGTCCGCTTCGTGGCCGAACTGGTGGCGGCCACCCGCGACGCCGAGGGCAAGGTGATCGAGGGAGATCCCAAGGCGCCCCGCAAGCAGCGCGACATCTGGACCTTCTCGCGGCGCATGGGTCAGAACGACCCGAACTGGCAGTTGGTCGCGACCGGCTGATGATGCGGCGGCGCCGGGGCCTGACGCCGGAAGAGCGAGAGTTGTGGTCGCGCATCGCCCGGACCGCGACGCCGCTGCATTGCGACCGCCCCGAACCGAAACCTCCGGCCTCCACCGCCGGCAAAGGCGCGCTGCCGCCGCCAAAGCCGCCGGTCACCCCGTTGCCGGACTTTCGCATCGGGCAATCCGCCACGCCGCGCGGCACGCAGCACCAGCCGGCGCCAAGCCCCGCCCGGCAACTGGCCGATGCGCCGATCCGCATGGATGCCGGTCTTCACCGTCGCATGTCCCAGGGCAAGCTGCGGCCCGAGGCGCGGCTGGATCTTCACGGCATGACGCTGGCAGACGCACATCCGGCGCTGATACGTTTCATTCTGTCGTGCCACGCCAATGGCTGCCGCCTGGTTCTTGTCATCACGGGCAAGGGCAGGGGCGATCACGGACCCCTGCCGACCCGACCGGGCGCGCTGCGCCATCAGGTGCCGCACTGGCTGCACAGCCCGCCTCTGGCGCCAGTGGTCCAGCAGATCCGCGCCGCCCATTTCCGCCATGGCGGCGAAGGCGCCTGTTACGTCTATCTGCGGAAAGTCCTGCGCTAGTTTCAGCCCCGGCCTGCCAGCGAAGCGGATTCAGCGGGAATCGATCTGGACATCGGAACCCGAACGATTCACCGTCGCTACGACCCGCCAAATGTCGGGACTGACCCCCTGGCCTGCCGCCATGACCGACGAGCGCCTTCTGTCCGTCTATCTGCATCCGCCGATCCTGCGCATGGCGCGGGCCGGAAAGCTTGGCTTTCTGAACCGGATGCGGGCGCTGCTGGAATCCCGCGGCTGGCAGGTCCGGATCCGCCGGTCCGGTGAGGGACCGCGCGCCGAGGCGCCGAACCGGCCCGGCTTCGCGCTGTATCACATGGAGCGGCCGACCCATCCGGGAGCCCTGACCTTCCGTCTTGCCTATCACTATCCGTTCTGGCGGCTGGAACGTCAGGCCGAACGCTGGCGCTGGCCGGTGGCGCGGGCGACCTTTCCCGAAGCCCGGCTCGATCCCGACATCGCCCGGGATTTTGCCCGCCGGCTTCGCGACCGCGTCCTGCCGGGGCCCGCGCCGGCGAGAGGCGATCATGTCCTGATTGCGCTGCAGGGCCGCATCCACGAACAGCGGTCCTTCCAGACCATGAGCCCGCTACGGATGGTCGAGAGCGTTGCCCGGACCGGACGCCCGGCTATCGCCACCTTCCACCCGAAAGAAACCTATGATGGGGCGGATCGGGCCGCGCTGGAGGCCATTGCCGCGCGTCATGCGAACCTGACCATCGGCGGCGATACAGCCCGCCTTTTGCGCGATTGCGCCTTCGTCGCGACGCAGAACAGCGCCGTGGCGATGGACGGCTATATCCTGGGCAAGCCCGCGGTTCTGTTCGGCCAGTCGGATTTTCATCACATCGCGCTGAACGTGGCCGAACTGGGATCCAGCGAGGCCCTGTCGCGCGCGCCTGAACACCGGCCCGATTATGCGGGCTATCTGGACTGGTTCCTGCGGCAGAGCAGCCTCGACATGATGGCGAGCGATGCCGATGCCCGGCTGCTTGTCGCCATGAAAAAGGGCGGCTGGCCCGTATGACCGCCGCCCCGCCTTTCTGTCCGGCCCGGATCAGACCGATTCGTCGATCCAGCTTTTCAGCGCGGCTTTCGGCGCCGCACCCATGCGGTTGGACACGACCTCGCCATCCTTGAACATGAACAGCGCGGGAATCCCGCGCACGCCAAGGGCCGCGGCCTGTTCGGGGTTTTCGTCCACGTTGACCTTCACGACCTTCAGCTTGCCGGCATATTCCTCGGACAGTTCTTCCAGAGCGGGGCCGATCTGCTTGCAGGGTCCGCACCATTCCGCCCAGAAATCCACGATGACGGGGGTGTCGGCCTGACGCACTTCGGCGTCGAATTCGCTGTCATTGACGGGCACGGTAGCCATGATCTTGCTCCTTGGGAAATGGCGGGGGCCGGGGATCGGCGGCACTGTCCTGAAAGCTATGAACGCGGATCGGCCGGGTCAAGGGCGGCCAGCGCGCGGTCCAGCAGCGGATCCGGGATTTCCATCAGGCTGCGCGTGGCCGTCCACAGGATCGCCACCTCGATCCGCCGGCCGGGCCAGATCTGCCGCAGGGCCGCGCGATAGGCGGCCATCTGGCGCAAGATGCCGTCGGGGGCGGCCTCGGGCGTCGCGGGCACGGTGGCGTTCGACTTGTAGTCGACCGCCAGGATGCGGTTTGCGGTGACGATCAGCCGGTCGATGGTGCCGTGCAGGATGCCGATGCCGGGCAGGGGCGCGCTCAGCGCGACCTCGCGCAGCACCTGCGCGTCCGGGCCGGGGTCGATGATGTCCGCCAGATCCGGGGCCTCGATCACGGCGCGCGCCTCGGCCAGCAGGTCGGCCAGCCGGGCCTCGTCCGGCAGCCCGCCCTCGGCCCCCGCCAGAACCGCGCGGGCGAGGCCGGGCCAGTCACCGGCAGCGGTTCCGGGCAGATGTTCCAGCAGCAGATGCAACCTTGTGCCGCGCAGCATTGCCGCCGCCGGATCGGAATCGTCGGTCGCCGCGGCCAGCACCTTGGCGCCGCCCAGACCTGTCGCCGCGACCGGGCGCGGGGGCCGGGCGACCGGTTCGGGGACGCAGGCCAGCCAGGCGGGCCGAGGGGTCGCGGCGGCGGACTGCGCCTCGGCGGCATCGGCCCATTCGGGCCAGGCGCCGAAGGTCAGGCGCGTTCCCTGCCCGACACCCTCGATCTCGATCGGGGACCGGGGCAGGGCTGCGCGGGCCGCGCCGTCCGTGATCATGCCGTGCCAGCTGTCCAGCCCTGCACCGGTCTCGCCAGCTGCCGCCACGATCAGCCAGCTTTCCGCCCGCGTCATGGCGACGTAAAGCAGCCGCCGCCGTTCCTCGTCCTGCCGGCGTTCCTGTTCGGCGACCGCGATGGTCAGTGCATCGGGCCGGTCCGGCGCGGCGCCCTTCCACGCAGGCATCCCGTCCAGCCGCACGATGCGCCCGCGCCCATCGGCGCGTCGCTTGCGCGTTTCCGGCAAAATCACGATCGGGCTTTCCAGACCCTTGGCGCCATGCACCGTCATCACCCGGATCAGGCCGCCGCTGCCGCCCGGCAATTGCCGTTTGACCTGCACCTCGTCGCTGGCCAGCCAGACCAGGAACCCGGTCAGCGAGGGCGTCTCGGCCTGTTCATAGGCCATGGCCTGCGACAGCAATTCGTCGATCCCGTCCTCGGCCTCGGGGCCCAGCCGGGCCAGCAATGCCATCCGCCCGCCATGACGGATCAGCAGGCGCGAGATCAGGTCATAGGGCCGCAGCCGGTCCGCCTGCGCCATCAGGTCGGCCAGCACCTCGCGCGCGGTCCGGTGGTCGGAGGCGCGCAGCCTCTGCCACAGATGCGCCCGGCCGCGCCCCGCCGCCAGTCGGTAGAGATCGTCCTCGGACAGCCCGAACAGGGGCGAGCGCAGGGCCGCGGCCAGCGACAGGCTGTCCTCGGGCGTGGCCAGAACCGCCAGCGTGGCAGTGATGTCGCGCACCGCCAGCTCGGCCGCCAGCTTCAGCCGGTCGGCCCCGGCGACGGGCAGGTTCGCCGCCTTCAATTCGCGGATCAGGTCGTCGAACAGTCCCGCCCGGCGCTGCACCAGGATCTGGATGTCGCCCGGCCCGACCGGGCGCGGCTGGCCGTTCCTGACATCCATGATCGGGCCACCCAGCATCGCGCGGATCCGGCCTGCGATGGCGCGGGCCAGCACCCTGTCGGCGGCATTTTCCGCAGGCGCATCCACGGGCCGGGTCCAGTCGCCTTCCTCGGGCGTTTCCGGTTCGGGCAGCGGCGGCCAGATGTCCACCCGTCCCGGCAGATCGGCGCGGAAGGCGATATGTTCGGGCGGCACGCCCAGCCCCTGCGCTGCCTCGCCCTGAAAGACCGCGTCCACCACCGACAGGATGGCGGGCGACGAGCGGAAGGAATGGCGCAGCCCGCGCTGTTGCATCGGCTGCCGGACGGCACGGAAATCACGGTCGAACCGGTCGCGCATTTCCTCGAAGACCGCGATATCCGCGCCCTGGAACGAATAGATCGACTGTTTCGGATCGCCTACGACGAACAGGGTCCGGGGCCGGTCATGCGCGCCTGCGCCGCTGGTGAATTCGTCGGTCAGCCGCCGGATCACGCGCCATTGTTCGGGACTGGTATCCTGCGCTTCATCCACAAGGATATGGTCGATCCCGCCATCCAGCCGCCACAGCACCCATTGCGCCATGCTGGATTGTTCCAGCAGCAGCGCGGCGCGCCGGATGAGGTCGTCGAAATCCAGCCAGCCATGCGCCGTCTTGCGGCCCGCCAGGCGGGTGGTGAAGGCATGGGCAAAGCGGTGCAGGGCCAGCGTCTTCTGCGCGGCCTGCAGGGCGGTCATTTGCGGCCGGGCGTCCTGCACCCGCCGCATCAGCGCCTCAAGATCGTCCATGAAGGGCGCGCAGGGACCCAGGCGCAGTTCCTTGGTCGGCAGCTTGCCGATCTTGGCGCCAAAGGGATCGGCCGCGGTTCCGCCAAACAGCAGGCAGCCGCAGAGCCGCTGCAATTCCGCCAGACCCGGATCGCGCCAGCGCCCGTCGCCCAGTGTTTCGGCCAGTTTCTGATCGGTGGGCTTGCCCGTGCGCAGGATCGGCGTCAGCGCGTCGAACAGATCGGCCTCGGCGCCCTCGAAGACCTGCGCCAGCAGGCGGTCGTCATCCAGTCCGGCAGGCACGTCCATCGCCGCCCAGATCGCTTCGGCATCGGGCGGGGCGCTGAAATCGGCCTGGGACAGCCCGGCCAGAAAGCGGTCCAGATCGTCGCCGCCATGCAGCGCCGTCAGGTCGCGGATCGCGGGATCGCCGGCCTCGGCCATTTCCTCGACGATGCGGGCGCGCAGGGCGCGGGCGCTGCGGTCGTCCAGTTCGGAAAAGCCCATCGCCACCCCAGCCTCCAGCGGGAACCGGCGCAGCAGGGCGGCGCAGAAGCTGTGGATGGTCTGCACCTTCAGCCCGCCCGGCGCCTCGATCGCGCTGGCAAACAGCCTGCGCGCCTGGGCCAGGTCCGGCGTGCCGGTTTCGCCCAGATCGGCCAGTTCGCGGCGCAGGTCGGTTTCGGGCAGCATCGCCCATCGGCCCAGCCGCGCCAGCAGCCGGTTCTGCATCTCGGTCGCGGCGGCCTTGGTGTAGGTCAGGCACAGGATGCGTTCGGGCCGCGTCCCCCCCAGCAGCAGCCGTGCCACGCGGTCGGTCAGCACCCGCGTCTTGCCCGATCCGGCATTGGCCGTCAGCCAGGTCGAACAGGCAGGATCGGCGGCCTCGATCTGGTTCCGCGTCGCGTCATCCATCGTGATCGCCCACCTTTCGGGGCTGCGCGGAATCCGACAGCGACCATTCCCCGAACCGTGCAAGGTGGTCGTAATCGCCGGCATAGCTGGTCCGTTCCGGGGCATTCATCGCGGTAAACCCGGTCCCGCCGGTCAGGTAGGCCGCGATCAGGCGCTGAAAGCCATGCCATGCCTCGGCTTCGGATTCGGCGCTATAGGCGCGGTCATGGGTCAGCCCTTCGCCGCCCAGCTGGATATAGCGCAGACCGGCCACCTCGGCCGGCCCAAGCGCGTCGAAGCCGCCGCGCCGGGCCATTGCGGCCTCCAGGATCAGTTGCTTGTCGAACCGCGCCATCTGCTTTTCGCTGGGCGGAGTTCCGGATTTGTAGTCGTAGATCATCACCCGCCCGTCGTGCAGCAGGTCGATCCGGTCGGGCTTGGCCGTCAGGCTGAAGCCAAGCGCGGGCAGGCCGACCTTGCCGCGATGCTCGATCACGACGGGGCTGCCGTCGCGACGGCGCGATACCTCGTCCGCCACGATCCGGTCGGCGATGCGTTCCATCCGGGCCTGCCAGAAGGCCCGTGCGGCCGGCCAGGGCACCGCGTCTTCCAGCACCTGCGCAGTGATCCGCAGGAAGTCGGCGCGCAGTGCGACAGGGTCAGGGTCGGAATGGGGGGTAGCTTTCAGCAACGCCTCGACGATGCTGTGCAGGATCTGTCCGCGCAGGGCGGCATCGGGTTCGGGCCGCAGCGGCGGCAGCGGGCGCAGGCCCAGGACCCGCTTGGCATAGACCGCATAGGGGTCGCGGATCAGCAGGCCGACATCGGTGACGGGCAGGTCGGCAAAGGCCGGCGCGGGCGGAAGGGGCGAGGGTCGCGGCGCCGCCGGGACCGCCGTTTCGGGCTGGGTGACGGCGCGGGCCAGGTCCAGCCAGACCCGCCCGCGATCGCGCATCGCGGCCAGCGCCTCGGGGCCGCGGCGTTCGGGCAGCCCCGCCATCAGGTTCGTCAGCCGGTTCAGCCAGCGCGAGGGGATCGTCTCGGCCTCGGCATCGCGGCGGGCGCGGGTCAGGATGACGGTTTCCGCCCCGATCGCCTGCTGGAAATCATGCGCGGCCAGCCCGATCAGGCGTTCCGGCAGGGTCAGGCCCGCCGCCGCCCGCATGTCGCGCGACAGCCACGGATCGGGGTCCAGTGCCTGCGGCCAGCCGCCTTCGTTCAGTCCCGACAGGATCACCGTGCCGGTATTCAGGATCCGCGCCTCGCGGGTGCCGCGGATTTGCAGCAGATGGCAGGTCTCACCTTCGTTGCGAAGCTGGTGGGACTGCAATTCCTCGAACAGCAGGGCGGCGAAATCGGCGGGGCCCATGTCGGGGCCGTGTCCGGCATGTTCGGCCAGGTTGTCCAGGACCGCGCGGGCCAGCGCGCCGCCGCTGCCCGCCCACAGGCGCGAGGTTTCGGGATCGCCCCCCGGTCCGGCGGCGAAATCTTCGGCCAGGGCTCGCAGTTCCGCAAGGCGCGCGGCAAGCGGCCGGGGTGCCGAATCGGTCGCAAACCCGGCCATCCGGTCCAGCAGAACGGCCAGCCATCGCGCCCAGATCCTGCGCGTCTCGTCGCCCCGATCGGCCCAGGACCGCAGGCTGTCGCCATCGGGAAAGGCCGGGCCGTTGCGGCGCAGATGCAGTTCCAGCTCGCGAGCCGCAAGCCGCGCCTCGTTTGCGCCGATCAGCGTCGATCCGGTCACCGCCAGCGGATGTTTCAGCAGGCTCAGCAGCCGGTCGATGGTCAGCGCCTCGCCGAAGATTCCGGCGATCTGGCGCAGAAACAGGCCCTGCGGAGTCAGCGGCATCGGCTGGCCCGCGCTTTCATCGGCGCGCAGATGCCAGCGGTCCAGGGCCGAGTTCACGCGCCGGATCAGGTTGCCATCCGCCGCGATCAGGGTCACGGCGCGGCCGGTTTCGACCGCCTCGCGCATGACCAGTGCAATCGCTTCGGCCTCTTGCGCGGGCTGATCGGCCTCGATCAGGGTCAGGCCGCGTGTCGGCGCGATCAGGTCGGGCAGGGCGGGGCCCTCGGCGATCCATTGATCGGTGACGGGCGCGGGGCGCAGGGCCAGCGACAACAGGCGGTTGCGATCGGGCGCCGGCGGCACGGCGTCGGTCCAGCGCGCGGGATGGCCGGCAGCCGCGATCAATGGCGCAAAACGGGCCTGCGGATGATCCTCGGACCGGGCATCGAGGCTGTCCCAGACCGGTTGCGGCTGGTCGAAATCGAATCCGGGCAAAACCACCGCGCCGCCCGGCAGCGCCGCCACCGCCCGCATGAACAGCCGCGTCGCGCCATGCGATCCGGTCGAGCCCGCGACGATCACCGGGGCGTCCGGCAGGTTTTCGCCCCGCGCCCAGTCCGCGGCCAGCGCCTCGGCCGTCCGGCGCTGGCGGTCGGCGCGGTCCACCGCCGGGCCGTCCAGATGGAAACCGGCGGCGATGCGCAGGAAGGTCAGCGCGTTCTGCCAATGGCGGGCATGATCGCCGGTATCGATCCCCTCCAGCGCCAGCGCGTCGCGCCCCTCGGTCTGCATTTCGGTCATCAGGTCAGCCAGCGATTTCGCCAGGGCGGGGACGGAATGGCCCGCGCCCAGATCGGGGCGCGCCGCGATCAGCCGGGCAATCAGCCGGGCCAGTTGCAACCGCCGCGCAAGGGGTGCGGCGGGGGCCGGATCGCCGGGCTGTGGGGGGCGGTCCAGATTGGTGATCGTACGCAGCCGCGGCAGCAGCATCGCGCCGTGTTCATCGAAGGCGGCGCCGATCTGCGCCATGGTCCGCGCGGCATTGGCGTAGATGGTGACGCGGGCGATGGATTCGGGCGGCCGGCCCGCCATGCGTTGCAGAAATCCGCGGACGAATTCGCGCGCGAAATCGACGCCCGGAGGCAGCGCGAAAAGACCGCCTGTCTCAGTCATGCAGCAATGCCTCGGCCAGCGGGATCGCCTGCGGAGTGCCGACATCGCACCAGCCGCCCGGATGGACCAGACCGAAGGCGCGACCGCGGGCGATCAGCCGATCCCAGAGCAGGTTCAGCGAAAACACCCGATCCGGGATCCCGGCCAGCCCTTCGGGGCGCAGCATCTGCGCGCCGGCATAGACGAAATCGCCGCGGCGGGTGATCCGGCCCCTATCCGCCAGCGCGAAATCGCCGCCGCCCGTTCGCGCCGTGGCCCGGTCCAGCGGCACCAGCATCAGCAACGCGTCCATCCGGTCGTTCCATCCGATCTCCAGCGCGGTCAGCGGGTTCGGACCGGTCCACACCACGTCGGGATTCAGCGTCAGCACTGGCCCCCTTCCCAGCAGCGGCAGGGCCTGCCGCAGCCCGCCGCCGGTATCAAGGATGGGGCCGGGTTCATGACTGATCGCGACGCCCTTCCCCGCGAGACGATGGGCAATCTGGTCAGCCAGGTAATGCGTGTTGACCGCGATGGGCGTGCATCCCGCATCGCGACCCAGATCCAGCGCGCGCTCCAGCAGGGACCGGCCCGCGACCTCGACCAGCGGTTTGGGCCGATCGGCCGTCAGCGGCCGCATCCGGGTTCCCAGGCCCGCGGCGAAGATCATCAGCGGGGACATTGCGCGCGAATCCTTTCGAGGACGGTCGGGTCCGGCTGGGGCAGCGCCGCGACGATCCGGGCCAGCGGTGCCAGCGCGGGATGCGTCAGGTCGCGGCGCAGATGCCCCCAGACGCGCGACATGAAGTCCAGATAGCGCGGCTTTCCGTCGCGCAGGCAGAGCCGGGTGAAGATGCCCATGATCCGCAAGTTCCGCTGCGCGCCCAACAGGGCATAGACAGCGCGGAAACGGGCCGCGTCCATTCCGGTCGCATCCAGGTAGCGGGCGATGCAGGCGGCTTCGATGGCGGGCGCCACGTCGCGGCGTGCGTCCTGCAGCGCCGAGACCAGATCATAGGCCGGATGGCAGGCCACCGCGTCCTGATAATCGATCAGGCCCAGCGGCGCGGTGTCGCCACGCCAGATCAGGTTCTCGGCGTGGAAATCGCGCAGCGACAGGACCGAAGGAAGATCGCCTGCAAGGTCGGCGTGCAGCCGGGCGATGACCGGGCCGATGCCTGCGGCATCGGTGGCCGGGGCGCCGGCGGCCTGGGGATACCACGCCGCGAACAGGCCGACCTGTTCGGCCAGCAGCGGTCCGTCCAGCGGGCGGACGAAATCGGGCACCGGATGGCGGTGAAGCGCGACAAGAAGATCTGTGATCCGCTCATAGAGCGCGCGCGCCATGCCGGGTCGCTTCTCCAGCACCCGCGCCAGAAGATCGTCGCCCAGATCCTCGACCAGCAGCAGACCCGCGGCGTCATCCGCCGCCAGCAATTCGGGCGCGCCGAAGCCATGGCTGCGCAGCCATCGGGTCATCTGGACAAAACCCGCGCAATCGCCTGAAGGGTCGTCCATCAGCACCGCGCGGCCCTGCGGCCCCTGCAGCCGGAAATAGCGCCGGGCCGAGGCATCGCCCGCCAGCGGCACGACCCGCGAGCCGGCCCGGCCGGTGGCCGCGATGAATCGCGCAATGGCGGCGATGCGGCCAGCGCCGGGGCCGTGCAGCGTGATCTGGCGCAGGTGGGGATCCGGTGTCGGCGCCATCGCGACGGTCAGCGCGCCATCGGGCAGCATTTCCAGCCGGTCGGGCCATTCGATCAGACGGATCGCGGTCTCGGCCGCCTCGTCCAGCCCAAGCTCGTCCAGTTCCGACGGATCGGTCAGGCGATAGAGGTCGGCGTGCCAGATTTCGGTCCCCATCGGGTCGTCATAGGTCTGCACCAGCGTGAAGGTCGGGCTGGGCACGTCCTCGGCGATGTCGCCCTGTCGCGCCTGAATGAAGGCGCGGGCGAAATGGGTCTTTCCCGCGCCGACCGGCCCGTCCAGCAGGATCGTCAGGCCGGGCCGTGCCATGCCGGCAAGGGTGCGGGCCAGGGCGGTGGTCGTATCTGCATCGGCAATCAGGCGGGTCGTGCTCATGCCCCGCTTCTAGCCGGTCAGCAGCGGGGTGAAAATGACCTTTGATGGCCCCGGCCGGCGGTCGAATTTTTCCGTCCGGGCGATGCCCCAAGAGGCAGGGACCGGCAGCCTTGGCGACCGGTCCGGGATTTTCGTGCCATGCGCTGTCGCGCGGCGCAGCGCGGTCAGTCTGCGCGCCGCTTGCGGGCGAAGGCCCCCAGACCACCGAGGCCGCCCAGCAACAGCAGCGCCGTGGCCGGCAGCGGAACGGGCGAGGGTGCCATGTCGGCGGTCACCAGATCCTGCGTCTTGTCGCCGTCAAGGAAGGTCAGGCGCCAAATCTTGTCGCCGCTGTAAGAAGCCGCGCTGGACATGTAGCCGGCGGTCAGGCTGTTGACCGTTCTGCTGGCGCCGCTCCAGGAAAAGCCGTTGTAGATCGTCTTCCAGATCGCCAGCTGAAAGGCGGCCGACTGGTTGGCATTGTTGGTGCCGACATTGCGGTAATTCGCATCGAACAGGTTCTGCAGCTTGGCGGTCGTGCTGTTGCTGCCGACGACCTGATAGGAACTGGGCAGGCTGAGCCGGGTCGCGATGTCCACGCAGAACGCGACGAACTTTCCGATCCCTTCCGAGCCTGTCAGATGAAAGGCCGATGCCTTGACCGAGCTTGCCACCGCCTCGGGGTGGCTGATCGAAACCGACTTGCCGACCGTGTAATCCAGCGACACGTCAACGCTTGCTGCCCGGGCCGCGAAGGCGAAGGGCGAAAGAGCGGCCGCGACCGCCAGAACCTTAAGAACTTTCATAACTCTCACCAAGTAAGCAAAGGGTTGTGGCAATCCGATACTTCGGCTGCGTCATCGCATGTAAGCGACGCGGTGGAGATGAATGCAACAAAATGGAATGCCGTGCGGGGGCCACTTGACCAAAAAGACTGGTTTGACGCTGGCGTTAACCAAGGTCTCGCAATCGGCGGATGAGGCTAACGGGACGGCAGTCAATTCTGGCGCGAAGCGACGCCGAATCAGTCGCGGGCAGGGTGGTCTTCAGGTCAGGCCCAGAACATCGGCCATGTCGTATTGTCCCGGCCCCTTGTCCTGGCCCCACAGCGCCGCACGAATAGCGCCGCGGGCGAAGATCGCGCGGTCGCTGGCCAGATGGCGCAGCACCAGACGTTCGCCCGGAGTGGCGAAGATGACGTCGTGCTCGCCCACCACGTCGCCGCCGCGAATGGCGGCAAAACCGATGCCGCCCGGGGCGCGCGCGCCGGTGATGCCCTCGCGGGCGGGTATGCGCAGATCGGTCAGCGATGCGCCGCGCCCCTCGGCCGCTGCCTCGCCCAGCATCAGGGCGGTGCCCGAGGGCGCATCGACCTTCATGCGGTGATGGGTCTCGACCACCTCGATATCCCAATCCTCGCCAAGCGCCGCGGCGACCTTGCGGGTCAGGCCGACCAGCAGGTTGAGGCCGAGGCTCATGTTGCCGGCCCGGATGATCGGCGCGTGGCGCGCGGCGGCGGCGATCTGTGCCAGGTCCGTCTCTTCCAGCCCCGTCGTTCCGATCACGTGAACAGCGCGGGCTTGCGCGGCCAGTTCGGCGAAGCCGAGGGTCGCGGAAGGCGCGGTGAAGTCGATCACCGCCTGGGCGCGGGCGATGACGGTGACGACATCGTCGCTGACCATCACCCCGGCCGGCTGCCCGCCCATCGCCTCGCCAATGTCGCGCCCGATCCAGTCATGGCCCGGACGCTCCAGCGCGCCGACCAGCCGTGCCTGATCGCTGTTCAGCAGCAGCCGGATCAGCATCCGGCCCATCCGTCCCGAGGCACCGGTCACCACGATGCCGGGCGCGTCGCCGGTTCCGGTCTGTTCGAAATCGCTCATCCCATGGCCTCCCTGTCCTTTTGCCGCGTCATATCCCGTTGCGGCGCGGCCCGCGACCCCCTACATCGGGGCGGATGGCACAGAACCGTTTTCCCCAGGGCCAGGGCCAGGGCCCGTCGCAACGCCAGCTTCGCGTGGGCGAGCTGATTCGCCGCACATTGTCGGACGTGCTGCTACGCGGCGATGTGCACGATCCGGACCTGAACCGCCATTCGATCACCGTGGGCGAGGTGCGGACCTCGCCCGATCTGAAGGTGGCTACGGCCTATGTGCTGCCTCTGGGCGGTCGCGACGCCGATGGCGCGCTGGAGGCCCTGCGCCGCAACGCGCCGGAATTGCGGCGCCTGGTGGCCAGGGCGATGACGCTGAAATACGCGCCTCGGCTGCGGTTCCAGCTGGACGAGACCTTTGATCGCATGGACGATACCCGCCGGTTGTTCGCGGAAGAACGGGTCCGCCGCGATGTCGAGGCACCTGATGATCGCGATGCTGATTGAACTGCAACGCCAGCTTGGCGTTGCGGTCGGAATGGTGTTCGCGATGGGACTGCCCGCCGCTTCGGACGGTTGCACGCGCATGGATCAGGACGGACAGACCTATGTCGTCTGCCAGATCGACGCCGCCCGGGAATCCGATCTGCGATTGTGGCAGAACGATGCCGACGGGCGGCCCCTGAACAGCTTCAACAATGTCCGCAAGAGCCTGCCCCAGGGCCAAAGCCTGTCCTTTGCGATGAATGCGGGCATGTTCCATCCCGATTACCGCCCTGTGGGCCTGCTGGTGATTGACGGCCAGGAACTGCATCCGATCACCACCCAGGCGGGCGGCGGCAATTTCGGAATGTTGCCGAATGGTGTCTTTTGCAGCGGCGGAAAGCGGCCCTTTCAGGTGATCGAAAGCCGCAGCTTCGCCGATGAGGCGCCCGAATGCCGGCTGGCCACGCAATCGGGGCCCATGCTGGTGATCGACGGCAAGCTGCATCCGCGCTTTCTGGTCGATTCCGAAAGCCGCAATATCCGCAACGGCGTCGGTGTCTCGGCTGACGGGCGGACCGCCTGGTTCGCGATCTCGGAAAATCCGGTGACGTTCTACGAGTTCGGTCAGATGTTCCGTGACGGGCTGGGCGCGCGGAACGCGCTGTATCTGGACGGCTCCATCAGCAGGCTCTACGCGCCGGGCCTGGGGCGGGCCGATTTCGGCCGCAGCATGGGGCCGATGATCGGGCTGGTCAACGGCTCGGGTTGACCGGCGGCGGCGCTGCGGCTATCCCGCGCGCCTTGGCAAACCGGGGGTGAACCGATGGCACGCAAGAAGGGTCGCGACGTGTCGGGCTGGCTGATCGTGGACAAGCCCGCGGGCGTGACCTCGACCTCGGTCGTGAACAAGGTCCGCTGGGCGCTGGACGCCCGAAAGGCGGGCCATGCCGGAACGCTGGATCCGGACGCGACCGGTGTTCTCGCCGTTGCCCTGGGCGAGGCCACGAAGACCGTGGCAATTCTGACGGATGCCCTGAAATGCTATGATTTCGTGGTCAATTGGGGGGCCGAGACGGCGACCGACGATGCCTCGGGTCAGGTCGTCCGGCGCAGCGAGACGCGGCCCGACCGCGCCGCGATCGAGGCGGCCCTGCCCGGCTATGTCGGCGAGATCATGCAGGTTCCGCCCGCCTTTTCCGCCGTCAAGGTCGATGGCGCGCGAGCCTATGATCTGGCGCGCGAGGGCGAGGATCCGGATCTGGCCGCGCGGCCCCTGTGGGTCGAAAGCCTGTCCCTGATCGAGGCTGATGGCGACACGGCGCGGCTGGAAATGGTCTGCGGCAAGGGCGGCTATGTCCGCTCGATCGCCCGCGATCTTGGCCGCGATCTGGGTTGCCTGGGCCATGTCGCCAGCCTGCGCCGCACTTGGTCCGGTCCCTTCGAGGTCGAGGACGGCATGAGCTTCGACGGGATCGACCGCGAGGCGCAGGACCGGATTCAGGCGCGATTGCTGCCGCTGGAGGCCGCGCTGACCGACCTTCCCGCGCTGCGCGCCACGCCCGAAGGCGCGATCCGAATCCGCAACGGCAATCCGGGCGAGGTCACCGGAGGTGCGGAATGGGGCGAACTGGTCTGGGTCGCGGATGCTCGCGGGCCGGTCTGCATCGGCCGCTATCAGGGCGGCACGGTCCAGCCCGAGCGGGTCTTCAACCTGTAATCATCCGGGGTCGGTCATTGCGGCCGGTGCGCGCCGAGAAACGGACCCTCGCCCGCGGCGTCGATGCGGGCGATGGCCAGGGCGATCGGTTCCCGGATCACGGCCATCTTCCATGCCGTCGCGTGGATCATCAGTTCGGCCGAGGCCGCCAGCGCCACATGGCCCGGCCAGAACAGCAGATCGCCGCGCCGGATGTCGTCGACCGCCGGAAAGGCCGCCCGTTGCAGGTCGCTGTCGCCGGGACAGGCGGTACCGCAGGCGGTCAGCGCAGCCTGGGCAAGGCCGGAACAATCGATGCCCCAATCGCTGTTGCCGCCCCACAGATAGGGCGTGCCCAGCAGGGTTTCCGCAACGGCGATTGGATCGGTCGCGGGCCGGTCGCCGATGTGCTGGACAGGGACGTATCCGCCGGCGGCGAGGCGCGCGAAATTCCCCTCGACCTCCACGACCGACAGGCGCGCGCCGATGGACAGCGCGTGCAACTGGTGACGCTTCATGTCGGCGGCCGGATAGAGATGGGTCGCCGGCGCGGTCACGCGGTGGGTGATCGGCGGCATGTCGTCGCTCAGCGCGGCGGCGCGCAGCCAGCCGCAATAGCCGTCCATAGCCGCCTGCGCGAAGACCCAGTCGCCCTGCGTGTCGATCACGGTCAGGTCGGCGCCGAAATTCAGCTGCCTTTCGCGGCGGCCTTCGGGGACGTTCATCAGGTCGGCCAGTGGCACGGCCAGCCGCGCAGGCCGGCCGGGAGTGTAGTCCGGCCGGTCGACGATGCCGCGCAGAGTCTCCAGTGCGATCCGGTCAGTGGCCGGCGTCAGCCGGCGATCAAGGCTCATCCCAGCACCTCGGGCAGGGCGGCCAGCAGCGCCCGTCCGCCCTGTCCGACGCCGCCTTTCGGGCGTCCCGGCGCGGCGGTCGGCTGCCAGCCATAGATGTCCAGATGCACATAGCGGCCCGCGCCTTCGGCGAATCGGCGCAGGAACAGCGCGGCAGTGATCGAACCCGCCATGCCGCCCGCGGGGGCGTTGTCCAGATCGGCGATCTGCGGTTCGATCATCGGCTCGTAGGCTTGCCAGAACGGCATTCGCCACAGCGGGTCGCACACGGCCATCGAGGCGTCCGCCAAGGCCCTCGCGGTCGCGTCGTCGTCGCAATAGAAGGGCGGAATGTCGGGGCCGAGCGCCACCCGCGCGGCACCGGTCAGGGTGGCGTAAGAGATCATCAGATCGGGACTTTCCTCGGCCCCGAAGGCCAGCGCGTCGGCCAGAACCAGCCGCCCCTCGGCATCGGTGTTGTTGATCTCGACCGACAGGCCCTTGCGGCTGGTCAGCACGTCGCCGGGCCGGAAGGCATTGCCCGCGACGCTGTTTTCCACCGCCGGGATCAGCACCCGGATGCGCCGCCCCCCGGCCGCGCCGGTGCCGGCCAGCATCTTCAGCAGGCCAAGCGCGGTCGCCGCGCCGCCCATGTCCTTTTTCATCAGCGCCATGGCCGTGCCGGGCTTCAGGTTCAGCCCGCCGGTGTCGAAACAGACGCCCTTGCCGACGATGGTCAGCGCCGGTCCCTCGCCGCCCAGCCGGATGTCGATCAGCCGGGGTGCCTGTTCGGCCGCCCGACCGACCGCATGGATCAGCGGAAAGTTCTGTTTCAGAAGCGCCGGCCCGGTCGTCACCTCGATACCGGCGCCGATCTCGTTGGCCAGCGCGCGCGCGGCCTTTTCCAGCGCATCGGGGCCCATGTCGCTGGCGGGCGTGTTGATCAGGTCGCGGGACAGGAACTCGCCGCGCGCGACGGCTTGCAGGCGCGGGCCGTCGACGCCCTCGGGCACCTGAAAGCGCGGTCCGTCATAGGCCGGGCCCTTGTAGCGGGCAAAGCGATACTGGCCCAGCAGCAGCGCCAGCGCGGCCTCGTCCGGGTCCAGTCCCTCGGGCAACGCCGCCAGCCGCCAGACGGCTTTCGGCAGCCCGGTCGCGCGGGCCAGGGCAAAGCGTTCGCGGCCGGCTTTGGATCGCGGCCCCAGCCCCAGCAGGGCGCCGCGCAACCCGCCATTCGCGTCGGGCAGCAGGCAGATCTGGCCCGCCTTTCCAGAAAAGCCGCCGGCCGATGGCCAATGGCCGGCATCGGCGTCAGCGGGCAGGTCGGAATCCTGCCAGAGCGGCCAGAATGGCAGGGAATCCTCGGTCGGGGGGGCGAAATCGGGCTGCATGGCGGATCCTTCCTTGATCGCGGGCCAGATTACAGCGTGATCCGCTGCCCGCAAGAACCGGTCAGCCGATCCCGGCGCGGTCCCAGATCGCCGTCAGCGAGCGGTTGCCGACCCGCATCAGCCGCGCCCGAACCGCCGCCAGCGCGCCGGGATCGTGCCTTTCGGCGCAGGCGCACAGATCCATTGCCACGCCGGCCAGCGACAGTAGCCCGATCTGCCAGGCCAGCCGTGACAATTGGTCGGCATGTCCGGTTGCGCCCGCCAGATCGCCCCGGGCCAGAGCCTCGTCGGTGGCGGTCAGTGCGCCGGCAAGCTGTTCCAGCGCCAGTTCGATCACATTCTGCGCCGCGCTTTCGCCCAGTTCGTTCACGATATCGCCCACGCGCCTGACATCGACGCGAACCGGCTCTGTCACCGGCAACGTCCTGATCTGTGCCATCGTCTTCTCCAACACATTGCCCGTGTTCCCACATGTCGGGGCACCATGACGTCCAGCCATGAAGAAAGACTTGATCGCGGTGGAAGAAACCGCTCGAATTTTGTTCAATCCCTGCCTATCAAGCGGCAAACGCGCGAGGTTCGAAATGCATCATGTCCGTCCCCTGCCGCAATACCTGGTCGGCCGCTATCATGGCTGGAAGGCGACCTCCTATGCGGAAAACAGCGCCTGGTTCCGGCGGCTGGCCGATGACGGGCAGCGACCGCGGGCGATGGTGATCTCGTGCTGCGATTCGCGGGTCCACGTGACCGGCATCTTCGGCGCGGAATCGGGCGAATTCTTCATCCATCGCAACATCGCCAACCTGGTGCCGCCATATGCGCCCGATGGGATGCAGCACGGCACCTCGGCGGCGGTGGAATACGCGGTCATGGCGCTGAAGGTGGCGCATCTGATCGTGGTCGGGCATACCAACTGCGGCGGGGTCGCGGGCTGCCATGCCATGTGTTCCGGGCAGGCCCCGGAGCTGGAGGAAAAGTCCAGCTTCGTCGGTCGCTGGATGGATATCCTGCGCCCCGGCTACGAACGGATCAAGGACCTGCCCGAAGACCAGCAGATCCGGGCGCTGGAACGCGAGGCGGTGATGGTCTCGATCGGCAACCTGATGACATTCCCCTTCGTCGAAGCGGCGGTGCAGGCGGACGAACTGTCGCTGCACGGATTGGTCCACGACATCCGCGAAGGCACCCTGTGGCAGGCCGAGAACGCGGGCCGACGCTGGACCGAAATCTGATCAGCTGTCGGGACGCCAGCGCATGACGCGCCACAGATAGGCGGCGGCCAACAGCACGACCACCGCGGTCGAGACCGGGTTCAGCCAGGCGTCAACCCGGTCATAGCGGTCCTGCAACCAGTAGCCCGCCGCCGCCAGCGCCATGGTCCAGATCAGGCTGCCCAGGCCCGAGAACAGAAGAAAGCGCGGCAGGAACATCCGCGCCAGCCCGGCCGGGACCGAGATCAGCGTCCGCACGGTGGGGACGAAGCGGCCGAAAAAGACGACCGAGCGGCCATGCCGGTCGAACCAGCCCTGCGCGCGGTCAAGCTGCGCCTCGGTCATCGTCAGCCAGCGGCCGTGGCGCGCGATCAGCCGGCGCAGCCGCACCGGCCCGTAGGCGACGCCAATCATATACCACAGATAGGCACCCGCCAGCGAACCGGCCGCGCCGGCGGCGACGCTGACCCAGAACGAGGCCACCCCACGCGCGGCGTTATATCCCGCCAGCGGCATGATCAGTTCCGACGGGATCGGCGGAAAGACGTTTTCCAGAAACATGAGGGCGGCGATGCCCCAGGGCCCGCCGCCTTCCAGAAAGCTGGCGATCCAGTCGAACACGATCAGCCCTTCTTCAGCACCCGGTTGCCCAGCAGTTCCGCGATCTGCACCGCGTTCAGCGCGGCGCCCTTGCGCAGGTTGTCGCTGACGCACCAGATGTTCAGGCCGTTCTCGATGGTCGAATCCTGACGAATGCGGCTGATGAAGGTGGCAAAGTCGCCGACGCATTCGACCGGGGTCGTGTAGCCGCCGGGTTCGCGCTTGTCGACGACAAGGATCCCCGGCGCCTCGCGCAGGATGTCGCGGGCTTCGTCCTCGTCCAGAAAATCCTCGAACTCGATATTGATGGCCTCGGAATGGCCGACGAAGACCGGCACGCGAACGCAGGTGGCCGTCACCTTGATCGCGGGATCGACGATCTTCTTGGTCTCGGCGACCATCTTCCATTCTTCCTTGGTCGAGCCGTCATCCATGAAGACGTCGATTTGCGGGATGACGTTGAAGGCGATCTGTTTCTGGAACTTGTTGGGCGCGACCTCCTGACCGGGCACATACATGCCCTTCGTCTGGTCCCACAACTCGTCCATGCCTTCCTTGCCCGCGCCGCTGACGGATTGATAGGTGCTGACGACCACCCGCCTGATCCGCGCCCGGTCATGCAGCGGCTTCAGCGCCACCACCATCTGCGCGGTCGAACAATTGGGATTGGCGATGATGTTCTTTTTCGAATAGCCGGTGATCGCCTCCGGATTCACTTCGGGCACGATCAGCGGGACGTCGGGATCATAGCGATAGAGCGAGCTGTTATCGATGACCACGCAACCGGCCTTGGCCGCGAGGGGGGCGTATTTCTTCGTCGCGTCCGACCCGATGGCGAACAGCGCGATGTCCCAGCCGGCAAAGTCGAACTGGTCGATATCCTGGATTTTCAGGGTCCTGTCGCCAAAGCTGACCTCGGTGCCCTGCGAACGGCGCGAGGCCAGGACGGCGATTTCATCGACCGGGAACTGGCGCTCGTCCAGAATGTTCAGCATCTCGCGGCCCACATTGCCCGTGGCGCCGGCAACAACGACTTTGTAGCCCATTGGGGACTCCTGTCTTCTGCGGTTGGCGGCGTGTAGCGCAGGCGAGGGCGGGATGGAAGGGGCGGAGCCTTGCAGGCATGCGGTGCCCGGCCCCGCCCCGATCGCGGATGGACCACGCCCACGGGACGCCTGGCCGGGATAGACGCCCAGCGGCAGCGACCGGGACGGGCCGCGCCCGTCCCGTCCCCTTCGCGATCTCAAGCCACCAGGTCGAGGCGGGGGTCGCGGCGCTGCATGTCCCCGACCCAGGCCGCTTCGGCGCCGAAATCATGTGGCACCTGCGCGGCGCTGCGACGTCCCGACAGGCTCTGGCTGGCAAAGAAATCGAAACCATAGAGTGTCAGCGAGGCAAGCCCGGACCGCAGCGCAAGGTCGATCAGCATCGCCCCTGTCGTGGGCGGCGCGCCCAGCCGGTCGCGCAGGGCGCAATAATCGCCCAGCGGATGCAGATAGAAGCCGGGGCTGGCCGCCGTCCGCCAGTCCAGCCGCTTGCGCTTGGGCGACATCCACAGGATGCGCGCGGGCCCGATGCGGTCGCGATCAGGCGCGGCCAGCCGCACCGCCAGGGCCAGCCAGTCGGTGCGGCTGCCATGGCTGGGGGCCGCGGGCATCGGCGCGCGGTTGATGCGGATCACCAGGTCGGCTTTGTCGATGGCGGAGCCATGGGCCGCCCCGGCCAATGCGCGGGCATTGCCGATCAGCGCGACCGACCGGCCGGCCAGATCGGCCAGCAGTTCCCGTTGCGGCACCGACAGGCGCATCAGCGCGGTCTCTTGGCGCAGGCTGCGCGCGGCCAGAAAGCGCAGGCGGTTCATGGCTGCGACAGCAGATCGTGATAGATGCGGACCAGCGCGCGAGCCTCGGCCTGGATCGAGTGGTTCGCCTCGACATGGATGCGTGCCGCGCGTCCCGCGGCCGCGCGCGCCGCATCGTCGTCCAGCCAGCGGGCCAGCGCCGCCGACAAGGCCCCCGCATCGCCGGTCTGGACCAGGCTGCCGGTCTCGCCGTCGCGGATCAGCGCCTCATAGGCGCCGACGCGGGCGCCGATGGCGGGAACGCCGCAGGCCATCGCCTCCAGCGGGGTCAGACCGAAGCCTTCCCAGCGGGCGGGTGCGGCGAACAGGTCCAGGGCCTGGTAATGCCGCACCAGCCGGTCCCAGGGCAATTCCCCCAGAAAGCGGATCCGGTCCTGCAACCCGGCCCTGCCGATCCGGTCCTGCAACCCGTCGGCGAAGGCGCGGTTGTCGGGGGTAATGCGCCCGGTGAAGATGATCTGCGCGCGCGGTCGGGCGGCCAGCAGATCGAGGCCCGCGCGGACCAGCAGGTCGACGCCCTTCTGTTCGCGCACACGCCCGAAACAGCCAATCAGCACCGCATCCGGATCCAGCCCGAGCTGGCGGCGCAGCGCGGCGCGATCCGGCGCGGGGTGGAAGATCCGAGTGTCCACGCCATGCATGACGACGCGGGCGGGCCGTTCCAGATAGGCCGCGGCCTGCGGCGTGGTCGCCACCAGCGCCTCCTGCCGGCGAATCAGCCATTTCGTGAAGCGGCTATGGCGGCGCTGCGCGGCCGAGGTGAACATCAGCCGGTATTTCCGCCCCAGCAGATGGCGCAGGATCAGTCCAAGCAGCATTTCCGTGTTGCGCCGCGCGTGCCAGACACGCCAGCGGTCGCGCGGCAGGGTCGCTGCGCGCAGCAGCGGGATATGCGGCACATCGGGCGGCATGCCCGGCCCGGTGGCGCGGATCGCGATCATCTTTGCCTGAACCGGGATCAGCCGCACAACCGTCGCCGTGACGCCCGAAAGGCGGCGTTTGAGATTCGGGGCGACGACCAGCGGAATATCGGACATGGGCGGCCTTTGAGCGATGGGTCGGTCCGCAGCATAATCAAGCCGAGGCCCGAGGGACAGGGCCGGTCATCGCTGCAGTTTGGTCCCGCCACCCATCCGGATCAGCCGGTCGATCAGCGGCCGCGCCTCGGGGCCGATGCGGTCGCAGGACGAGGGGTCGTCCAGCAGCGTGAAGGCCGGTCCGAAATAATCGCGTTCATATTGCGTGGGGTCGACGCCGATCTGCGCCGCCAGCAGATCGCCGGTGCCGCTGAGCAGGGTCCATTCGCCATCGGTGATGGCATAATCGGGACAGTTCGCGGTGATCACCTCGATCTCGGCCAGTTGCCGGGCCAGCATGTCGGCCTCGGTCCGGTTCATGGCCGAGACATCGGGCAGCGGCACGCTGAGCCGTTGCCCGCCGGACGAGATCTCGGCTCCGGCCAGCAGCAGCGCGCCTCCGGCCAGTGCCGTGATCATCAGCATGTCCCACGCTCGCATGGTCGATTCCCCTTGCCTCTCGCGGTCCCAACCGTTCTGCGTGCCAGGCGCCGCCCGCAACCCAATTCACCGTGAACTTGACCCTGCTGCGGGTCGGGTCTAACCGGGGTCATTCCCGATCCTGAGGAGGACTGCATGGCCGATCGTTTCTCGCTTCTCGTTCTGCCCGGCGACGGAATCGGCCCCGAGGTCATGGCCGAGGTGGTCAAGGTGATCGGCTGGTTCGAGGCCAATCGCGGCATGTCCTTCGAGATCGGTCACGATCTGGTGGGCGGCGCGGCCTATGACCGGCACGGAAAGCCCCTGGCGGACGAGACCATGGCCCTGGCACAAGCGGTCGATGCGGTGCTGCTGGGCGCGGTCGGGGGGCCGAAATACGACGATCTCGATTTCAGTCTCAAGCCCGAACGCGGCCTGCTGCGCCTGCGCAAGGAAATGGACCTGTTTGCCAACTTGCGTCCAGCGCAATGTTTTGATTCTATTGCAGATTTTTCGTCACTCAAGCGTGAGGTCGTGGCCGGTCTGGACATCCTGATCGTGCGCGAGCTGACCAGCGGCGTCTATTTCGGCGAGCCGCGCGGGATCCATGCCGATGACAACAACCCCGACAACGAGGGCGGCCGCGTCGGCGTCAATACCCAGCGATACACCAGCGGCGAGATCCGGCGCGTGGCAAGATCCGCCTTTGAACTGGCGCGGCGGCGCAGCAACAGGGTCTGCTCGATGGAAAAGGCCAATGTGATGGAATCGGGCATCCTGTGGCGCGAAGAGGTGCAATGGGTCCACGACAACGAATATCCCGATGTGGAATTGTCGCATATGTATGCGGATAATGGCGCGATGCAGCTTGTCCGCGATCCACGCCAGTTCGACGTGATCGTGACCGACAACCTGTTCGGCGACATCCTGTCGGACGCCGCCGCGATGCTGACCGGCAGCCTTGGAATGCTGCCATCGGCCAGCCTCGGCGCACCGATGGCGAATGGCCGGCCCAAGGCGCTGTATGAACCCGTCCATGGCAGCGCGCCCGACATTGCCGGGCAGGGCAAGGCCAATCCGATCGCCTGCATCCTCAGCTTCGCGATGGCGCTGCGCTATTCCTTCGACCGGGGCGACGCGGCGGCCGAACTGGAACGCGCGATCGAGGCTGTCCTGGCCGATGGCGTCCGCACCGCCGATCTGATGGGCCCCGAGGGCGGCACGCCGGTCTCGACCGCGCAGATGGGCGACCGGATCGTGGCCGCGCTGTCCGCGGGGGCGTGATTGGGGCTTTCGGCCAATGTCCGGGGCGCGCTGCTGCAACTGGCGGCGATGGGCCTTTATGCGACGCATGACGCGGTGATCAAGACGCTTGGCGCGCGTTATCCCGCGTTTCAGATCCTGTTCTTTTCCTCGCTGCTGTCCTTTCCGCTGATCTCGATGGTGCTGATGCGGGACCGGACGCATGGCACGCTGCGGCCAAACCGCCCCGGCTGGATCGCGCTGCGCACCGCCTGCGCGGTAGCGTCGGGGATGGCCGGGTTCTATGCCTTCTCGAATCTGCCGCTGGCGCAGGTCTATGCGATCCTTTTCGCCACCCCGCTGCTGATCACCATCCTGTCGATTCCGGTGCTGGGCGAACGTGTCGGGGCGCATCGCTGGGCCGCGGTCATCGTCGGACTGATCGGCGTGCTGATCGTGCTGCGGCCCGGCGGGCAGACGCTGGCGCCCGGTCACGGCGCGGCGCTGATCGCCGCGCTGGCCAGCGGGCTGGCGGCGGTGATCATCCGCAAGCTGGGCGGGACGGAACGTCCGGTGGTCCTGATCATGTGGCCGATGCTGGGCAATTTCGTCGTGACCGGGGGCGCGTTGAGCCTTGGCTACACGCCGATGGCGCTGCCCGACCTGGCGCTGGCCGGACTGATCGCGGGGCTGGGACTTGCCGGTGGCTTTCTGGTCATCCTTGCCTATCGCGCCGGCGAGGCGGCGATCGTCGCGCCGATGCAATATTCGCAGATCCTGTGGGCCACGGGCTATGGCTGGTTCCTGTTCGGCGAGGTGCTGGACCTGCCGACGCTGATCGGCGCGGCGATCATCATCGGCTCGGGCCTCTACATCGTCTGGCGCGAGGGGCGCGGCGGCAATTCGGCCAACCGTCCGGTGCTGGCGACACGGCTGCGGACCGAGACCGTGACAGCGCCGAAGTCCGCGATCCTGCAACGTTTGTGGCATCCGCGCGACTGAAATGGGGCTTGCAAAGCCACCCGCCGCGCGCTAGTTGCCCCACCTACGGTCGGAGCGTAGCGCAGCCTGGTAGCGCACCTGCTTCGGGAGCAGGGGGTCGGAGGTTCGAATCCTCTCGCTCCGACCAGTTTTTCCGCATCGCGACGCGCCAGCCTGCCTCGCCCGCAGGTGACGGATCTGCCCTTGATTGGCAGGCAGCGAGCTCACGGGCCATCCATGACGCATTGCGGATTGCCTGCTGCCGACGCGCGTCGTGCGCCAACGTCTTTGCAGCGAACGGGAATTCCAGCCCGCCAGGCGAAAGAAGCCCGACCTTCAGACCCGTTTTCGGCGGCGTCGCGACGCGGTGATCACGCGCTTGTTTGGAACTGACGGTCCACTGCGACTGTTTGTCGCTCGAACAATCGCCAAACGGCAATGAAGGAGCACCCATGCGCCGCATCATTCACAACACCACCGCAATCGCGGCCTGCCTGTCTCTGCTGGCGCCGCAGATTGCCATGGCCCAGGCGGCCAAGCCTGATGCCAATTCCGACCAGCCCGCGCAGAGCGCCCAGGGCGAACAGCCCGCAATCGTGCCCGAGGTCGATGCCACAGCGGCCCAGCCCTGTGCCGACGGCAGTGCGGCACCCTGTGGCACCGAACAGCCCGCAGCCAATGCCGGTGCCGAAGAAACGGCCGCTCCAGAACAATCCGCCGCCGACGAGATGCCGGCAACGGACGGCTCTGTCGATGCGTCGGGCACCGTTGCGCCTGAAGCCAAGGCTGAGGCAGCGGCAGGGCAGGGGGATGCCGGAGGCTCTACGGCCGCGCCGGCCGCACCGGCCGATGCGACAATGGCCGAAGACCCCGCCGCCGCGCCAGAGGCGCCGGCAGCGGACCCCGCAATGACGGATACGGCAGATCCCGCGGCCTCGGAAGAAACCACCGCAACCGGGGACGCCGCGACGGGCGAGGATGCCCTTGCGGACGCATTGGCCAAGGAATCGGATCAATCCGGTTCGGTCAAGGCGCAGGACACCGAGGCGACGTTGACCGGTGAGACGACCGGCGGCGCAAAGGCATCCGGTGAAGCGACGACGACCTCCGGCGACATGACGGCGACCGGCGAGGCGCAATCCTCTGGCGCAGCGGAAGCTGACGCCGCCGCGCAGCAACCGGACGCGACCGAAACCAATGCGGCCGGTGCCGAGGTGACCACGGACCAGAAGGCCGAAACCGACGCCCGCGAGCCTGCCAAGGCCGCCGACAGCGAGGGCGCCGATCCGGCCAGCGACGAAGACGCGCTGGCCAAGGCCCTGGCCGAGGAATCGGACAAGACGACTGAAGCGGATAAGCCCGCCGACAGCGGCGCCGGATCAGGCGCCCCCGAAGCCGAAGCATCGGCCGACACCAAGGCTGCCACCGAGGCCGAGACAACCACCACCACGGATGCCTCCGGCCAAGAGGCGGCCGTCCCGGAACAGGACGTGACCGAAACCGAAGCCGCGAGGGAGGCTGCGGCGACGACCGAAGCGCCGACAGCCGCCGCTCTGGACGAGAATGCGGCCGATGCCGAGGTGACCGAAGAAAAGGTGACCGAAGACAACAGCCGGTCCTCGTCCGAGGATTTCACGACGAATCTGCGCGATGCCCTGAACTCCACGACCGGTCAGCAGAACGCGGCGCAGGATTCGAATGGCGGTGATGACGGCAAGAACGATCTGGCCAAGGCCCTGCTTCTGGGTCTGGGCGGCGTCGCCGTCGGCGCGATGCTGAACAACAACCGCCAGGTCGCGCTGAGCGCGCCGGATCGCGTTGTCGTGACCCGGTCGGATGGCAGCCAGCAGGTCATCAAGGACGAAGTTGCGCTGCTGCGTCAGCCGGGCTCGACCGTCAGCACCGAGAATTTTGGCGACGGTTCTTCGCGCACGATCGTCACGCGCGCCGATGGCAGCAAGATCGTGACCATCCGCGACGCCGATCTTCGTGTGCTGCGCCGGACGCTGGTGTCGGCGGATGGATCCAGCGTGCGGCTGATCGACGATTCGGCGGTTGCCGAACCCGTGGACGTCTCGAGCCTTCCCGCTCCGGCCAAGGCGGTGAGTGCATCGGCCGGCGCCATGGACGA